>CAZCOV010000035.1:0-27906 GCA_964499975.1 uncultured Thermoanaerobaculia bacterium
CACCCGTTCCCATTCCGAACACGGCAGTTAAGCCCCTCAGCGCCGATGGTACTGCATGGTAGACTGTGTGGGAGAGTAGGTCGCTGCCGGGAATTGATTCTAGACCTCTAAAGCGGCTCTCGACATCGAGGGCCGTTGCTTTTTTGGCTAGGTTGCGCAGGAGCATAGTCCGAACCAGGGAATTCTGGCTTTGCTTTGGGTGTGGCTTTCCTAACTCCTCCCGGCAATAGAGAAAATCACTGTTCATTTTGAACAATTGAAAGCTGGCATTGGACAGTGGTGCGATGGTGTGTTACCATAATGGGCGCAGCGGATAAAGAGCCTGAACGGGTTCTCAGAGAGGTGGTCGCTGTGCCAAGCTTGCCGGTCCCTCGTTGCGGCCACCTGCTGCAACCTTTGACGAGGAAGCTTGCAGCGGCGTGAAAGACGCAAGCGTCGGTTGTCCTTACTACAGGAGATGCTCATGAGCCGTGAACTCAACAACATCCTCCCCCATCTCGGCCTAGCTACCGCTGTCATGTTCAGCGCTGGAGGGATTTATGCACAGTGCTATGATAAATCGCCGGCTCGTCCGGTCCCTGAGTGTGTTAGCAGCAGCACTGGATTGGCGACGTCTTGCACTGCAGGTGGCGCCGTCCGTCTATGGCCGACTAACTTCCGCCCAGGAGGGGTAACGCGGGGGCAGTCCACCACCCCAAATCCGTTACCGCAAGATCGTGATACCACCGATCGGATCGGTGGTATCACGATCCCTGGTGCTAGCTCTGGCCATGAGCTTTTCAAGTCGGTCGATGTCGTCGACAACATCCTCTATGTCGCCTACAACGCTGGCATTCAGGCTTGGGATATTGGTACCAATCCGGAGTTTCCCGCACGGCTCCACTTTCGTGATGGATGGCTCGGGCATTTTTTGTCATTCCCTCCGCCATCAGAGCAGCTAACTTTCATCGAAGACCTCGCTGCAATCGACCCCGGTTCAGGGCAGCCGGACTTGATTGTGGTGTCTGGCAAGTCGCCAGTCGGCGTATCCATTTGGAAGTACACCACGGGTGGCTTCTCTCAGCACTATCAAGACATCGGTACGGACAGCAGCCAGGTGCGGATCATCAAGCACAACACGGTGGTCTACGCGTTTGCGGCAACGAATGCCGGAATCGCGGTTTATAACGCTACCGCTGCCAGCAACTTAGCGACCCCCTGCGTGGGTAGTCAAAGTATCGGTTGCAGCGGGGTTTATCGCGGCCTACTTCCCAATCAGGCGATCGGTCGTTATCTCGATGTCATGACTCTTAATGGTAAGGTTTATACGGTTTCGACCGATGGCAACTTCGTTCCTCTTGAAATTTGGGAGCTGAGCGACCCCAATGATCCCAGCTCTGCCATCCGGCGCTTTGACGGCACCGCGCTCGGTGTCCAGACGCGCGGACCGGCTTTCATTTCATGGGGCGGTGATCATTACTTGGCCTTTGTCCAGAGCAATAAGATCAAGATTTATGACATCGACGACTGTCTGGACAGCAACGGTTGTTCCGCGCTCGGGGCTTGCAAGACGGGTGGCGGACCCTGCGAGGTCCAGCTTTCGACGTGGCCGGCTTCGGAGCAATATCTGACAGTGTCCGACAGCAGCGGGACGCCGTTCCTCTACTACGGCGGCACACCGCTCAACATCAAGGGACCCAAAGTCGAGCAGTTGATCAACGTCAGCGACCTTGGCTCGAGCAACCCCAACTTACCGGAAATCACCAGCGGAGCAGGCACCATCACCGACTCCTGCAATGGCACGACGGTCGACTATTGGGGTTACTACTACCCCAAGAACGCGCACGGTCTGCGCAATTTCTATCCGCGGATTGGGAAATTCAAGAACGGGTACTTCTACCGCGCTGCTCAAGCCACGCTCGACGTGCATTTGCGCGAGAACGTGGTGGTCACCCCTGAGATTACCGTGGCAGCGCAAACATCGCCCGATCCGGACACCGGAGCCTACTGGTTTGGTGAGAACATCTCCTTCCTGGCTACTGCTGCCAATTGCACTCCTGCGAACCCATGGTTGTGGGAGCAGAGTTCCAGCTTGGTCGTCGACGGTCTCGGCTCGACCAGCAACACCGCGGTTCTCAAATGGAATTATTGCAATGCTAATCCACCACCCTACTGCAATGATGAAACCGTGGTGGTGATGGCTGCACCGGCGTCGGGTTGCGGCACCAACCCCGACCAGGTTCAGGTACCGAACCCGTTCGTGCTCAAGGATCCGCGTCCGCAAATTACCGCGCTCAGCAACAGTCCAAGTGGCAGCACCCACCCGGCGGGTACGGAGCTGACCTTCTCGGCGACCCTCAAGGGCAAGAAGCCTTACACCTATGCTTGGAGGGTCACCAACCCAGCTGACGTTGTGGTGGCGACAGGCTCCGCCGCGACTTTGGTTTGGGATCAGACCTGTGTGGCGCAGGATGTGTTCTTCAGCGACGGTTTCGAGTCCGGCAATCTGACGGTTTGGAGCGATGTTTGTGATGGCATGTCCTGCACATCGGGCCCATCCAGCCTCCCCAAGGCCGGCAATCGGGTGAGAGCTCTAAGCACGAAAGGTGCGGGAACTACCTTCGAAGTAGAGTTACAGCTCACCAATGGGTTGTCGCCGGCTGCGATCAGCACGACCAGCGTGACGCTCGTGCCGCCGGGGACTTTGGGCTTCAGCAACCCCGCGGTGACCGTCACCGATTTGGGTGGTGGGTCCTTCGATCTGCACGCCAACTCGCAAAATGGCACGGAGTGGCGATGGGAGATTCAAGATCCGAACGGTTCGAGTGCTGGCTGTCAAGTGTATTCGACCTGTCGCTTCTACGATTGGGGCGTCCAGGGTCAGACGGTCCAGAATACCTGGCAGCAACTCGGGACTTTTGGTGTCACCGTGTGGACCCGCAATTCCTGCAGCCCGGCGACCCTTTTGTCTGGATCGGGTCAGGTGGTGGTCACTGAAGTGAACACCGAGAACCTCGAAGTCACGAGCTTCAAAGTAGATCCCACCGAAACGGTTGACTGTACTTTCTCCTTTGGTTTCGTCGATTGCCATGTTAACCGCCAGATCACGTTTCTCGTCACCTTCACCGGCTCTCCCACGAGCCTCAAGGTCGATTGGAACGCGACTGGGACCTACACCACGGAAACGGTGCCCACCAATGGCAAGATTTTCCACACGTACACTGCCACCACGGGTACTTTCAAGCCGAAGATCCGCGCGGTCAAAGCGGCCCAGGAATCCCTCGACAAACTCTTGAACGAGAATCTGACGATCGTCAATTGACCCTCTTGATGGTTTCGCGCAGTGGCTACCAGCGAGGGCAGCCACTGCGCTTTCTGGTCCTCCCTCCCACTGCTGAGCGTTATGCTCCATGTCCTAACCGCCAGCCACTTGGACAAAACCTACCGGGTCTTCCCTCGACCCTGGGATCGGCTGCGTGAACTGTTAACCGGCCGACCTTGCCACCAAGCTTTTCATGCTTTGAGTGATGTCAGCTTTGAGCTACGTCGAGGCGAGAGTTTGGGACTGATTGGCGAGAACGGTGCGGGCAAGAGTACCCTCCTCAGAATCCTCGCTGGGGTTACCCAGCCGACCCGCGGCGAGCTCCAGGTCGTGGGCCGGGTGGCTTCCCTGCTGGAACTGGGAATGGGTTTTCATCCCGACTTCACGGGCCGGCAGAACATTCGCCTCAACGCCGCGATGATGGGGCTCGATGAGAGCGCGGTGCAGGAGAAACTCCCCGCCATCATCGCCTTTAGTGAGCTCGGGGATTTCATCGACCGGCCGGTCAAGACGTATTCGACGGGCATGACCATGCGCCTCGGATTCTCAATCGCCGCCCAGATGGAACCCGATATCCTAGTGATCGACGAAGCCCTGTCGGTGGGCGATGGCTACTTCCAAAAGAAGTGCATGGACCACCTTCTGGCTTTCCTCGCTTCCGGGCGGACCTTGATCTTCTGTTCTCATGCCATGTACTACGTGTCGAGCTTTTGCCAGCGCGCGATCTGGTTGCGTCACGGGAAGGTGGAAAAGTATGGCCCAGTGGATGAGGTGGTTCGCGCTTACGAGACCTATCTGGCGGCCAAAGCTGCTCCAGGAGCAGCCTTTGACTTACCGCACCAGCCTCCCAAACCCGGTCCGGCCAGGCTGAGGCACGTCCGTTTTCCTGGGCACGAAGCAGAGCAGCCTCCCCATTTCAGACCGTTGGCTCCTTGGTCGCTTGAAGTCGAGTGGGAGGTGGATCGCCCAGACCTGGGTCACCATCTCGGGGTTGGGGTCAATGCAGCCGATGGCAGCGAGATCTGTGCATTTGCCACTCACCTGGATGGCCAGGCGCCCTTCTCCGGTCAAAGCGACTACCGGATCCGCCTCGAAATACCTGAGTTGCCTTTGGTCAAAGGTGAGTTTACCCTGTACTTGTTTCTCCTCGACGAAGTCGGGCTCCACGTTTACGACCAGCTAGTTTTGCCGACGGCTTTTACCGTGGCGAGTGACAGCTATCGCTTTGGTTGGTTCCATGTGGCGCACCGTTGGCAATCCTTGACGCTCGAACCGGTGACCAGCACGGCAACTGTGACCGCCACTCCCGCCGCCTGAGAGATGTCGAGGCCGCGGCTGCGCATCGTTTATCTGATGGAAGAGGCGCCGCTTTTTGGCGGGGTCAAGATCGTCCTGCAGCAAGCCAATTTGCTCGCAGACCGTGGCCACCGGGTGACCGTGATGTGTCCCGGTGACATGCCGAACTGGTTTGCCGTGCGCGCTCAGCACTTGCAGCCACCTCGCCTCGACCCTGAACACTTGCCGCCGGCCGATGTGACCGTCGCAACTTACTGGACCACGATTCACTGCGCGGCCCAGGCGCGCGGGGAAGTGGTGCACTATTGTCAGGGACTCGAAGCGACTTACACCCACAACCAGCATCAGCACGCCGACATCGAAGCTGCGTATCGAGTGCCGATTCCTGCCATGGCGGTATCTCAGCATCTGGCCCGCTACCTCCAAGAAGAATTGGGACGTCCAGCGCGGGTCGTGCCACAGCCCCTCGCTCCGGGTTGGCGTCCAGCTTGGCGGCTGAGACCTCGCCGCCAGCGGCCACGCGTCTTGGTCACCTCACCTTTCGAAATCGACTGGAAAGGGGTCAAAACCTCACTCGCAGCGGTCCGCGAGTTGCGCGCTCAGGGAGTTGATTGTGCGCTCATCCGGCTGTCGCAGCTTCCTCTCTCGGCTGACGAGCGGGCGCTCTTGGTCCCCGATGAGTTCCACGAACATCTCGACCCCAGCGCTGTGCCGCGCTTGCTCAGCAGCTGCGATCTGTTGCTCGCAGCCTCTTGGGAGCAAGAAGGTTTTGGTCTGCCAGTGCTCGAAGCCATGGCCAGCGGCCTTCCGGTGGTCGCTTCGGACATCTCCAGCTTTCGCGGTTTCGCGCGCCAGGCTGCGATCCTCGTGCCGCACGACCAGCCCCAGGCTTTTGCCGCAGCTGCAGCCGCGATTTTGCGCACCCCCAAACTTTGGCGCCGCCTGCGGCGAGCAGGTCTCCGCGTTGCCCGCCAGTTTGACGAGCAGCGGTCCGCACAGGTCGCGGAGGATGTGCTGTATTGGGTCGCCTCAGGCGCCTGGAGAGCTGAGCTGTGAAGCTCGCAGTGATCCTGGTCCACTACCACACCCCCAAGCTGCTGGCCGAGTCTCTGGCTGCGCTGCAAACCGACGCGGCAACTTGCGGGATGGCGGTCGAGTGGCTAGTGGTTGACAACGGCAGCACGCCTGCGGAGCAGGCTGAGCTGACCGCACTTCCCGTGCGTTACTTACGACCCGGGCTTTCGTGCCCCGGGGACAACCTTGGCTATGCGGGCGGAGCCAATTTCGGCATTCGCCACACGGACGCCGACGCGCTGGTAGTGATGAATCCGGACGTCTTCGTACTGCCGGGCTGTCTAGGAGCATTGCTCGCAGCACTCGCGACCGGAGCGGATGCGGCCGGACCACAGTTTTTTTGGGATCGCGACTTGACCTTCCTGCTGCCTCCGACCGAATCGCTCCACCGTTGGGACGAGGTCTTGAAAGTTCTGGCAACGCGCAGCAGATCCATGGCCAAGCTGGCCCGCCGCCGCTGGCGGCGACATGCTCATCGGCATTGGCGCGCGCACACGCCGATTCTGAGCCATGCCCTGAGCGGCGCATTGCTCGCTTTTCGCCGCGACGCCTGGTCAGCGGTCGGTCCTTGGGACGAGGGCTATCGCCTCTATTTTGAGGAAACCGATTGGCTTGAACGTTTGCGCGTTTGCGGGCGGACAGCCTACCTGGTCCCGGCGGCACAAGCGATCCACCTCTATGCTCAGAGCTCGCTCAGCGAGCCGCGCGCCGCTGAGTGGTTTCTGGCAGCTAACCGACGCTTTCGTCGGGCGCACCTCGGTTCACTTTTCACCCACTGGCTCGAAGGCTTGAGCCGCCTCCTGGAGCGGATCCCGCCGCGCTCAGAGGAAACCAAGGCCATGATGGTGACGAATTCGGTGGCTTGGAGTGCGGTCGAAAACGAACGCGCAGCATGGCTCGAGCTTTCAGCCAGCCCGCTGGGTTTTCCCGCAGCAGGGCGGATCCTCCGTCGTGTCTCAGAAGCTCCTTTGCCAGTTGCCCCCCTGCCGGCTGAACTCTGGGCGCGCCTGGGCCGGGAACGCTACTACTTGCGCACCCTTGCCGCGGACGGTCAAGAGCTGGCAGTCAGGGCCCTGTGCCAGGAGCCCGGCTGAATGCCGGCTGCCCTACCCCACGCCCACTGGGCAGGATGCTGGCGGATTTGCGCTTGCCAGAAAGCGCGTACTTGCGCTTCCAGGTCTTGCTCAGCGCTCGCCATGGGGGGAGAAATGCGGATCTGGTAGGTGCCTTGGGGAGCAGCCAAAGCAACGAGCAGGACAACCGGCGCCCCGCTTTCCCGAGCCAGCGTCAAGGGCAAGGCGGTGTTGGTCGGCGCCAAGAGCAAGTCGTCACAAAAAAACCCGAACACCCCGCCCGATGCCAGCCCGGAAAGCAACCCCTGCGTCGAGGTTGCGGGCAGGGAGCGCATGCCATGATCTTCCAGCAGCGTTGGCGTGCGCTCTCGCTCGCTTGCCAGCAAGCTGAATTCTGGACGATAAAGGCAGAGCGGGAGCAAAGCGACTTCGCCCAAGCCAAAACCGCGGACCGCACCACACAAGACGCCACGGCCGGCGGTTTCAGCACTCGCCAGGTTTGGCCAATCTTCAAGGGTTGATCGGCGGCAGATCTCGACGGCGTCCATCCGGCGCAACAGCCAGCGATCGACTGCCGCAGCGCCAGCTTGCGCGAAGCTGTGCCGCGACCAGGAGCGCAGCTCGGCGTGGCTGGCTGTGGGGAAAAAGCGGGACAGCTGCGCCGCTGCCCGCTGGCGCTGCCCTGGATGCGCGAGGAAAGCGCAGTGACCGAGCAACTGCCCGCAAGCCCGGGCCAGCGGGTGTGGGAGCGCGCGCCGCCAGGAGAACGGCGAGCGGATAGCGTCAGCGCGCGCCATGAGTTCAGTTGGGATAGACCACGACCCGACGGAAGGGTTCTTCGCCCAGGCTTTTGGAAACCCCACCGAAATGGTGGATCAGTTCGTGCTGCAAGCGCCGCAAGTAGGCGTCTCGTGGTTCGAGTTCGATCGGTCGGCCATGGGCAAAAACCTCGGTCACTGCGGCCTCGGCTTGCTGCAAAGCGAGCTTCTCCTCGTCAAATTCGTCTTCAAGACCGAACACCAGGCGCAGGAACCGTTCGATTTGCTGGCTGGTATTGTTTTTCAGCAGCTCGACGCGAATGCCTTTGAGTTCGGCCTCACGCAAGCGTTTGGGTTGTCGTCGGAGCTGCGATTTCAACGTCAAGATGACATCGGCTTCGTCGAGATGGCGGACGATGGTAGCGCTGACCCGCAACTCGAGGATCGCGCGTTCGAGTTTGTTAAGGCTGACCGCAAAGGGGAAAACGCGCAACTTCTTGCCAAAGTGGCGCGGCGTCTTGGTCCGGGGCAGCCACGGCGAACCTGAACTCGCGGCCTCTCCTTGGGTATCTGGGCCCAGATCTCCAGGGAGCGACAAGCCTGCCAGATGGCTAACGAAGTGGCGCTGCGGTGGTTGCGTGCGCAGAGCCGGAGTCGGTGGTTCGACCAAAATCCCGCCATCGGGTTGCCGGACCCGCACTTCCGGCTGGGGTTCACAGTGGCGGAGAAAACGGTCGACCACTTCCGCAATCTGGTGATGGACGGCCAGGCGGTCGCGCTCCTGGATTTCGATCACCACGTCAAAAGCGGGGGGTCCTTTGCGTTCGAGCACGGTTTTCTGCGTACCGCGGCGCCGTGCTTCTTCGTCGGACAGGGTCACTGCGTGGATGCCGCCGATCAAATCAGAAAAAGTGGGGTTGGTCAGCAGGTTCTCCAGATCGTTCCCGTGAGCGGTCGCGATCAACTGCACGCCCCGCTCGGCGATGGTGCGCGCAGCTAAGACTTCGGCCGCGGTCCCGATCTCGTCGATGACGATGACCTCGGGCATGTGATTCTCGACCGCCTCGATCATCACCTGGTGCTGCTCGGCGGGCGAGGGCACTTGCATGCGGCGCGCCCGACCGATTCCGGGATGGGGGATGTCGCCGTCACCGGCGATCTCATTCGAAGTGTCGACCACGATCACCCGTTTGCCGCAGTCGACCGCGAGCACCCGTGCGGCTTCCCGCAGCAGGGTGGTCTTGCCCACCCCAGGCTTGCCGAGGAGCAAGGTCGACTGACCGCTTTCGACCACGTCGCGGACGATGTCGAGCGTGCCGACGACCGCGCGGCCAGCCCGGCAAGTCAGCCCAACGATCTTGCCCGCCCGGTTGCGGATCGCTGAAATGCGGTGCAACGTGCGCGCGATGCCGGCTCGGTTGTCGCCCCCGAACTCGCCGACATGGGCGACCACCGCAGCGAGGTCTTCGGCCGTGACCGACGTCGTCCCGAGTTCGACCACGCCCGCAGGAAATCGCGCTTCGGGCACTCGTCCCAAATCGAGGACCACTTCGATCAAGTGCTCACACCAGGGATGCTCGACTAGCTGCTGCCGCATGGTCGACGGTAAGACCGCGAGCAGGAGACCAAGGTCCTTGGCCGCCGGCTCCAGCGCCACTCTCGGGTCCGTTTTCCGCTTGCGTCCGTTTTTCACGTTAGTCGCCCAGATGGAACCGCGGTCAGCCGTCCTTGACACCTGCTGGTACGGCTGGTCTAATTCTGCCATGACCCATACGCTTTTATGCCATCCCGCCACAGGCTTTTTGGCCTAGTTGATGGCGATCTCGGGTTTTCGCGACACATTCACGACACATTCACGGCACGTTCACGACACCCTATTTACGACAGATTCACGACATCTTTGCAAGACCGACTTCACTGAGTTCACTGAGGTTTCATTCCGAGTCCTCTTCACGGGTTTGCCGATGGGCCATGACCGCTAGCAAGACGACGCTGGTTGCCAGCTTGACCGCACCGCCTGCCGACGACGCTGCCATCCTCTCGTTGCCGGCAGGGGTCGGCTTCCTCGAAGTGCGCGCGGATCTGATCGGTGAAATAGACCCCGCCTGGTTGCGAGAGCGCTTCCCCGGAGAGCTGATCTACACTTGGCGCAGCCGCGCCGAAGGCGGAGCTGGCGACAACAGCCGGGCAACTCGGCAACGCCACTTGCTCGCTGCCTGCCCCGCTTATGATTTGATCGACCTCGAAGGAGAACGCGACCTCTCGCCCGAGGTCTTGGCCGCCATCCCGGCGTCCCAGCGGCTGATCTCCTGGCATGGCCCGGCCGAGCTCCCGAGCGAGTTGCTCGCCCGTTTCACCCAATTCGCAACGACACCCGCCAGGTTCTACAAGCTAATCCCGACCGCGACCCAAGCGATCGACTGCCTGCACACCCTGAGTTTCCTGCACGCGCTGGAGCGGCACGACACGGTAGCGTTTGCTGCAGGCGTCAGCGGAACTTGGACGCGGATCCTGGCGCCCCGGCTGGGCAGTCCTCTGGTTTACTGTGCGCTCGGCGGTCCGCCGGCAGCGCCTGGCCAGCTCACCTTGACCCAGTTCGCTACCGACTATGGTTCACCGACAGGTTCACCGACAGGTTTACCGATAGGTTTACCGACAGACTTGTCGCAGCAGCCACCGGCCGAGTTTCTCTGCGGCATCGTCGGGCGGCCGGTCAGCCATTCGCTGTCGCCGCGACTGCACAACCAAGCTTATCGAGCGCTGGGGCTGCCGGGGTTGTATCTGCCGTTTCATGCCGAGACTTTTGGCGATTTCTGGCTCGAAGTGGTTGAGTCCAACTTGTTGGAGCAGTTCGGATTGCCGCTCCGCGGGTTGAGCGTGACTGCGCCTTTCAAAGAAGTTGCACTGGCGGTTTCGGGGGCGAGCAGTCCGCGCGCACAGCACATTGGGGCGGCCAACACGCTGGTGTTCCACGAAGGGGTGTGGGAAGCCGAAAACACCGACCCGGAAGGAGTCGTGGGAGCACTCGCCAACCATGGGATCGTGCCGCGCGGGCTGCGCGCTGCCGTAGTCGGTTGTGGAGGCGCGGGCAAAGCCGCGGCTTACGGCCTGGAGGTTGCGGGCGCGTCGGTGGTCCTGGTCAACCGCAGCCGCGAGCGCGGACAAAACGCAGCGCGTGAACTCGCTTTGCCTTTCACCCTGCTGCAGGACTTCGACCCCAAAGCCTTTGATCTAGTGGTCCAGGCCACCTCCTTGGGCCACCAAGCCAGCGACCCGCTTCCCTTTGCAGTGGACCAACTCGCAGCCAAGGCAGTGGTCATCGACCTGGTCTATGGGACGCAGCCGACGCCGCTTTTGGCCCAAGCGCAAGCCCGCGGCTTGCGGACGATCGACGGTCGCGAAGTCCTGCTCGCCCAGGCTTTGGAACAATTCCGGCTGTTTACTGGGCACTCGCTCAGCGCCTCGTTGGCACGCCAAATTTTGAGTTTGACAGCTCCTGAAGCTGGCTCGGAGGGTTTCCGATGAGCGTCCGCCAAGCGGTGCTTCACGTCCGCGAGTTTCTCGCCGACAGCCTCACTCCGCTCGCGGTCTACCGCCGTCTGGAGCGACGGCCCGGACCGCACTTCTTGCTCGAAAGCGTGACCGGCGGCGAACAGGTTTCACGCTTCAGTTTTTTGGGCGCTGAGCCGAGCGCGATCTATCGCCTCTTCCCCGATCGGTTGGAGCGCGAACAGCGGGGCGAGCGGCAAGCCCTGCCAGGTCCTCCCCTGCTCGCCCTGGGGCAAGTCTTGGCGAGCGTGCGCAGTGCGCCCGGACCGATCCCCTTGACCGGCGGTCATATCGGTTACTTCGGTTATGACTTGATCCGCTTGATCGAACGCTTGCCCGCGCGTCCGCCAGATCCCCTCGGTTTGCCGATCGCCATCTTTGCCCGCTTCGATACGCTGGTAGTTTTTGACCACGCCCGGCAGCGCATCCTGGCAATCGCTAATGAGATTTCCGGTGAAACCACTGCCACCCAGGCAGAGCGCCAGCTGCGCCAGCTGTCCCAGCTCCTGACTCAAGAGGGTGGCACCCAAGCCGTGGCCATGCCCGCTCCGGCGTCGGAGCCGGTGCCCGTGTCGCCCGAGCTGCGTGTGAGTCTGGATGGGTCGGCTTTTGGGGAGGCCGTACTCGCCGCCAAGGAACACATCGCGCAGGGCGACATCTTCCAAGTGGTGCTCGCTCGGCGCTGGACGGTGCCGCACGCGCCGCGCCCGCTGCCGCTTTACCGTGCCCTGCGCATGGTCAACCCCAGCCCCTACATGGTGTTGCTCGACCTGCCCGAAGTAGCGCTGGTCGGCGCTTCCCCTGAGATGCTGGTGAAAAAGAGCGGCCACCGCATCTTCACCCGGCCGATCGCCGGGACGCGTCCGCGTGGCATTGATGCGGAAGGTGATCATCTCCTGGCCACCGACTTGCTCGCGGATCCCAAGGAGCGGGCCGAACACGTGATGCTGGTCGATCTCGGACGCAACGACTTGGGTCGAGTTGGGGCTCCAGGGACCGTGCGCGTAGCCAGCTTCATGGAAGTGGAGCGCTACAGTCACGTGATGCATCTGGTATCGAGCGTCGAGGCAGATCTTGATGCGGGCAAGTCCGCCTTGGACGCCTTGCTCGCCTGTTTCCCTGCTGGCACCGTGTCGGGAGCGCCCAAGATCCGCGCGATGGAAATCATCGACGCGCTCGAACCCGAGGCCCGTGGCCCCTACGCCGGCGCCGTAGGTTACTTCTCTTTTTCCGGCGATCTCGATACCGCCATCACCATTCGCACCCTGGTGATCAAGGACGGCATGGTTTCGTTCACCGCCGGGGCCGGCATCGTCGCCGATTCCGACCCGCAAGCGGAGACCCGAGAAACTGAAAACAAGGCACTCGGGCTCCGCGCAGCACTGGATCTCGCTCGCCAGCTGGAGGACACCCCGTGATCTTGCTGATCGACAACTACGACTCGTTCACTTACAACCTGGTCCAGCTCTTGCGCCAGCAAGGTGCCGTGGTCGAAGTGGTGCGCAACGACGCCGAAAGTGTGTCCCAACTCCTCGCGCGTCCGCTCACCGGGATCGTTCTTTCCCCGGGCCCGGGGCGTCCGGAATCGGCTGGCGTTTGCCTCGAACTGCTGGCCGCGCGTCCGCCGCTGCCGCTTTTGGGCGTCTGCCTCGGCCACCAATGCCTGGGCGCGAACTCTGGGGCTCCGGTCGAACGCGCTGAACACTTGATGCATGGCAAGACCTCGGCGGTGAGCTATCGCCCCGACGAGCTTTTCCAAGGAATGCCTAACCCCTTTGTTGCCACGCGTTACCACAGTCTGTGCGTGCGCGAAGAAGCTTTGCCGCGGTCGCTCCAGGCCCTCGCGTGGAGTGATGACGGCGTGCTCATGGCACTGCGTCACCGGGAACTGCCGTACTGGGGCGTCCAGTTTCATCCCGAGTCGATCTTGACCGCGGACGGTCCGCAGCTGCTGCGCAACTTTCTCGCGATCTGCGCCAAGTCCCCAGCCCTCGGGTTGACCCATGCGTCCACGGCGTCCGGGGTGCTGCCGGTGCTGCCAAAGTGAGTGCCAAAGTGAGCGCCAAACTGGATCTTTTCGTGTTAAACTAGACTCTCTGTAAAATTTGCAGTGCGATCTCGGAAAACTCAGAAAAAGGAGATCTACCATGCTCAAGAAAATCATGTTCAAGCAAACCATGTTCAAGCAAAGCCTGTCCCGCATCCTGCTCGGCACCGCTGTCCTCTCGCTGTGCTTCGCACCTGCCCTCTGCGCAGAAACCCCAATTGACGCCAAGTCTGCTTTCGAGATGTTGAAGCAGCTCGCGGGCTCCTGGCAGGGCGAACAGGGTGAGCTCGATTATGAGCTGATTGCCGGCGGTTCGGTGGTCAAAGAAACGCTCCACACCGGACCCGACAATGAGATGGTCAGCATGTACCACATGGACGGCAGCGAGTTGGTGATGACCCACTACTGCTCCGGTGGCAATCAGCCGCGCATGAAACTCGATGTCGCGAATTCCAAGCCCAGCGCACTGACCTTTGTTTTTACCGGTGGCAGCAACCTCGAAGCCCAGTCCCCGCACATCCATGGGGGCACCATCTCTTTCCATGATGCCAACACCATCGAGCCGAAGTGGAACGTCTACAAAGATACGGCACAAATCGGCACCGTGGGCACGCGGATGACCCGCAAACAGGGCTAACCTCTCGGTCGCTCCTCCAGTGCGTCCCACGCTTCGCCCCGACCGTCCTCATTTTGGCTCCGGGCCCTGTGCCAAGCGCCCTGGCTGGCAGCTGGCTGCCTTGAGCGATGCTTGTGTTGGCCGCTCGCACCGCTCGGCTGCAGGCAAAGCCAAGCTCAAAGCCGCCATCGAGCGCACACGGACGCTGTTGGGCGTCCCTTCGGACTTTCGTATCGCCATAGTTCCAGCTTCGGATACAGGCGCGTTCGAAATGGCGATGTGGTCGCTTCTGGGGGAGCGCGGGGTCGATGTTTTGGCTTGGGAAGCATTTGGTCAGGACTGGCTGAAGGACATCGTCCGGCAGCTCAAACTGGCCGACTGCCGAACTTTCACCGCAGATTATGGTGCGCTGCCCGACTTAAGCCAAGCCGACCCCATGCGCGACATTGTCTTCACCTGGAACGGGACCACGTCGGGCGTGCGGGTTCCTGACGGTCGCTGGATTTCCGAAGACCGCGCTGGGCTGACCCTGTGCGATGCCACTTCTGCAGCGTTTGCCCAGCCCTTACCCTGGACCCGGCTCGACGTCGTCACCTTCTCGTGGCAGAAAGCGCTCGGGGGAGAGGCGGCCCATGGCATGCTCCTCTTGAGTCCCCGCGCCGTGACCCGGCTTTTGACCTACGTCCCACCCTGGCCGTTGCCCAAGATTTTTCGCCTCACTCAAGGTGGGCGGCTCAACGAAGAGTTGTTCCAGGGCTCGACCATCAACACCCCGAGCCTGCTCTGCGTCGAGGACTACCTCGATGCCTTGTCCTGGGCAGAGAGCCTGGGTGGACTGCCGACGCTCCATCAGCGCGCAGACGCCAACCTGGCGACCTTGAGCGCCTGGGTGGCCCACACGCCGTGGGTCGACTTCTTGGCGCAGGATCCCTTGACCCGCTCGAATACCTCGGTGTGTCTCAAACTCGTCGATCCGCGATTGGCCGCACGTCCTGACGCTGAACGCGCATCCCTTCCCCCGAAAATTGCGGCGCTGCTCGAAAAAGAACAAGTCGCCTATGACGTGGCGAATTACCGTGACGCTCCTCCTGGCCTGCGGATCTGGTGCGGCGCCACGGTCGAGAACCACGACCTGCAAGCGCTCCTGCCCTGGCTCGATTGGGCATACGATCAGGTCGTGAGCTGAGCCCTGGGATCGCGGGCGTCTCGCCCGCTGCCTTTGCGGCCGGGACGGCCGCGTTCCCCCAGGTACTTGATGACAGGGATCTTGATGGCCGATCAACGACACTTCAAGCTGCTCGCCGCGAGCCTCCCCCTGGTGGCCCTGCTCGTTCTCGACCTGGTGCTGCGTCTGCTCGGCGCCGTGCCCCCGGACGACCCACTGTTGTTTTACCGCGAGTCGTTCGACCCCGAGATCGAGGTCTTTGTCGAGGTGGGTGATGACTATGTCGTCCGCCCCGATTGGACCAGCAGCGGCGACGGCTTCCGCACCGCCGCGGGAGACGCCCCCGGCCAGTTCGTGATCCTCCCCGGGTTCCGGCCGGCGCGGATCGCCCGGCACAAAGATCCGCGCACCTTGCGGGTTTTCGCGGTCGGCGAATCGACGACGTTTGGTCTCGGGGTCGGCCCTGAAGCCGCGTTTGCCGGGGTGATCGAGCGACAGCTCGCTGCCGCTTTCCCCGACCACCCGGTCGAGGTGGTGAACCTGGGCTGCCCCGGCTGGGCCTCGCCGAGGGTCGCCAACCTCGTCCGTGGCCTCGTCCGGCTCGAGCCCGATCTGCTGATCGTCTATTCGGGTCACAACGAAATGCTCGGCGGCCAGCTCGGCGAGCGCCCCACGCTCGGCCGGCGCGAGCGCCTGACCGCCGCGTTGCTGCGTTTCTCGCCCAGCTTCGCCTGGCTCCACCACGCGCTGAGCCGGGCCCGCAACGGACGCGAAGCGCGGCTGCGCGAGAGCGATCAGGCGGCGACCGCCGGTCGGGTGCTGGTCTACGACCCGCTCAACTTGCCCGCCGCCGACCGTCACTTGCCACCCCCCGCGCTGGCCCGACACGCCGCCGAGGTCTACGGCCGCAACCTGCGCGCCATGGTCGACACCGCCCGCGGCGCCGGTGTGCCGATCCTTTTTCTGATGCCGGTGGCCAACCTGATGCTGCCCCCCGCCTACTCCGCGCACCCCGACGGCTTTCCGGAGCGCGCCGCTTTCGATCGTCTGCTCGCCGAGGCCGAAAGCGAGGCCTCAGCCGGCCGGTTCGCAACCAGCGCCGAGCAGATCGACGCCGCGATCCGGTTGTCGCCGGAGCACGCCCTACCCTATTACTGGCGCGGCATGCTGCTCTTGCGCCAAGGCCGGACCGCCGCGGCGCGCGCGAGCTTCCAGGCGGCCGTCGACCGCGACGTGCGCACCCACCGCATCACCTCGGCGCTCGAGCAGGTGCTGATTGACACGGCCAAGGCCACCGGTGCCCCGTGGATCGATCTGCGCCCAGTGCTCCAGGAGCCGCTCGGCAGCGAAATCGCCCAGGAGCGCTTCATCGACTTTTGCCACCCCACCACCGCCGGCCATCGGCTGATCGCTGAGCACACCGCACCGCTCGCCATCCGCCTGCTCGCGGCGCGGGTCGGCGGTGTTCCAGCGAGCAAATGAGCGGTGATCGTAGTGCTCGCGTTGCCCCCGTGAATCGACGAAGAGGTAAGGCCGCTGTACAGAGCGTGGGCTACGGACGGGTCGCCTACTGGGAGGTGTAGCCCAAAGCCTGGAGCCGCATCAGCACCTCTCTCACCTCGCCTTCGACCTCGGTCGCTGTCGTCCAGTCTTCGGTCACCGGGATCCATGGCTCTTGGCCTGGCTCTGACGCCGGGATCAGACAGACGGAGTGACCACCCCAGCCGTTGGCGCGGGAGCGATTCTTGTTCAAAGCCGGGCTGCTGTGCTCCTCGAGCGGAGCCTCCGCAATGCCCTGCAGCAGGCGGAGCAGGCCGGCTTCCGAAGCAGGACGGTCGAAGATCGGCTTGCCCGCGGCGCGGTCCCGCTGCTGGGCTACTTGCGCTTCGAGGCTCATCGTCTTAACGAAGGTCGCGAGATGGGCGTCGAGCAGCTGGCTGTTGGCGAAGGTGCGCATGCCCAGCGGTTCGCCGTTGACGGCGTAAGCGAAACCCACCACCTTGCCCGCGGCAGCGAGCTCGGCAAAGCGCTGGCGGACCTCGGTCTCGAACCGTGCGCGCAAAGCGCGGGCCTGGCTGTCGTCTTCCTCGACCGTGGCGAGGAAGGTCGAAGTGGTGGGATCCTTGGCCGCCTTGGCGTTGACCTTGGCCACCTGGTCCCAGACCCCACTCTGATCCTTGCCGTACTGACCGGCGGAGCGCACGCGCTTCGACGCCACCATCTTCTCGACCGTGAAGACCCCTTCCGTGGCCTTGCCCTCGCGGACCGTCGACCAGCGACCTTGCTCGACACAAAAGGCGTCGACCGGCACGGTGGCACCGGCGGCGATGACCAGATCCTGGCCCAACTGCCGGTCCTGTTTGCCGCCTTTGACGATCGTCCCGGCAAAGACCAAGATCGGGATTTTGCCGCGATTCTCGATCATCAGCTGGTTGACCTCGGCCTGATCAGCCACTGCCCGCTGCTGCGACGGGTCGCCGGCTTCTCCGACCCCCTTCTCGAAGACCCGGGCGAGCCCGCGGGATTCGGCCTCGGCCAAGCTCAGCAGCTCTCCGGTCGCCACCGGCGCATCGCTCGAGACCGGCCAGACCGTGAGGTTGTCGACCTGGATCGGTGGTCCCAGGGTGCGGTGCTGATCGAGGCGGATCGGGGCTGACGCCGGCTCGCCATGGACGTTGCTGAGAGCGGTGACGATCAGCAAGAGGAACAAGGTGGGAAAGGCGAGTGTAAGGAGCTCGAGACGTGGAAACCTTTGGCTCATCGGTGTCTCTCCTATGCGGATGGAAGTTTTCTAACACGGCTCCACGATGACCCTGCGAGATGGTTGGACCCATGCCGCGGGACTTCGGTTCCTGGCTCGCAGCCATGTAGCTTTAGGGTCGACGCAGCAACAACTTCCCATTCTGGCATCCCATCTTGAGACCACCTACGAATCGTCTGCTGGTCGGACTGCTCCTGGCCCCAGCCGGGTCGGGCTCAGACGCGGAAGCGCATGATCAGATAGCGGCGGGTCCGCTGGAAGTGTTCGCGTTCGAGCATCTCGCGACCGGCCCGCACTTTGGCCAGACGTCGACGCAAGAGCCGATGGCCGAGCGCAAAGAGTCGGGGGTAGCGGGCCGCAAAAGTCTCGTTGAGCAGCCTCAAGGTAGGGTCGAGGTAGGATTCGAGCCATTGTCGGGCCAGATCGAGCGTGGGTGTGACCCGGTCCGTGATGTCTTCCTGTTGCTCCAAAACCAGCCCTTGGCGCTGCGCCTCCGCGAGGAAGGCGCGCAAGTCGTGGCCGCTGCCGCGCGGCAGTTCCCCCTGGACCGGCAGGCGAAAATAATCGGCAAGCAAGAGGTGGCCTTGGGGTGCCACCCGCCGGACCGCCGGGAAAAGTCGGTCCAGCCAGATGTACTGGACGGACTCGCTCATGACGATGAGGTCAAAGGGATGTTGCGGCACAAACTCCTGAAAACGCACTAGGTGGAAGGGTGCTTGGACGCGCTGGCTAAAGGCTTGTTGCTGGTAGGGATCGGGGGACAGACCTTCAATCGCGAAACCCCGCTGGGCGAGCATCCGGGCAAAGGTGCCAAGACCACAACCGACGTCGAGCACGCTCCGGGTTCCCCGCGGAATCCACTCAGCCAGAGTTTCCGCGTAGCGCTGCTGCGCTGTCTTGAGCCCTTCGAGGCTGAGCGGCTCGCCGTCCCACAGACCATAATGGAGGTGCTCCAGGCCCAGCACTTCTGCGTAGAAGCGGAGTGATAGGCTGACTTTGACTCGCCGCGGGCTCCAAGTCTCGGCCAACCGCCGCCACGGCCCTGGACGCGGCAAGGGCGGTACTTCTTGCTCACCGCCCAAAACGAGAGGGTCGGGGGTTGGGGGTTGGGTGATGGTATCTACGGTGTCTACGGCAGTAAATCGCATTTTTTGAAGATTCCCTCGTCACAACTTGAGGCCCGCGCAAGGAACGCGAGACAAGGTTCATTTTCCTATGACCCGCCAGCTGACACAACCTCAAATCCACCATCCGCAGCTAGAAGTGACGCGAACCCGGGTGCGCAACATCTTGACCCGCACCAGCGGATACCTCCAAACCGTCACTTCTCACTCGCTGCAACCTTATCGCGGCTGCACCCTCGGGCGTTCGCTGTGCGGAGTCGGGTGCTACGTCCAGCACAATCTCTACGTCACAGCGGGACGCCAGTGGGGCAGTTTTCTCGAAGTGCGCGAGAATGCTGCTGCGTCCTATCTCGAACATTATGCCCGAGAACGCGCCTGGGCTCGGCGCTCGCGGCAAGGCTTCGGTGTTTTTCTCGCCAGTGCGACCGAGCCTTTCTTGCCCCAAGAGTTCCGCTTTGGCATCACCCAAAGCGTGCTCGCAGCCATGTTCGAGGCGCCGCCCGATACCCTCATCCTACAGACCCACAGCCACCGTGTCATGGCTTACCTCGACCTCTACTTAAAACTCCAGACGCGTTGTGCGCTGCGGGTTCACCTGTCGATCGAGACCGACCGCGAGATGCCCGGCTTGCCGCATCACGGCAGCCCGATCCACGCCCGATTCGCTGCGGCGCAAGCGCTCAAAGCGGCAGGGATCGCGACCGTGATCACGGTCTCCCCGCTGCTGCCGATCGCCGATCCCGAACGCTTCTTTGCGCAAGTCGCGGCCTGCGCTGATGCGGTGGTGATCGACCATTGGATCGGGGGGGATGGCACGCCCGATGGCCGGCGGACGCGGCGGACCCAGCTACCCCAGGTGGTCGCAGCGCTCGCCCCGGAGGCGCTCGACTTGGCCTACCGCGATGCCATGGTGGAAGTGGCCCAACGCTATTTGCCGGGTCGCGTCGGGATTCACCGCGATGGCTTTGCCGGCCGTTTTTTGCCGCGCCCCGGCATCTGAATCAAGAATCTGGGTGAGAATGGGAATTTATTGCTGCGTCGACCCTAAGCCTTCGAGCTCGCCGAGCACCGCAAAGAGCTGGCCCTCGATGCGCTGTTGGGTGTCATCCCCCGCGGGATAGCGGTAAGTCAACTGGAGGGGACGATCTTTCCCGGGGTGGATCGCGAAGATCACTGTTTCCTCCATCAGCGTGCTGCCTTCTTGAAAACGCCCGCGGGAGTAAAACGTGGTGCCCAGGGGGGTGACCAGTTCGCGTTGTCCCTTGTACTCACCACCGGGACGGCCTTGGATCTCGGTCTGGTGCCGCTGCCAGGCCGCCACCAGGTTGATGTTTTGCTCTCGTGGGCCCACCGTGATGCTCAGCTTGCCGGTACCCGCGGGGTCGGCTGGCACCAGCTCCAAGACCTCGCCCTGGTTGTTTGCCACTTTGAAAAACGCCGGCAAGGTCGCGATCGCGACCCCGAGCGTCGGGTTTTCGACCCGCTGTGGGGGCGGGGGTTGGGGCGGCGGCTCTGGCTGGCGCGCGCAGTGGGTCAAAAGGAGCACGACCACGGCTCCCACGACGATTCCGGCGATCTGCTGGAGAGGTGAGCGCTGGTCCATGGCAAAAAACCTCCGCGCCCGGCAGGGCGATTTCGCGGGTCAGTGAGCCAACTCCTTGAGTTCGCGGACGATTTCCTGGAGCCCTTCTTTGGCGTCCTTAAACAACATCATGGTGTTGGGATATTCGAACAACTCGTTTTTGATTCCGGCAAAACCTGGGCTCAAACTGCGCTTGAGCACGATCACGGTCTTGGCGTCGTAGACCTCGAGGATGGGCATCCCGAAAATCGGGCTGCCCGGGGTTTTCTTGGCCGCAGGGTTGACCACGTCGTTGGCACCGACCACGATCACCACGTCGGTGGACCTGAAGCTGGGGTTGATCGTGTCCATTTCGAGCAGCTGCTCGTAAGGCACATCCGCTTCCGCGAGCAACACGTTCATGTGCCCGGGCATGCGTCCAGCCACGGGATGGATGCCATAGGTCACTTTGGCGCCGCGCTTTTCGAGCTGCTTGGCCAGCTCGCGCACGACGTGCTGGGCCTGCGCCACCGCCAAGCCATAACCCGGAACGAACACCACCGACTCAGCATTTTCGAGCACCAACGCTGCCTCTTCTGCGCTGAACGAGCGGATCGCGCCATACTCCTTGCTGCCGCCGCTGCTGGCCGTGGTTTCTTGGGCGCCAAAGCCGCCGAGGACGACGTTCGCCATGGTGCGGTTCATCGCAACACACATGATCTGGGTCAAGATCAAGCCGGAAGCGCCGACCAGCGCACCGCTGATGATCAGCACGTTGTTCTGCAGCACGAAGCCGGTGGCCGCTGCCGCGAGCCCGGAGTACGAGTTGAGCAGCGAGATGACCACCGGCATGTCAGCGCCGCCGATCGGGATCACCAGGAGGACGCCCAAGATCACGCTCAAAACGCTGGCGACGATCGCCAGCACAGCGATCATGCCGGGGTCAGTGACCGCAAAGGCGAAGTAAAAGCCGATCCCCAAGATGGCGACGAGCAGCAACAAATTGAGCGCATTGCGTCCGGGCAGGAGGATCGGTTCACCGCGCATGCTCCCGGCGAGTTTCATGTAGGCGACCACGCTGCCGCTGAAAGTGACCCACCCGATGAGGATCGACAGCACCGTGGTGATCGCGATGTCCGTGCCGAGGTACTGGACCGCGGTCTGGTGGACTTGGTGCTCGATCAGGTCGAGCCAAAGGATCGAGAGGGCGACCAAGCCGGAAGCTGCACCGCCGCTGCCGTTAAACAGCCCGACGAATTCCGGCATCGCGGTCATCGGAACCTTGAGCGCGGCATAAGCGCCCACCGCGCTACCCACCGCAATCCCGACCAGGATCCACTGCCAATCGAAGGTGTCGAGTTCGAGCAAGGTGCCGACGATCGCCAGCAGCATGGCCACTGCAGCAATGGTATTGCCGCGGCGCGCGCTGCGCACCCGGGTCATGCCTTTGAGGCCGAAAATGAACAGGATCGACGACAGTAAATAGATCAGCGGAACAATCGTGGTCTGGACCACGGTGGCTGGCGCAGCGGGGATGCTGTTGACTCCGTCCATAACCGACACTTCACTTCTTCCTCTGAGTCTTCTGACCAAACATCTGTAGCATGCGGTCGGTGACCACGAAGCCACCGACCACGTTGATCATCGCCAGGATGACCGCGACCAGACCCATGAGGCTCGAGCTGGCGAGGTCACCGGTCTTGGCCGCATACAGCGAGCCGACGATGGTGATCCCGGAGACCGCATTGGCGCCCGACATCAGCGGCGTGTGCAACGTGGGGGGGATCTTGTTGATGATCTCGAAGCCGACGAAAATCGCCAGGGCGAACACATAAACACCGATCAGCAAGGGGCCCATGCGCCACCTCCTAGAAGTTCCTCAAGCATTGCTTAAAAGTTGCCGAGTGGGGGCGTGCCGCACCTCGCCATCGTGGGTGAGGAGCGCGTCGTCGATGATTTCATCAGCGAGATCGAGCTTGAGCCCGCCGTCTTGCAACATGGGTTTGAGCAGCGCCCACACGTTGCGCGCGTAGAGCTGACTCGCATCCATTGCGGTCGCTGCGGCCAGGTCCTGAGGGCCGAGAATCAAAACTCCTTGGTGAACCACTTCGGAGTCAGCGCGGGAGAGCTCGCAATTGCCGCCTTGTTCGACCGCAAGGTCGACCACCACCGCCCCTGGATGCATGGCTTCGACCATCGTCCGGGTCAGCAGAATCGGTGCCTTCTTGCCCGGCACCAGGGCAGTGCAGATCACCACGTTGGCCGCGGCCACGTGCCGGCTGACGATCTCGCGTTGCTTTTGCAAGAAGTCTTCACTCACTTGCCGGGCGTAGCCGCCCTCGCCTTCTCCGGATTCGGTCGGAGGCAGCGGGATGAACTTGCCGCCCAAGGACTCGACCTGCTCTTTGACCACCGGTCGGATGTCTGAAACTTCGACCACCGCACCCAGCCGTTTGGCCGTGGCCACCGCCTGGAGTCCGGCGACGCCGGCGCCCATGATCACCACTTTGGCGGGCGCGATGGTGCCCGCTGCGGTCATCAGCAGGGGGAAATACTTGCCCAACCGGGACGCCGCCAGCAGCACTGCTTTGTAGCCAGCAATGCTCGCCTGAGACGACAAAGCGTCCATTTCTTGGGCGCGGGTGATGCGCGGGATCAGCTCCATGGCGATCGCGCTCACCCTGGCGCTCGTGAGCGCCTGCACCAGATCGAGGTTGTGCGCGGGTGCGAGGAGGCCGATGAGCAGGGCACCCGGCTTGAGCCCTTGCCCTCCTGAAGCGTCTGGGGTTACCCGCAGCACCACATCCGCCTCGGCTAAAGCTGCTGCGGGGTCCTGACGCACCTGGGCACCTGCCGCGGTGAATTGCTCGTCGCCGATGAAAGCACCGGTTCCCGCGCCCGTCTCCACGTCGACCGCGCAGCCCGCGGCGATCATGCGCTTCACCGTCTCAGGAGTGGCAGCGATCCGTTGTTCACCCGGACGAGTCTCCTTGCCCACAAAAACTTTGAGTTTGATCGAGGGATTGACCATGAACGCTCGCTCCAAGACTTTGCTGCAGCTCAAAAGAGCCCCAGGAAAACTTTCGTCCCAAGGAAACCACCCCAAAACCGGCCCCCAAGACCGACACCGACACGGGACATGGGCAGGGAAGGCGTGAAGTGCAGCCTCACAAGTTGACGGTCTGGGAATTTGCGGGACGATTCTCGCCCTACCCCGAATACGGCCCGCATCCTATCTGGACGCGGTCATGGTTGCAACGGGGCGGCCGGTTGCCCACCAACCAACTCGGGATCCGTTTTGGTCGGCCGTTGCTGAAACGGACGACCTGCAGCCTTCCGTGGTGGTCGCGCAGGTGCCACGTGTTGACGCTCGGGTACTCGGGAACTCCACCACCCGACATTCCGCCGTCGCTCCCGCGGGCTGGGAGCCCACGCAGTCGGAAGATGCGCTCGCCGAGTACTTCATCCGCAGGTAGGTCACGTCGTCGGAAAACCAAGTGTTCGCTTGTAGGGGACTGGCATGACCGGGGTGGAGCTCTTGGCGGAAGTCGTGGCGGCTGCCGTCGGGACTGAGCAGGGACCACTTGGGGTTGTCCGCGTTTTCGGGTATCACTCTCTTTTAGGTTAAGACGGAAAACCCACCAAGGGATCCGGCCAGTCCGCCAATCGGGCCAATCATTCCTGCCTCGCCAGCGCACGACTCCGGTATCATCGGGCTGTGCTGCGCGCCATCCTCTTCGACTTCAACGGTGTTTTGGTCGACGATGAGCCGATCCACTTCGACTTGTTCCAACAGGTTCTAGCCGAAGAGGGAGTCACGCTTTCTGCCGCAGGCTACTACGACCAATTCCTCGGCTATGACGATCGCAGCGTGTTCACCACGGTGCTTGCGGCCGCAGCCCAACCCATCGCTCCGGACCGACTATCGCGGTTGGTCGCCCGCAAGGCGGCTTACTACCGGGCGCGGATCCGGCAGCAGGGCTATCCCTTGTTTCCAGGCGCCGTGGCGTTGATCGACTCGGCGATTGCCGCGAGCATGATGCTCGGGATCGTCAGCGGTGCCCTGCGCAGTGAAGTGGAAGGCGCCTTGCGCCAGTTCGGGGTGCGGCAGCACTTCAAGGTGGTGGTCACCGCCGAAGACGTGAGCGCTGGCAAGCCGGACCCGGAAGGCTATCGGCGGGGACTCGCCTTGCTCAACTCGGAGCCCCCGCTGCCCGACCGCCTGCTGCATCCTCATGAAGTCTTGGCGATCGAAGACTCGCCCGCGGGTCTCGCTGCGGCTGGCGCGGCTGGACTCTCAACCCTCGCGGTGGCCCAGACCTACTCGGCAGCCAAGTTGGCCGTGGCCGATCACGTCGTTGATTCGGTGCTCGGCTTGACCCTGCCGCGAATCCAGGCGCTGTTTCGTGGCTGAGCGGATCAGTTCACCGGGACCCGGCCGCGAAAGCCGTCCTCATAGGTGTGGAAGTAGCCGATCGTGATTTCAGGATACTGCCAGCAGTAGTAACCGCCGCCGTTGTCCCAGTCGACCAGCCACGGGAACTTGGGCTCGCAGCCCAGGGCCTGAATCTGTTCACTCCACGCTTCTACGATCTGTTGACAAGCGGCTTCGACTTCTTCGCGGCGGTCCTCGATCTCACCCTGGCGGCGCAGACCGTTGACCAGCGCTTCGATCTCCGCGACCGCAGAATGGGTGATCTTCTGCACCTCTGGCAGGGTCTTGAGCGCTTCCTCATAGGTGAAAATCTTCCCCGGCATTGGCCCATCTTAACGCGTGCCCGTCGCAAAAATGACCTTTTCAAGTCAGGAGCTGCCGTCACTCCGAGCGAACGGCACGGCGTCGCGGACGCATGGACTGGAAATCGCGCCCGACTTGCTGATAAGAAACGCGCACGGAAGTTCGCGGACGCCGGCGGCGCAGCCAGGAGGGGGCGAGCAAGGCAGCGGATTAGGGCCGGGGATAGGACTCCAACGCGACAAGGCTGACAACGATGAACGAACGGTCAACTGGGCATATCGAAATCATCGCCGGCGGCATGTTCTCGGGGAAGAGCGAGGAACTCGTGCGGCGTTTGCGGCGAGCGCTGATCGCGGCACAGCGCATCCAGGTCTTCAAACCCCGAGCAGACACCCGCCATGAACCCGAACGGCTGGTGACCCGGGATTTACGCGAACTCGAAGCCGCTTCGGTCCAAGATAGTCAAGAGCTGCGCTTGAAGCTGCACTGGGGCGTGCAAGTCGTGGGCATCGACGAAGCCCAGTTTTTTGATGACGGCTTGGTCGAACTCTTGACCGAGCTGGCTGATGCCGGCGTTCGGGTCATTGTCGCGGGGCTGGATCAGGACTTCCGGCGCCAGCCTTTTGGTCCCATGCCGCGGCTGCTCGCGCTGGCCGAGTATGTCGACAAAATGCATGCGATCTGCATGCGCTGCGGAGCCCCGGCGCACTACAGCTTCCGCACCGCGGGCGGAGGTGAGCAGGTCCAGGTGGGGGACGCCGAAGCCTATGAAGCCCGTTGTCGGCGCTGCTATTTGCAAGCCTCGGCGGCCAGCTCCCGGCCGAATGGCGGAACCTCACCCCTCGTCACCGGCGGCAATCCAGAGGGGTGAGGTCCCGGGGGGCGGTGGGCAGCCCAGGCGGTTTTCAGTATCGGACCCGCGCGATCCGGGTGCGCCACTCACACCCCTGACCTGGCACGTTGCCCGCGTACTCCCCCGCGACCCACACCGACTGCTGATCCCCGGGATCGGCCTGCGCGCCCACATAATCGCCGCTCCGGTTGCGTCCCCCACCGTCTTCGTTGAAGAGGTTGCAAGTTCCGCTCAAGATGTTTTGGATCTCGTCGAAGTGCGGGTTGTCAGACCTTTTGCCATTGACCCCGACACCGAAAAAAGTGCCCTGGCGTCCTCGCTGGAACGGCACGACCACATCCCCGCCTGCGGTGATCGCGACCCCGGGCATCCAGAGGTACCAGCCATCCCCTTCCCCATAAGTTTCCTGGAAGGTCAAGCTGCCGCCTGTGGCGGTGGGCGTGATCTCGATCGCGCGCACGCAGCTCTCGTTGGGTGCTGGGCCAATGCTGCAGCCGGTGGCATGAACTGCCCAGATCTTGCCGTTGCGAAACGCAGCCTGCTGCACTCGCATGTCGCCGGTGTCGAGTTCTGGTCCACCACCTTGTGGGGAATTGGGCGGCACCGAATAGAAGAAGTTGCCGTCGAGCAGGACGCTCGTGAGGTTGGGTGCCTGCCCAGCCCCGGCGTCGGTCAGCCGCCACAGGGTGTAGTCCGTGGCATCGAAAGCAGGCTGGCTGCTAACCAAAAAGAGCGGCGTTCCGGCCAGGTTGCTCGGCGAGTAGTGCTGCGCCGGCTGGATCGTGAAACTCGGGAAGCCGGAAGGATCGCGAGTCGGCTTGTAGGCATATAGCGGCGTTTGCGGACACTGCCGGGCGTTGTTGACCAACACCTGTTTGTCAAAAACGAACAGGAATGAGCTGTTGAAGCTGCCGTTGAAACCAAAGTGATTGGTGCTCACCGCCAGCCAGCGCTCGTTCATCCCGAGACCGGGATAGTCCGCCCAAGACACTTCGCGTTGGGCATTGATGCGGTAAGTACACCAGTCGGCGGGCGCGCTGAGGCTGTTAGGACGACCGCTGCGTGAAACCGCCAGGTAGAGGTGGGATTGCCGCGGCGAGTTGCGAAGGCTCAGCGCGACGACGACGAAGCGGTCGGAAAGCTCGTCATAGAACACTTTGGGGTCGAACAAGATCGGCGGGTAATTGACCCCGAAAAAGTTGTTGAGGCTTTGGGTGGCTCCGGCTTTGCCGGTACGGCTGTAAATGCGCAAGGCCACGTTGGTCGCGGTGAGCACTTTGGAGCGGCTGGCGGCCACCATGGTATCCGGCGGGATGAAGAGCAGTCCGTTATGCTGAGAGCTGACGATGTCAAGCCCATTGAAGTTGACGGCTGCGACCGGCCCCTTGGGCTCTGGCACCCGGCCATCTTTGGGCCGAGGTGTGCCCGTACCTGGCGCGGCGCTGTCCCCGCCCAGCTCGCGGGCTTCTGGGAGGTCGGGGGCAACCAGCGCCGAAGACTTGTAGCGAGCCAGCGCTTCCGGGGGAAAAAACGAGTGTTCCGGGGCCCACTCCATGGCCACCCCCTTCTTGACCTCGAAAGGTGCGTCGATGCTGGAACGCCACGGTTTGATCTTTTCGGTCGACACCGGGCGCAGCACCACACCGCCTGCCGTCGGCGTGGAATGGGTCGGTTCCTCTGCAGGGCCTGGCGCCGCCGTCAGGAGCAGAAGCACGAGCACCCACCAACCACCCAATCGTTCAACGCGTCCAAAACTTTGCCATCGCAACATCTGAAACCCCTTTCTAGTGCCCATCGTGGGCTCTGGCCCTTCCAACAACCTTAGCGTGCGGTCTCCGCCTTTCACGGGCTTTTATGCCGAGACAGCTCTGGTGCAGGTCAGGTTACCCGAAAAAGCGCTATGGCGTCTATCCTGGACCACCCGCGCCTTAGACGCCTTAGAATTTTTGTGTAAAAAACTTGTCTGCCGCTGCGGGTAAAACCGGGTGCC
>CAZCOV010000036.1:0-3766 GCA_964499975.1 uncultured Thermoanaerobaculia bacterium
CCGACCTCACGCTCGACTTTTTCGTCCTGCTCTCCTCGGTGGCTGCGGTCCTGCCCTCGCCCGCGCTCGGTCCTTATGCTGCCGCCAATGCCGTGCTCGACGCCCTGGCTTACCGGCGGCGGCAGCGCGGGCTGGCCGCGCAGAGCATCAATTTCGGCCCGGTTCAGGGGGTGGGCATGGCCGCGCGCCTGGCCAGCCGCCACGCTGCTTTTGCCGGCTTGCCGCAGATGCCGCCCGCCGTGGCCCTGACTCGGATTTGCCTTCCGGCTGACCGGGCGGCGTATGTCTGGGCCCACCTCGACTTCGCGGCCTGGCAGCAGGTCTATCCCGAAGTCAAGACCAAGCCATTCTTCGCGGCGTTGCAGCTCGACCCACTCCCCGCGGCCACCCCGCCGCCGCGCGAGGAAGCCACGGCGCCGGTGGCGCACCGCCTGCTCGCACTGCCGGAAGCCGCCCGCTTGCCCGCCCTGCTCACCTATCTCGAAACGCAAGTCCGCGAGTTGCTCGACTTCGGCGCCACGCCTCTGGATCCCAGCTGGCCGCTCGCTGATTACGGCTTTGATTCCCTGATGGCGGTGACGATCAAAGCCCGGCTCGAGCGCGATTTAGGGTTGATCCTCTCGGCAACCCTGCTCTTCCAGTTCCCCACTTTGGCGCAGCTCGCTCCCCACCTCCTGGCCAAACTGACCGATCTTGCCGCGCCGCTGAGCGCCGGCCCAACATCGCAAGTCCCCGAACAAGTCCAGCAGCCCCCCCTCGACCTTGGCCAAAGCCAAAGCCAAAGCGGTGAAGAGCCCATCGCGATTCTCGGCATGGGATGCCGGTTTCCTGGGGCGGATTCGCCCGCAGACTTCTGGGACTTGCTCGCTGCCCAGCGCGACGCCACCCGCGAACTGCCGCCCGACCGCTTTGCCGCGCCCCGCGATGGCGATGGGGAGCCGCTCTTCCCTCTGCGCGGGGGCTTCATCGACGGCGTGGACCGCTTCGATCCCGCTTTCTTTCAGATCACCCCGCGCGAAGCCGTCCACATGGATCCGCAGCACCGCATCCTGCTCGAAGTCACCTGGCATGCGTTCGAAGACGCCGCCCTGGTGCCCAAAGCCTTCGCGGGTCAACCCGTGGGCGTGTTCGTCGGCATCGGGGCCAACGACTACGCCAAATTGCTGGAACGCCGGTTCGGGGTCGCCGACGCGCAAGGGCTTGCTGCCCTGGGCAACATCAGCTCGGCAGCTGCGGGTCGACTCTCCTACTTCTTCGACTTCAAAGGGCCGAGCGTGACCGTAGACACAGCCTGCTCGTCGTCGTTGGTAGCGCTCCACCTCGCGGTGCAAAGCCTCCGCCGCAAGGAATGCGCGCTGGCCGTGGTCGCAGGCGTGAATTTGATCCTGTCACCCGAAAACAGCGTGCTCCTGGCGCGCATGGGCGCGCTCGCCCCGGACGGACGGTGCAAGAGTTTTGATGCGGCTGCCGACGGCTTTGCCCGCGGCGAGGGTTGTGGCGTGGTGGTGCTCGCCCGCCTCGCCGATGTGCGCGCCCAAAACCACCCCCTGCGCGCGGTGTTGCGCGGTTCAGCGATCAACCAGGACGGGCGCAGCGCCGGCCTTTCCGCGCCCAACCAAGAAGCCCAGCGCGCCGTGATCCGGGCTGCCCTGGACAACGCCGGAGTGAGCCCCGATCAGGTCAGTTACGTCGAATGCCATGGCACCGGCACCCACCTCGGCGATCCGATCGAGATCGAAGCCCTGGCCACGACCGTGGGCGCGCTGCCGTCCGCGGATTCCCCTCCTGCGGTTGCGCCCTGTCATTTGGGAACCGCCAAAGCGAATCTCGGCCACCTGGAAGCTGCCGCCGGCATGGCCGGGCTGGTCAAAGTGCTGCTGGCGCTCGAGCACGAACAGTTGCCGGGACACCCCCACCTCGGGACCGTGAATCCGCAAATCCGCCTCGCGGGAACCCGCCTCGAAATCCTCCGCAAGACCATCTCCTGGCCTGCCACCAGCAAGCCCAGGACGGCGGGGATCAGCGCGTTTGGCTTCACCGGGACCAATGCCCACGTGATCGTGCAAGAAGCCCCGCCAAGGGCGGTGGACGCGGACGCAGACTCCGTCCCGCAGGTGCTGTGGCTGTCCGCGCGGACCCGCGACGAGCTGGTCCAACTCGCCGCCGCAACCCTACGTCGAGTCGAGCGCGCGGGATTGCGCTTGGATCCCCTCGCCGAGCTGCGCCGGATGTGCGCGACAGCCGCCGCCGGACGCACCCTATTCCCGCAGCGGGTAGCCTTCAACGCGCCGTCCCTCCCCGCCCTCACTGCCGCCCTGCAGGCGTTTGTGACCAGCCACGGTGCCACCATGCCCGAACTGCCAGCGGATCCACCTACCGCAGTCGATGCAGGCACGTGGTCCACCCTGCCGGGCTTCCGCCAACGCAGCTGCGGGGTCTTGGCCTCCTACCCCTTCCGCCGGATCCGCTGCTGGCCCACTCCTGAACCGGCGACCATGGCCTCGTTCGAGGTCGCTGCCACGGTGCCAGCCACCGCGGTGCCAGCCGGCGCGGTGCTAGCCGGCGCGGTGCTAGCCGGCGCGGCGCTAGCCGAACTTCAGCCCGTCTCATTCGAGGTCGCCGACGCGGTGCCAGTCGCTGCGGTGCCAGCCGAGGTTCAGCTCGCGCAACCTTTGACCTGGTTCGCGCCCTACCCGTCGGCCGGGCCAGCTGGGGCAGTCGCTGCGCACCCCATCTCACCCACCTTACAAGTCATGCACCACCAACTCGCTGCGCTCGAAACTGTGCTCCATCAACAGATCGCCCAAATTCGACCCGTGACCCGACCGCTCGGAGGATAGCGCCATGACCGCCACACCCCTCGTCCCTGCAGTGATCTTGGAAGAACTCCGCGTGATGATCGCGAAATCTCTGGCGATCGGCCCTGATGAACTCGATCTCAGTGCTCACTTCATCGAGATGGGGGCGGACTCGCTGGTCATGGTCGACACCCAGCGGGTGATCGAAGCGCGGTACGGGGTGAAAGTGCCGCTGCGCGCGCTGATCGAGGAAATCAAAAACACCGCGGGACTCGCCGAGTATCTCGCCCGGCACTCGCCGGTGCTCGGCGTTCCCTCGGCGGTGGCTGCCCATAGCGCCCACGGCACCCATGGAGCGAATGGAACGAACGGGGCGAACGGCAGCCACACGGCCCACGGCGCCCACGGGGCGAACGGAGCGAACGGCAGCCATGCGGCCCACGGCACCCATGGAGCGAGCGGGAACGGAGCGAACGGCAGCCATGTGGCCCACGGTGCAGCAGTCCCCAGTGCGGCAGGGACCAACGGCGGCAACGGCACCCAGCCTCACCTCGCTGCCGCGACCACTTTGGCGGACGTCCGCCTGGCAGCTGCTGGAGCGGTCGACCCCGCGCGCAAGCCCGCCCACCTCGCGCCAGCAGCCGCTGCCTTGCCCAGCCCGCCGCCAGCGGTCACACCCGCCGCCGCGTCCATAACTCCGGCCGCAGCCATGCCCCCGACCGCGCTTCCGGCCATGCCCGTGCCAACCCAACTGGCCCGAGCAGCAGCCGCGCAACCGACTTCTCCGCCCGGAGCCAACGGGAGCGAAACCATGCAGGTGGTGTCCCTGTTTTCCGAGCAACTCAACGTGCTGACTTGGGTGATCCGCCACCAGCTCGATGCGCTGGGAGTGGTCCGTCCCGCGCAGCTGCCCCAACAGGTGCCAGCCGCCCTGACGCAACAGGTGCTGACGCAACAGGTGCCAGCCG
>CAZCOV010000036.1:3866-27649 GCA_964499975.1 uncultured Thermoanaerobaculia bacterium
CAACAGGTGCCAGCCGCCCTGACGCAACAGGTGCTGACGCAACAGGTGCCAGCCGACTTGACGCAACAGGTGTTGACGCAACAAGTGCCAGCCGACTTGACGCGACAGGTGTTGACGCAACAGGTGCCACAACAGGTGCTACCACAACAGGTGCCAGCCGCCCTCGCAGCGTCCGATGCCAAACCCGCGATCTGTGAGCCGATCGCCCCGCCGGACGCCTTGCGCAGTGCCGAGCTGCCGGCCGTCAAGCCGGCCCAAAACCCGGCACTGCTGCGTTTCATCCAGACCTACAACGCCAAAACCCGCCGCTCAAAGCAACTCGCCACGGACTATCGCAAAGTCATGGCGGACAAGCGCTCGACCAGCGGCTTTCGTTTCTCTACCAAAGAGCTGGTCTACCCGATCATTGCCACGCGCTCGCAGGGAGCCCGGTTTTGGGACGTCGACCACAACGAGTACATCGACGTGACCATGGGGTTTGGCACCCTGCTGTTCGGCCATCGGCCAGCTTTTTTGGTCGAAGCCTTATCGCGGCAACTCGACGCGGGCTTCCACATCGGACCCCAGTCGGATCGCGCGGGCCGAGTGGCGGCGCTGATCTCCGAGCTCACCGGCATGGAACGGGTCGTGTTTGCCGCAACCGGCAGCGAGGCCGTGATGGTCGCGATCCGGCTCGCCCGGGCCAAAACCCAGCGGAGCAAAATCGCGATCTTTCGCGGCGCCTTCCATGGCAACTATGACGTCACCCTGATGCAGCCGGGCGACGGCGACAACTGCCGACCCTCGGTGCTGGGGGTGACCCAAGGAGTGGCAGACGACGTGGTCCTGCTCCGCTATGGCGACGATAGCGCCCTCGCTTACCTGGCCCGCCACGGCCACACGCTCGCCGGGGTGCTGGTCGAGCCGTTCCAGAGCCGCAACCCAGGGCTCAAGCCCAAAGCCTTTGTGCAAGAACTGCGGCGGATCACCCGCGAGCTCGGGGTTCCGCTGATCATTGACGAAGTGCTCCCCGGATTCCGCGTCCACCAGGGAGGAGCCCAAGCCTGGTACGGGGTCAAGGCCGACATCGCGACGTATGGCAAGGTGGTCGCGAACGGCATGCCGATCGGTGTCGTGGCCGGGGATAGCGCGTTTCTCGACTACATCGATGGCGGCGGCGATTGGCACTTCGGGGATGCCTCGTACCCTGAAAACGATGTCTCGTTCACGGCTGGCACCTACATCAAACACCCCTTCAGCATGGCCGCAGCCGAAGCCGTGCTGTTGCGCTTGAAGGCACAGGGTCCGGGGCTGCAGGAGCGCATCAGCCGCAAAGTGGACCGCCTGGCAGAGCTGGTCAACCCATTTTTCCGTGACGAACATTTCCCGTTCGAGCTGCAGCACTTCGGCTCGACGTTCCGCTTCAGCCACAAAGGCAATGAAGACCTCTTCTTCTATGACCTGATCGCGCGCGGGGTTTATGTCTGGGAATCGCGCGTCTGCTACCTCTCAGACGCCCACACCGACGCCGACGTCGAGCAAATCGCCAACACCGTGCAGCAATCCTTACTCGCGCTGCGCGCCGCGGGCCTGACCGGCGACGCGCGGCCGGTCCGCACGGCCGTCCAAGCCCCCACAGCCCCGCCCGCCGCGCCGCAAGCTGCTGCTCAAAGCGAGACCCTGGCGCTCAGCGACACCCAACGGCAGCTGTTTTTTCTCGGCGCAACCGAAGCGCAAGGCGCGACCTCGTATCAGGAGACCTCTTTGCTGAAACTGCAAGGCGAGCTCGATCCGGCGGTGCTGGAACGGGCTTTTGTCCAGCTCATCGCCCGGCATCAAGCGCTGCGCACCGGTTTTGACGCCGACGGCGAGCAGCAGACGATCTATCCGCAAGCACCGTTTGCGCTCACCCAGATCGCCGTCGCGGGCACCCCGGAAGCGCAAGCTGCCCGCTGCCACGAGCTCGCAGCTGCTGCTGGCCGGGTCCCCTTCGATCTGGCGCAACCGCCCTTGCTGCGCGCTCAGCTCTTGCGCTTGGGACCGACCGACCACCGTCTGATCTTGACCACCCACGATCTGGTGGTCGACGGCCTGTCGATCGGGGTTTTGGTCCGCGATCTCGTCGAACTCTACCGCGCGGAACAGACCGGATCAGCGCCTCGCCTCAGCCCCAACCTGCAGCTCAAAGACTATGTTGGCTGGCTCAGCGAGCGGCAAAAGAGCGAAGGCTATGCCGCCGCCCGTGAGTTCTGGATGGGTCAGCTTGAGGGGCGGGCCCACCCTTGCGAGTTACCCCTCGATCGGCCGCGGCCCCGCCGCAGTGACCAACCGGGGAGCCGGACCTTTCGTACCTTGTCGCCCACCCTGTGGGAGCAGATCCATCGCACGGCAGCAGCCCTGCGGGTCAGCGACTTCGTGTTCTGTTTTGCCGGGTTCACCCACTTCCTCTACCACTTGACCCGGCAAGCGAGCTTCATCGTCGGGGTGCGCGCCAGTGTGCGCGGGCTCGACGGCGCGTCGACGCTGGTGGCGAACACCACCAATTTGTTGGCGATTCCCTGCGGCAAACCGGTGGGATCGCGGCTGGCCGAGCACTGCAAGGCCACCCAACTCACCTTCCTCGACGCGTTCGAGCACCATGAATATCCCTACACCGCGCTGATCAAGGACCTCAACTTGCCGCGCGATCCCAGTCGTCCGCCGCTCGTGGCCGTGGTCTTCAACCTCGATACCGATGCGCTGGTCGGCTCGACCGGGAGCGGCCTGGAAGCCGAGCTCCTCGCCTACCCCATGGAACGCGGTCGCCTCGATCTCGAGGTCAACATCACGCAGTCTGGCGGTGGGCTCCGCGTCGACTTCGAATACCGCGCCGACTTGTTCGATGACCCGACCATCGCGCGCTGGCTCGACGCTTACGTTGAGTTCCTCAAGCGCAGCGCCGGATCCCCAGAGCTGACCCTGGACGCCCTCGGCTGCGACCTCAGCACGGTGGACGCGCCGTCCGCGACAGCTTCGGAACTCGCTGCCGCGCTCGAATCTCAGCTGCAAGCCAACCCGTTGCGCGAAGCCGCGCGTTGTTCCGGCGTCAGCCTGACTTACGGTGAACTCGCGCAACAGAGCGCTCACCTGGCCGCCCACCTGCTCGCCCTGGGCAGCGAGCGCGGCGCTTTTGTCGGCATCCTCATGGAACGCGGGATCGCGATGCTGGTCGCGCTCGTGGCCTGTGTACGCTCTGGTCGGGTGTTCATCCCCTTGGACCTCGCCTGGCCCGCTAGCCGCTTGCAAGAGACCCTGGGCGACGCGGGGATTGCGCTGGCGATCACCGACGCGGCAGGCGCTTTAGCCCTCGCGGGCACGGCTTGCCGCGCGGTCATCTGGGACGCGGCCGCCGCTTCTGCTGCCCCAGCCGAGTCCGCGCCCGGTAGCGAACCCACTAGCGAACCCAGCGTGCCGCTAACTGCGAGCGACCTGGCTTATGCGATCTACACCTCAGGCTCAACCGGCAAGCCCAAAGCCGCGCTGATTCAACACGATGGGATGTGGAATCACCTGCAGGCCAAGATCGAAGACCTAGCCTTGCGCGAGACCGATGTCGTGGCGCAGACCGCACCGCACTGCTTTGACATTGCGGTGTGGCAGTTCTTCGCCCCGCTGTTGATCGGCGGACAAGTCGAAATCGTGCCCACCGCCACGGTGCGCTCGCCGCGCCAGCTGCTCGCCGCGCTCGACTCTGGCGGGGTCACGGTGTTCCAGGTCGTGCCCTCGCTGCTCCGCGAGCTGCTCGAAGAACTCACGAGCGACGCGACGGTTCAGCTGCCTGCGCGCTTGCGCTGGCTGATCGCCACCGGCGAGGCCTTGCCGCCCGACCTCTGCCGCAGCTGGCTCACCCGCTACCCAGAAATTCCGCTGATGAACGCTTATGGTCCGACCGAGTGCTCGGACGACGTCACCCATCACGTGGTGCGCGAGGTGCCAGCCGCCCACGTGACCAGCATTCCGATCGGCAAGGCCATCCGCAACCTGCGTGCCCACGTGCTCGATGCTGCGCGCTGCCCGGTGCCGCAGGGCGAGAAAGGGGAGCTGTGGATCGAAGGCGTGAGCGTGGGCCGCGGTTACTTGAACCGTCCTGAACTCACCGCCCAGAGCTTTGTTTGGGTCCAGCTGCCGGACGCGCCCGCACCGCGCCGCATGTACCGCACGGGCGACGTGGTGCGCGAGCGAGAGGACGGCGTGCTCGAGTTCTTCGGCCGCGCGGACCACCAGGTCAAGGTCCGCGGCCACCGCATCGAGTTGGGGGAAATCGAAGCGGTTCTCGCCCAGCATGAGGGCATCCGTCAGGCCGTCGTCCTGGCGGAAACCGATGCGCAAGGTGCCACCCTCCTGGTGGCCTATTTCTGCAGTCCCCTGGGCGCGGAAGGAGCCCCGCTTGCGGCGCCCAGCGCTGCGGAATTGCGCGCATTTCTCGGAGAACGGCTGCCGCCCTACATGGTGCCCCACCACCTGGTGCCGCTGCCGACGATCCCGCTGACCGCCAACGGCAAGGTCGACCGCCGGGCCTGCCAACAACTCGCGGGCCCGCTCGCCCGCACCGTCCAGGCGGCGCCGCAACCCACGAGCGATGAACGTCCGCTCCAGCTTGCCCGCATCTTCGCCGAAGTCTTGGGGCTGGCCAACGTCGGCCTCGACGACAACTTCTTCGAGCTCGGAGGCGATTCGATCCTCTCGCTCAAGGTCGCGCGGCTGGCGCGACAAGCGGGCCTAGCCTTTGATCCGAATGACTTGTTCGAGCACCAGACCGTGCGCGCGCTCTGCGCTGCGACCGCGCTGGCAGCCCAGAGCGCCGACCGCGCAAACCCCGCGCCGGGCGCAGGTGCCAGCCGCTTAGCAGCGCACCCGACCGCGGACGAGGCTCCGCTCACCCCGGCCCAGGAGTGGTTCTTTGCCGAGGATTTGGCCGAACCGACCCGCTGGTGTCAGAGCTATACCGTGACCCTGGCCCCCGGGGTCGAGCGCGAGCCCCTGCGCCGTGCGCTCACCGCTCTCCCCGCCCGTCATCCGGCGCTGCGCACGGCCTTCACCAGCGACCCAAAAACGCGGCGTCAATGCTTGCAAGCCACCGCCCCAGTGCAAATCCTCGAGCTCGAACGATCGACGCTGGCGCCGGCGCTGTTACCGCAGCAGCTGGCCGCGGCCAAAGAAGAACTGCAAGCGGGCTTCGAGTTCCACACGCCGCGCTTGTTGGGTGCGCTCCTCGTGTGGGGCGCGGCCGACCAGCCCGGTGAGCTCTACTTGGTCGCCCACCACCTGGCGGTCGATATGGTGTCCTGGTGGATCCTGCTGGAAGACGTGCGCGCGCTCTATGCCGCTGCCCTCGCCGGACAAGACCTAGCAGCTTGCCCCGCGCCGGAGGGGACGTCCTTTCTCGCTTGGAGCCAGCATTTAGCCGAGCACGCGAGCTCTGAGGCGATCGCGCAGGAACTCGAGTTCTGGCAACAGACGAGCGCGGATAAGGCGGCGGCCCCGACCCGTTTCGGCCTCCCGCGGGAACGCCCGCAAATCGGCGAACTCCGGCGCGTCGAAGTGAGCTTCACGGCAGCGCACACCGAAGAGCTCTTGCGCGAGTTCCCCAAGCGGACCCAGCTGCGGGTCGACATCTTGCTGCTCACTGCGCTTGCCCGCGCTTGGGCTACGGTCAGCGACGCGCCCGAGCTGGTGCTCGACCTCGAAGGGCATGGGCGCGAGCCCCTGTCTGCGGGGCTCGATGTCGCGCAGACCGTGGGATTTTTCACCGCGGTCTTCCCCGTCCGGCTGGCTGCAGACCCGACCGCAGATCCGCGCACCGACCTCGCGCAAATTGCCGGGCGGATCGATGGCATTCCGCGACGGGGCTTGGGCTGGGGGCTGCTCCGCCATGGCGCATCGCAGCAGGAGGTCCTCGCGCACGGGGCACCGCGGCAGATCTGCTTCAACTACCTGGGCCAACTCGATCGGCTGGTGCCGACCGCGGCGCCATTTTGCGGTCAAGGCAGCTTTGAGTGGATGGTCCGCAGCCCGCGCCAGCACGCGCCTTACGCGCTGGAAATCGAAGCGCTGGTGCAGCAAGGCGCGCTGCGGCTGGTCTTTGTGTTCGCGCCCACCGTGTTTGCACCAGCGCAAATCGAGGACCTGGCAAAGTCGTGCCAAGCCGCAGTGCTCGCCCTGCTCGAGGCGGTGGTCGATTCCGGCTTGCCGAGAGGCTTGCCGACAGGCGAGCCTCTCGGCGAAAGGCTCGCCAAACCCATTGCCGCTGGGGGCGAGACTCCGGACTGGGTGCAAGAGTTCGGCAGTGCAGAGCTGCAGCAGCTGCGTTCGGCGCTCTCGGCCGCGGACCTGGGAGGTTAGACGTGAACGGACTGCAACTCCATCCCTTGGCCGCGGGAACGCCGGGGCATTTGTGGCGGACCGCGCGCGAGCTCGGTCCGATCGCGCGCGCGTCGCAACCGACCTGGGCGCTCACCACCTTCTTTGCGGGCTTGCTCGCGCCTTTCCGCTGGACCGAAGCGCTCCGCTTCGGCGCCCGCTTGCGCGCCACGACGATCACCGAGCCGCCCCTCTTCATCTTGGGTTTCTGGCGCAGCGGGACCACCTTCCTCCACCAACTGCTGGCCCACGACCCGGCGCTCGCAGCGCCCGAGACCGTGCATCTGGTGTTCCCCAGTTGCTCGCTCGCGAGCGGGCTGTTTCGGCGCATCTTGGCGGCCGAGCTGCCAGCCGAACGGGTACTCGACGGCACCCCGCAAGGCCCCGACTTGCCCGAGGAAGAGGAAATCGCGCTGGCGCACCTCGGCGCGAGCGGCCTCGACCTGGGAATCTACTTCCCGCAGCGCTTGCGTCAGGTCTTCGCCCGAGCCGTGGCCCTGGAGCATCCCGCGGACCGCGCCGCCTTCCAGCGCGACTATTTGCGCATCCTGCGCAAGCTGACCTTCATCCACCCTGGCCGGCGGCTGGTGCTCAAAAACCCGCCCAACAGCGGTCGCATCCCGGTCTTGCTCGAACTCTTCCCCGCCGCGCGCTTCATCTTCCTCGCGCGCGACCGAACCGCAACTTTGGCGTCGGCGACGCGCTGGCTCAAGGAGCAGCATCAAAAGGCTTTGCAGCCGATCTCGGAGGCCCAGGCGCACGCTGACCTCGATTTCCTTTACCAAGAGTTGCGGGCGCGCGAGGCGCGGGATCGCTCCCTGATCCCGCGCGAGCACCAAGTCGACCTCGATTTCAAGCTGCTGACCACCGCGCCCATGGCCGCGATCGAACAGGTCTATGCCGGCTTGGGCCTGCCGCTGTCGCAGCGGGCGCGCGACGCCATGAACCACTACCTGGCCCAGCGGGCCGCCGCGCGCACCAGCAACTGAGCCAGCGCCATGATCCACTCAAAGACCACCGAATCCACCGCCCGCCGCGGGAACACGCTGCCCAATGTCGACGACGTCTACCCGCTGTCGCCGCTGCAAGAGGGCATGCTGTTTGAGTCTCTGCAAGCGGTCGGCGACGATCCCTACGTGCAGCAGCTGGTGATCCCCCTGGCCGCAGCCGCTGACCTGGAACGCCTCAGCCGGGCTTTTGAGCAAGTGGTCGCAGCCACCCCGGTTTTGCGCACTTGCTTTGTGTGGGAAGGGCTGCGCGACCCGGTCCAGGTGGTGCGTTCCCAGGTCGAGCTCGCAGTGCGCGCGTTCGATTGGCGCACGCTCGCCCTGCCGGAAACCGCCCTCGAAGACTTTCTCGCCAGCGAACGGCGCCGCGGTTTCCAGCTCAACCGGGCACCGTTGGTGCGGGTCGCTCTGGCGACCACGGCGACCGGCGCGCTGCTGGTGCTCACCAGCCATCACCTGCTCCTCGACGGCTGGTCTTTGCCCTTGGTCATGGCTGACTGGATGCGCGCGTACCGAACGCCGGATCTTCCTCTGACCGCGCGCCCGCACTTCCGCGACTATGTGTCCTGGGTGCGGGCGCAAGATCCTGCCGCGGCCAAAGAATTTTTCCGCGAGGTGTTGCGCGGCGCGAACCTGCCCACCACCCTGGCCCTGCCGCGACCACAGCTCGCAGCCGCAGAAGTGGGCGAACGCTACCGCGAAATCGGCTCGACCCTGTCGGTTGCGGAAAGCGCTGCGGTGCGCAGCTTGGCGCGCCGCTTGCGCGTCACCGAGTCGACGCTGGTGCTCGGCGCAATCAGTCTGGTGCTCGCCCGCTACACCGATCGCCAAGACCTGGTGCTGGGAATGACCGTGGCCGGCCGCGCGGCCCCGCTCGCCGGGGTCGAAGCCATGGTCGGCAATTTGATCAACACCTTGCCCGTCCGCGTCCGCTTGGACCCCGCCCGCGCTTTCCCTCTCTGGCTCGCTGACCTCCAGCGCGAAGTGGCCGCGATCCGGCGCTACGAATGGGCCCCGCTCGTCGAAGTGGTGCAAGCCGCGGAGCTGCCTCCGGGTGTGCCGCTCTTTGAGATCCTCTACGTCTACCAAAATTTCCCGGTAGACGGCGCGCTCGTCGCCAATGCCGAAGGCGCGGGCGCCCGCAACCCCCAATACCGCGACCGCACCAACTATCCCTTGACCTTGTGGGCGCAGCCCGAAGCGCAGCTGCACCTCGCCGCCTACTTCGAGGCTGCCCGCTTCAGCCGCTGGCACCTTGAGAACTTGCTCGCCCAGATTCGCACGGTGTTGGTCGAACTCAGCGCCGCGCCCGAACGCACGCTCGGCCAGGTGAGCGCGCCCAGCCCCGCTGAACGCGCTGCGCTCGCGCAGCTGAGCCAGGGTCAACAAGTCGACTGGCAAACCCCGGTCGAAGCAGTCCACGCCTTGATCGAAGCCCAGGTCGATTGCACCCCCGACCGGATCGCCGCGCGCGATGCTGCGGTGACCGTCTCGTACCGTGAACTCGAACGCCGGGCCAACCGCGTGGCGCACAGCCTGGCAGATCTGGGCGTGGGGCCCGGGGTCTTGCTCGGAATCTGCTGTGAACGCAACCTCGAACTGCTGATCGCGGTGCTGGGTGCGCTCCAGGCGGGGGCGGCTTACGTGCCTCTCGATCCCCGCTACCCCGAGTCGCGGTCGCAGCAGATCCTCACCCAAAGCGGCATTCGGCTGGTGCTCTCTGACCGTGCGGGTGAAGCCCACTTGCAGCGGATGGGCACCGCCCTCGGCCCGCAGGAGACCCCGACGGTCCGCAGGGTCGGGGCGCTGCTTGCGGCCAGCGCGCAAGCCACGCGTCCGCAGTGGACGGGCCAGCCCGAAGACCTCGCCTACGCGATCTTCACTTCCGGCTCGACCGGCCGTCCCAAAGGCGCGCTGGTCGAGCATCGCGGCAAGGTCAACCACCTGCTGGCTAAGAACTTGTTCATGAACCTCCAGGCTGACGATGTGGTCGCCCAGACCGCTTCACCCTGTTTCGACATTTCGGTCTGGCAGTTGCTCGGTGCGCTGACCGTGGGCGCCCGGGTCGAGCTGGTCGCAGAATCGGTGGTCAGCGAACCCGAGCAGCTGCTGGCGCAGGTTTTCGAGCGCCGGATTTCGGTGATCGAGGTCGTCCCTTCCTACCTGGCATTGCTCCTCACTTTGCCCGCCACCCCGCACAACATGGCCGGGCTGAGCTGGCTGGTGTCGACCGGTGAAGCCTTGCCGCCGGAGCTCTGCCGCAGCTTTTTGCAGCGGGTCCCGGGCATCCCCGTGCTCAACGCCTACGGTCCGGCGGAGTGCTCGGACGATGCCACGCTCCACGCCATCCGCTCACCGCTCGATCTCGACCCGGAAAGCTGTCCGATCGGGGTGCCGATCGCCAACTTCAGGGTGTGCTTGCTGGCACAAGACGGCGAGCTTTCGCCCTCGGGAGTGCCCGGCGAGATCTGGATCGGCGGTTGCGGCGTGGGTCGGGGTTACCTCAATGACGCGCAGCTCACCACGCGCGCTTTTGCTCCGGCGCCCACGGGTTTAGGGCTGGTCGGCCGCGCTTACCGCACCGGTGACCTCGGACGTTTGTTGCCCAACGGGCTGTTCGCTTGGGTCGGACGGGTCGACCATCAGCTGAAAGTCCGCGGCTGCTTGGTCCAGCCGACGGAGATCGAGCATGTGCTGGCCGAGCATCCCGCGATCGCCGCTGCCGTGGTTTTGTCGGAGCCGCGCGGCAGTGACGAGGTCCGGCTGCTCGCCGCGGTGGTCGCCCGCCCTGAGCAGCCTCGGCCAGAACCCGCGGCAGTGCGCGCTTTCTTGCGCACCCGCCTGCCCGACTACATGGTGCCGTCGGTCGTCGGTTTCGTCGATGAGATCCCCAAAACGCCCAACGGCAAGACCGACCGCGCGGCCCTAGCCGCACGCGTGCGCCGCGCCGCCCCAGCCGCGGCCGCGCGGCCGGCGCAAACCGAGCTGGAACGGCGAGTGGCCGCGATTTTCGGTGAGGTCTTGCGCCGCGAACCCCCCGGGCTCGACGAGAACTTTTACGAGTTGGGCGGCCACTCGCTGCTCGCCATGCGGCTGGCGGCCCGCCTGCAAACTGAACTCGGCCGCACCTTTTCCGTGCGCCAGGTGTTCACGGCGCCGACCGTGGGTGAGATGTCCGCTCTGCTCGCGGACTTGCCGCAGCAGAGCACCGCTCCCCCTGGGCAAGATCTTGGCGCGGAAACCCCGGCCGCAGCGCCAGACGACGAGACCGCACAACTGCGCGCACAGCTCGCCGCGCTGGGCCTCTTGGCCGACCCCGAGAGTCTCATCGACCTCTACCCGCTCACCCCAGCCCAGCTCGGCATGTACCAAGCAGGTCAGGCGAGCGCGGAAATCGCGCTTTACACCAGTCCGGCCGTGCTCGAACTCAAGGGCTCGCTCACCCCCGCAGTGCTGAGCCGCGCGCTCGACTGGCTGGTCGCCCGCCACCCCGCTCTGCGTTCGACTTTCTTCGAACTCGCTAGCGGACCGGTACAGGGCGTCCGCCGCTCCCTGTCGCTCAACCCCGCCTGGCTCGACTGGCGGGGCCTGAGCGCCGCCAGCCAGGAACAAGCGCTCGCGCAATTTCTCGCCTGGGACCGCGACCAAGGTTTCCCGCTCGCCCAAGGACCGCTGGTGCGGGTCACGGTGATCCGCCACCGCAATGCCGCGTGGTGGCTGTGCTGGTCGAATCACCACTTGATCGCAGACGGCTGGTCCTGGGACCTGCTGTTTGGCGAACTCCTGCAAGCGATCGACGCGGTGGCCCAAACCGGGCAGCCGCCGCTGCTGGAAACCGCGGTTCCTTATCGCGCTTTCGTCGACTGGTTGCGGGCGCAAGACAGCACCGCCAGCCGTCAATACTGGCAACGTCAGCTCGCGGGCTTTGCGCGTCCGACCTTGGCCCAAATTGTGCCGCGGCCGGTTGCAGCCGAAGCTCAACCCGCAGGGTTTGCGGTCGTCACGGGGACGCTGCCGCGCGCGTCCTGGGACCAGTTCACCCGCAGCCAGCAGCTCACCTTGGCCGCACCGATTCAAGCCGCGCTGGCGTTGACCCTGGCGGCGGAAAGCGGGGAAAACGACGTGCTGTTTGGCACGATCGTCGCGGGTCGACCGCTCGCCATGCCCGCCGCTTTCAGCATCGTCGGGATGTTCCTCAACGTGGTGCCGGTGCGGGTGCAACTCACCGCGGAACAACCCCTGCCTCAGCTGCTGCGGGACCTCCACCGCGCGCAAAGCGACCACCTCGAACAGCAATTCCTCGCGGCCGTCGACTACCAAGCGCTGTCGGCAGTGCCCGCGGGCGAACCCCTATCCGAAGTCGTGCTGGTGGTCCAAGAGGACGTTGCGCCGCCCCCGGCAACGCCTTTCGCGCTCGAACTCACCGGGGTGCGCTCACCCTATGGCCGGACGCAATTCCCGCTTTTGGTCGAGGTCACCCCAGGCAAAGAGCTCGAAATTCGCTTCGTGGTCCGCACCGAACGGCTGCCCGTAGCGCGCGCGCAGGACCTCTACCAGCGCTTCCTCGCGCTGCTCGCCCAGATGATCCTGGCAGGCCCCGACGCAACCACCACCGTCCGCGAATTCTTGAGCGCGCCCCAAAGCGCGGAGGCCGTGCATGTTTGAACGCTATCTCGCAGGCTATGTCCTCGTCACCTTGGCCGCAGCCGTCTGTCATGGGCTGTCGCAGGCCCTGCAAAAGTACGGGGTCCACCAGCAAATTCCCGAGCTGCAGCTGGGCATGCTGCTGCGCCAACCCTTGCGGGTGATCCGCGCGCTGTGGACGCATCCCGCCTGGCTGGCCGGGCTGGGGATTGAAGCCCTGGGCATCGTGCTCGGCATCCAGGCGCTCGCCAACGGCGAACTCACCGTGGTCATGCCGCTGATGACCCTCACCATGGCGATCGCCATTCTCTGTGGGACCCTGATGTTTGGCGAACGCTTGCGCCGCACGGAATGGCTGGGCATTGCGGTCATGGTTGGCGGTGCGGTGGGGTTGATCGGCAGCACCGGCAGCCCCAGCGCGGTGGTCCCGGATCGCCTGGTTTCGCTCGCAGTGCTGGTCGCGGGCCTGGCCGTGGCCGCGGTCCTGGTCGGGGCCAGCCGCCGCCAGCCGGCCTCGCGGGAACTGCTCTACACCGGGTCTGCTGCGGTGCTCGTCGCGGTCACCGACACCTTGACCAAGGCAGCCACCGAGCAAGTGGAACGAAACCTCGGCAACTTCGTGGTGACCGATCCGCAAGTGGTGCTCGCGCTGCTCTTGGAGCCGATCTTATGGATGACGGTCTTGACCTACGTCGGCGGCTTTCTCATCACCCAGGTCGCTTTTGCCCAAGGGCGAGTGAGCGTCATCCTTCCCGTGCGGATCATGCTCTCCCTGCTCTGCACCACGACCCTGGGAATCCTGCTCTTTGCTGAACCGGTCGGCGTCCACCGCTGGTCGGCGATCCTGCTGATGTTTGCCGGAGTTTTTGTCCTCGCCCGCCGCACCCCAGCGTCCAGCGAGCGCACCAACCACGCCCCCAGCCCGGTCGACGCTGCCGCGAGCCGTGCCGCCAGCACGCGCCCTACCGTTCACCCCAAAGCCCAACCCGCGGGGCTCAAGCCCAGCGGGTAAGGAGAGACGCATGGACACGACAATGGAACTGTTGCACACCAAGGCCGGGTGGATGAGCCGGGTCTTTGGCATCGAGTCAGCCGATCTTTTGGCTTGTGACGCCCAGCGGGTGAGCGGCGCCTGGCAGCGGTCCACCCCCTATCAGTTCCTCTACGCGGGCCGCCTCGGCAGCTACTTTCTCGCGACCGGCGATCACCAATTCGAGCCCCTGCCGGAAGCGCGCGCACGCCGCTTGTTTGCCGAGCTGCCGGTCCGTTTGCGCGCCGTCGGCCCGTGGCCCGAAGACCCAGAGCCGGCGCGGCCGGCCGAAAACCGGGCGCAGGTCCAGGCCATGAACGCCTCCCCCGAGGTGCTGCAGCCAGGTGATCCGCAGCCGAGCTTCCCGCGCTTGAGCCTGGCTTTTTTTGGCAGCTATGCGGCGGAATATCGTCCGGACAAGTACGACCTCTTGTTCCACTGCGCGGCCGAAGCCGACCGTATGGGACTCGAAGCGATTTGGATCCCAGAACGCCATTTCCACGAATTCGGCGGTTTCTCGCCCAATCCTTCGGTGCTCGCAGCCGCGCTCGCCATGCGCACCCAGCGCATCGAACTGCGCGCTGGATCGGTGGTCCTGCCGCTCCACCACCCGGTGCGCGCCGCCGAAGAATGGGCCACCGTCGATAACCTCTCGGGCGGACGCGTGGCGATTGCCGCGGCCTCGGGCTGGCACGCCAACGACTTTGTGTTCAACCCCACGGCGTTTGGTCAGCAGCGCGACGTGATGTTCCAGTACCTAGAGGACTTGCGCCGGCTGTGGCGGGGGGAAGTCGTGCGCTATCCCGGCGGCGGCGGCGACGTCGATGTCCGCCTCTTCCCCCAACCCGCCAGGCCGGAGCTGCCGATCTGGATCACCAGCGTCGGTAACCCCGAGACCTGGCGCGATGCCGGTCAGCTCGGCGCCAATGTCTTGACCAACCTGATGAGCCAGGGTCTGACCGCGCTGCAGCAAAAAATCGCCATCTACCGCAGCGCGCGCGCGGCTGCGGGTTTTGCCCCGGAAACGGGCACCGTGACCCTCTTGATCCACACCTTTGTCGGCGACTCGACGGCCGAAGCCGTGCGCATCGCGCGGGAACCGTTCACCGCGTACCTCGGCTGCCAGTTGGGGTTGCTGACCGATCTCGCGCGCAGCTTGGGGTTGCCCGATGTGCGCTCGCTGCCGCCCGACGATCGCGCTTTCTTGCTCGATCATGCCTACCAACGCTATCTTCAGGGAGCGGCGCTGATCGGTGACCCTGCCCGCTGCGCTGAAATCTTGGCGAATATCGCCACCCTTGGGGTCGACGAATTCGCCTGTTTCATCGACTTCGGGGTCGCTGCCGAAGAGGTCCGAGCGAGCCTGCGCCACTTCGCAGAGCTCCGTTCGCTCGCGGCCCAACCCGCAGCCTTGGCCGCGGTCTCCGCCTCGTCGTGAAGGGAACAACCTATGCCCAATAGCCCCCGTCAACGCTTTTTCTCGGTCACTGCTTGGGTGGTTGCGGTCCCCCTGTTCTTCTGGGTCGTCTACGTCGGCTTGACCGCGGGCCTGCAAGAAGCCCCGCAAGACGTCGAGGGCAAGTACACCACCGTGCTGGTGACCCGCCACAACCTGACCCGCGAAGTGATCGGCACCGGAGCGATCACCCCGGTCGAGGAATATGTTGCCCAGTCCGAGATCTTCGGAGTGGTCGCGCGGGTCCACGTCGACGACGGTGACCGCGTGGCCCAAGGCGACTTGATCGCTGAGATCGACCGCACCGCGATTGCGCAGCAAGTCGCAGAGCTTAAAGCCGAGCTGGACCATGCCGAAGCCAATGCGCGTTTCGCGCTGGTCGCCCAGGCCGAGGTACGCCTGACCCAAGCCGCCCAGGAGTTCGCCCGCGCCCAGGACCTCAACCGAGAAGGACTGCTCGCCGACGAGCCGTTCGAGAAGGCGCGCAGCACCCTGGAGCTGGCCCAGCTCGCAGTCGGGGACGCCAAGTCCGAAGCTGCCGCCCGCCAGGCTGCCATCGCCATCGCTCGCGCCAAGCTGACGCGGGCGCAAACCGACCTCGAGAAAACCAACATCCGCGCGCCGATCGACGGCATCGTGGTGCGCCGCCTGGTCAACGTCGGGCAAACCGTGGTCGGGTTGCTGGAAGGGGGAACCCGGATCGCCACTCTGGTCAATGATCGGTCGGTGCATGCGGTCGTCCAGGTCGATGAAAACGACATTGCTGAGGTCAAGGTTGGCCAGCCAGTCAAAGTCGCGATCGACGCTTTTCCGGGCGAGAACTTCAGCGGCACCGTGCGCAAGATCGCATGGGCCGGGACCGCTGACAAGAGCGTCGCGAGTTTTGCCAGCGAAATCGAACTCCAGCCGGATCCGCGTTTCCGGGTCAAGATGTCGGTCGATGTGCGGATCATCATCGACGCGCACCAGGACGTGTTGGCGATCCCCAATGCCGCGATCTTCCGCGACCGCGAAGGGGTCTGGGTGAAGCGCGTCCATGGCCAGGAAGTGTCGCGGGTCGCAGTCTCCCTCGGCTGGAGCGACGGCTTCCACACCATCGTCACCGAGGGGGTGCAAGCGGGCGACCGCTTGCGGGTGCTCACCGACCGCTTGCCCGACCGCCAGGACTGATGTCGCAGCTGATCGAGCTTCGCGGAGTGTGGAAGCGCTTCCTCGTCGGCGACCAGGAAGTCGACGTGCTGCGCGACATCCACCTCGCGATAAGGCATGGCGAATTCGTCGCGATCCGCGGGGCCTCCGGCTCGGGCAAGACCACCTGCCTCGAGATCTTGGGCGCGATCTCGCCGCCTTCGGCCGGCGAATACTTCTTCGAAGGCGTCGCGGTCCACCAGCTCGACGACGACGCGTTGGCGGATTTGCGCGCAGCCAAAATGGGCTTCGTGTTCCAGACCTTCAACCTGATGCGGCGGATGTCCGCGGTGCGCAACGTCGCTCTCCCGCTGCTTTACGCGGGGGTGGGGCGGGCCGAACGCGAGCAGCGGGCCAGGGCGGCGCTCGCCGCCGTCGGACTGGCCCATCGGCTGGACTATCATCCCGGCCAGATGTCGGGGGGTGAGCGGCAGCGGGTCGCCATTGCCCGCGCTCTGGTCAACCACCCCGCCGTGATTTTTGCGGACGAGCCCACGGGCAATCTGGACCTGGCCGCCGGCTCGGCGGTCCTCGAAATGTTTGAGGAACTCCATCGCAAAGGGCACACCCTGGTGATCGTGACCCATGACGAAGGGGTAGCGCGGCGGGCCGGCCGGGTGATCGAAATCAGCGATGGTCGGGTGATTCGCGATGGCTAGCCCCGATGCCGCCACCTCAACCCGCCGTTCGCTTCAGCTGGTGCCCTTCTTGCTGCAAGACGCCACTGCCCAGTTGCTCGCCGAAGCCCGCAACAACTTGCTCACTCTCCTCGGAATTGCCTGGGGTGCGGCCTCGCTGATCCTGCTCTTGTCCTTGGGCTCGGCGTTTCATGCTTTCCTCGAAGCCGGCGTGGACGTGGCCGGCGATCTGTGGACCCAGGTCGATGGCGACTACACGGTTTCCGATTCCGGCGGAGCCCGCCCTGGTCGGCCGGTCGAGCTGACCACCGAAGATCTCGACTGGGTGACCCAGAGCGTGGGTTCAGCCGCGGCAGTGGCGGGCGAAGTCTTGACCACAGCGGTGGTCGAAACCCCCCACTTGACCCGCGCAACCGTGGTCAGTGCCGCAAGCAGCGACCTCGCCGCGATCCAGAACCACCGGATCGCCCAAGGTCGCTGGTTCACCGAGGATGACGAGCGCAGCGGGTTCAAGGCCGCCGTGGTGGGCGCCAGCTTGGTCGAACCGTTTTTCGACGCGGCAACCCCGCTCGGTCAGACCATCCAGGTTGAAGGCGTGCCCTTCCAGGTGATCGGCGTGCTCGAACGCAAGGGGTTTCAGCTGATCACCGACCGCGACGTCCACGACAACATGCTCTTCGTCCCCTTGGCCGTGGGCCAGCGCGCCTTGGGCCGGGGCAACTCCCTGGACCACCTGCTGCTCGCCGCGATCACCCGCGAAGAAGAAACCCTGCTCGCGACACAAGTGCGTGCCGCGCTCGGGCAACGCCACCACCTGGCAGCGGACGAACCGCGCGGCATCGTGCTCCACAGCGTGTCTTCAACCCTTGGCCCCATCCGCAAGATCGCGGTCGGCCTGACGCTCTTGCTCGGTTTTGTCGGCACGATCTCGCTTTCCATCTCCGGCCTGGCAGTCGCCAGCTTGATGATGGCCGTGGTGGCTGACCGCCGGATGGAGTTCGCCATGCGCCGGGTGTGCGGTGCGCGGCGATCGCAGGTATTGCTGCAATTGGTGGTCGAGACCCTGGTGGTGGTGATCGGTGGCGGGCTCCTCGGGGTACTGGGCGGGATTGCCGGGGTGGGAATTTTGAACCTGGTGCCCTTGCCCGAGGCCTTTCCCCCACCGCAGTTAGTGCCCAGCGTGGTCGTCACCACGTTCTTCACCCTGGTGGTCGTCGGCATGGGCGCGAGCGTCCTGCCGGCGCGCGCAGCCATGAAGATCGCCCCCAACCTCCTGCTGCGGATCGCCAAATGAACGCCCGCGATTACGCCGAACAGGCGCTCGAGTTCCTGGCCCGCAACCGCGGGCACGTGATCGGCGCGGCCATGGCCGTGGTCTGGGGCACCGCCACGATCATCGTGCTGCTCTCGGCCGGTACGGGATTCCGCGTCTTCATGACCCGCGAGTTCGCCCGCTTCGGGCGCGGCGCGATCATGGTCTATCCCGCGTCCACTTCGTCGGGGTTTGCGGGCTTTCGCCGCGGGGTGCCGGTCGAGTTCGCGCGCCGGGACCTCCCGGCGGTGCTCAGCGCAACCGGCGAGACGGTCAGCGCCATCCTGCCAGAACAGCAGTCGTCCCGCCCGCTGCTCGCGTCCGCAGGCGCGCGCGTGCGGCGCCTCCACCTCAGCGGAGTGGACGAGCAGTTCCTCGACTACCGCGCTTTCACCGTCTTGCATGGCCGTTTCTTCGGCCGTTCAGAGATCTTGCACGGCAGTCGGCAGGTGGTGATCGGGTACGAAGCCGCCCGCGAGCTGTTCGGGGATCCCGCGCAAGCGATCGGTCAGCTGATCACGATTGAAGGCCAGGCGTTCGAAGTCATCGGGGTGCCCCAACGCAAAGGCCGGCAATACTTCAACACCGACCGCCCCGACGACCGGCTGCTGATCGTGCCGATCACCGCAGCCGAAGAACTGCTCGGTTTCGACCCCGAAGCGGTGAGCCGCATCCTGGTTTACCCCCGACCCGGCGTCGACCCCACCAGCGCTTTGGCCGCGGTGATGCAACACCTGGGTCCGCGCGCGCACTTCCACCCCGAGGACCGCTGGGCCTACCGCGCCATCGACACCGCGAGCTTCACCCGTCTGACCGATCTCCTGCACACCGGCTTCACCCTGTTCGTCGGCATTGCCGGCTGGATCGCGCTCCTCATCTCGGCCGTGGGAATTGCCAACCTCCACCTCGCCAACCTCGCCGAGCGCACGGTCGAAATCGGGGTCTGCCGCACCCTGGGCGCGCGCAGCCGCACCATCGTGCTGCAGACCCTGTGCGAATCGCTGGTGGTGTCGGGCGGGGCCTCGTTCCTCGGGGCGGCCTTGGGCATCCTCATGTGTGGCGTCCTCCGCGCGGTCATCCCCGCCGACGACTTCCCCGTGCCCATGCTCTCGCTCCCTGCCGTGCTTTTAACCGGACTCGCGATGCTCACGGTGTCCGCGGTCGCTGCCTTCATTCCAGCGCTGAAAGCCAAAAGCATCGACCTTGCGGTAGCCCTCCGCGAGGGGATCTAGACCTGGCACGTCACCTGCCGCCGCGCGCGATCGCGAGTTTCCTATGGCGGAGGAATTTTATGCCCAAAAGGACCACGCCCCAAGCGCCGCGGCGCCCGGTCTCCGGCACGCCGGACGTCAAGCTGCGCGGTCGGGGACGAAGCGGATTTCCAGGTGTTGGTGCAAGGCCTTAGGCAACCCGGCGCAGCATGCCCAACGAATGGCCCTGGTAGTCGGCGTCCTCGAGCCGCGCAATCGTGGACTGCTGGGTTCCGAGCAAGTCGTCCGCGTAGAGATGGGGCTTGGGGTTATTGACCAGGGTGAGACCACTTTGATCGCGAGGCCCGCAGCTGTGAGCCGCTAGCCGCCCCTCAGGTCAGCGAGCCTTTGGGGCGGGTAGACGAGTCAATGATCAGCGGATGTCACAATAGCATGTGCCATTCAAGCACGAAGTGTACAAGGGACTGCAACCCTGCGACACACACGTGCTTGTACATGCTGTGCTGCTCACACAGGTAAAGGTGAGGCTCATGCAAAAAAGCGGATCGACTGGCGGCTTGGTTAGGGCCACGCCTTGCTGGCCTGGGTTGAGAACACCACCAACCATATTCTCACCGGGGTTGTTGACGCAGCGCTGGACCACCGCGATCTGTTCCTTCGCATTTGCCTCTGTAGCCGATACCTGGTCCATCGGAAGATCTTGTCCATCCGCCGCTTCCCAAGAAGAAAGGACCGCGATAGGTTCTCGCTCCAGAGTCTGTTCGGCATTCGCGGTTGCAGGAAAAATTAAGCCAAAAGCGATTAAAAGACTGACAACTGCAGTGTGGCGAGCCATGATTTCTCCTTCTATTTGGTGAATATTGGTGAACAAACGAGGCACGGCGTCATTGTTGTCAGTTCTCTGGATTTTAGAGTACCTGCAAAATATCTGATATCCGGTCACGCGGTCAGCTGGGCCCGTTCTTGGAACTCGCAAGTTCTACGTGAAACTCAGTGATGCACAGGCCTGGCATGGTCGGCTGGCACCTGGAAGGCACCGGATCGTGCCGATCACCGCAGCCGAAGAACTGCTCGGTTTTAACCCTGAAGCGGTGAGCCGCATCCTAGTTTACCCCCGACCTGGCGTCGACCCCACCAGCGCTTTGGCCGCGGTGATGCAACACCTGGGTCCGCGCGCGCACTTCCACCCCGAGGACCGCTGGGCCTACCGCGCCATCGACACCGCGAGCTTCACCCGTCTGACCGATCTCCTGCACACCGGCTTCACCCTGTTCGTCGGCATTGCCGGCTGGATCGCGCTCCTCATCTCGGCCGTGGGAATTGCCAACCTCCACCTCGCCAACCTCGCCGAGCGCACGGTCGAAATCGGGGTCTGCCGCACCCTGGGCGCGCGCAGCCGCACCATCGTGCTGCAGACCCTGTGCGAATCGCTGGTGGTGTCGGGCGGGGCCTCGTTCCTCGGGGCGGCCTTGGGCATCCTCATGTGTGGCGTCCTCCGCGCGGTCATCCCCGCCGACGACTTCCCCGTGCCCATGCTCTCGCTCCCTGCCGTGCTCTTGACCGGACTCGCCATGCTCACTGTGTCCGCGGTCGCTGCCTTCATTCCAGCGCTGAAAGCCAAAAGCATCGACCTCGCGGTAGCCCTCCGCGAGGGGATCTAGGGTTAATCGGGCGGTAAAACAGTGAGTCACTTAGAAGACTGGCCACACAGGTATGCAGGCGCGGCAAGCCGCGAGGCATTCGCCGACTGGCAAGCCCGGAAGGCGTCCAGCGACCGCACGATCCAGCGTAGCGACCAGCGCTTCGAAGTTGACGGTGCCAGCCTGACAGACTAGGATGAGATACGGTGTCTGATTCGCCGTAGAGACGTCTGAAAGAGGGGTGCGGCAGGGTCTACGGCACAAGGTTGCTTATGCAGCTGTTTGGCCACAGTTCACGGACGAACTCGGCATTCGCCATGACAACGCGCTACGCATCCGCGATTCGTCTTAACCAGGAAAGCAGGGCTTCTCTCCTGTGGTTCGACCGGTTCAACCGGGTCATTCAGCGTGCGGTCAATACCCATCGCAATGAGCCCGATTGGTTTCTCAGGCTCATCGAGCGAAACCTGATCAGCACAGAGAAGCAACTGATAGCTCTCGCTCTGAAGACAAACGATGTCTTTGTGGCCCAGAGGAAAAATATGCCTGTAATTAGCAGATTTTTAGGAATAATCATCGCCATGTATTGGGACGATCACCTGCCACCGCATTTCCATGCCAGGTACGGCGAATATGAGATTACGGTTAACATCCTCACGGGTGTAGTTGAAGGCAGGTTTCCCAAACGGTCTCTTCACCACGTACTAGAATGGTATGAGCTCCACAAAGAAAAACTCATGGAAAACTGGGAGCTTTGCCGCAGAAATGAAAACCCGAAATCGATCGAACCCCTGGAGTAATTGAGATGTTCCTTCACATAACCGACGCAAAATATGTAGAAGATTACAAAATTGAAGTGTCGTTCAATGACGGAAAGAAAGGTATCGTTGACTTGTCAGCGAGTCTCAAGGGTCCTGTATTCGAGCCGCTGAAGGATCTTTCAGAATTCTCTCGGCTGCGCGTGGATGAAGAAACCGAAACAGTAGTATGGCCAAACGGGGCAGATCTAGCACCAGAGTATCTTTATTTTCAAGCATTCAAAAATTGCCCAGAATTGCAAGAGCAGTTCAATAGGTGGGGGTACGTCGCCTGACACACCGTCGCCTTTTTCATCCGAGACAAGAGCAGCATGGTCTATATAGTTAGCGAATTTAGCGAATGGGCTCACTTTTGCGGGCATCGAAAGGTTTTCGAAGAGGCAGAAATATACTTGGTAAAGTGGCCGCCATCGAAGAAGCTATGTTGGTTTAGGCTAGAACTTGGCGTTGGTTAGTTTAGAGCTCGCGCCGGAACGGTCGGCAACTACAGCGAGATCCCGTGCTCAGCGACCAGAATCCGCGGGCCAGCCGGTCTTGGGTGGTCACCGCGAGGTTCGAGAGTCAGGGCGAATCCGTGCGTTCCCACAGGCATCGAGGGGGCTTCGAGCTGCGCGGTCGCGCCCGGAGCCACCTCGACCGTACCCCCGCTCACGGCGCCGCTCTGGGTGAGGAACCAGAACTGGTATTGCCGATCGGCTGGCGGTGGGGGCAGCCCTCGCACATAGAGCAGCCACTGCTGGTGCGCGCCGCAGACGTAAATCGTCCCGCCAGGATTTCCCGGCAAGCTGGGGCTGGCTGGCCGCAGGGGGTAGACCTGGCGGGCTACCGTGGTGATCATTTGCCAGCGGCTCTGAAGGCGGACGAACTCGGCGCGCTCTTGTTTCATGGCGGCGATTTGGGCGGCTTGCTGCGCCTGCTGCCGCTCGAACTCTTTGAGGGTCGCGGCTTGTTCGTGTAAACGTCCGGCGAGAAAGCCCAGCCCCAAAAGGCAGCAGGCGAACAGGGCGGCCAAGGGATAGACCCAATGCCAAGCGAGTCCGCTCCGTGCCGGGGCCATTGCTTTGGGGAGCACGGTGCGGGGCGCTCGGTTCGCGGACGGGTTGCGGGGTAGCGAACGGCCCGCCACTGCGGTTAAGACCTTGGTGCGGATCGCTGGGTTGGGGTGAACCCGCGCGAGTTCGTAAGGCAAGGCCCCCAAAACTTCGGTGAATTCTCGCACCAACGCGAGGTGCTGGGGATCTCCGGAAGCTCCCGCTGGCGGCAGCTCGGCCTCTTCCAGCTGGGCCATGACTTCGGCGATGGCCGCTGCTTCGCGCTGTTTTGCGGTCATAACCACTCCTCGATCTCAGACTGCAGGGCCTGACGCAGCTTGCGCAACGCGAGCAGGGTGCGGGTCTTGACCGTGCCCAAAGGGATGCCGGTCTGCGCTGCGATCTGGCTTTGGCTCAATCCCCGATAAAAAGCCAAGTGGAGAACCTCGGTTTGTTCAGGTGGCAATTTGCTCAGCTCATGGCGGATCCGCACTTCCCGCTCTTGCGAGAGTACGGACGCGATACCTGGGGAGGATGTATCCGGCAGGGGTTCCTGCTCGAGCGCAGCCAGCGTGCGGTCGACAACCTGACGCGTGCGCAAGCGGTCGATCGCCCGGCTGCGGGCGATCAAGACCAGCCAGGTCGACACCGAAGAACGCGCCTGGTCATAACGTCCCGCCTGGTTCCAGGCTTGAAGGAAGGTCTCTTGCAAGACTTCTTCGGCGTCCGCAGGATCTTGCAAGATGCGCCGTGCCAGCCCCAAAAGCAGGCTGGCGTGGCGATCGTAGAGCACGGCCAATGCCTGGGCATCCCCAGCGGCCATCTGCCCGACCAGCGCAGCATCGCTCTCGTCTGCCAGCGCTACAGGCAAGCTCGCGGGGAGGTCCCCTGCCGTGGTGGAACTCATGGGTCTTGGGCCAAAGCTTTCTTCAGTAGCGCGGCACTGAGGGGTCGACTTCAGAGCTCCAGGCGTCGATGCCGCCAGCGAGGTTGGTCGCTTGAGAAAAACCCTGCTGACGCAAGATGGCCACGGCCTGGGCAGAACGGGCGCCGTGGTGACAGTGGGCCACGATCAGTTGTTGCGGGTCGAGTTCGTGCATCCGTTGGGTCAGTTGCCGCAACGGGATCAAGACCGAGCCGGCGATTTGACAAATCTCGTACTCGTTGGGTTCGCGCACGTCGAGTACGGTGAGCGCTCGTCCTTGATCGCGCCACTCTTTGAGCTGCGTGACCGAGATTTCCGCGGGCAGTTGCAGGTCGTGCAAGGCATCCTCCTTGGCCAGAGCTGGGTAGGTTGATGGTAAAGCGGCGCAAGCCTCAGGCATGGCCGGGAGAAGCTTGCGGAGATGCTCGCGCAGCCGAGCTGGTGACTGCTCGGTCGGCAGAGACGCGGTCGGCAGAGACGCGGTCGGCAGAGACGCGGTCGGCAG
>CAZCOV010000037.1:0-26993 GCA_964499975.1 uncultured Thermoanaerobaculia bacterium
TATGGGTCGAACGTTATGGGTCGAACGTTATGGTGTCGTAGCGTCCGGCGCGGACTGGGCTATTCTATGCTAGCTCAGAGCGGGTGGCCAGCGGCAAACTTGCCCTTGCTGTCCTTGTGGTATCCTAAGCGCCGCAGCTCGGGTGTCCGGTTGGGCGAGCTGCCGCTAGCCAGCAGAACTAGCCAGCAAAACTAGCAAGCAAAACTAGCAAAACTAGCCAACAGAACAGCTGAAACCGCAAATAAAGGATCAAGTAGGATCGAGAAAGCTCGACAAGGAGGAGCTTGGGTATGAGTGAGTTGGTACAAAAACTAGCCAACGGACGCCACCGCGTCATTTTCCGGCCGATTCGTGACAACGCGGTTGAGGAGCTCAAGGAGTGCATTGACCGGGGCTATGTCCATATCAAATTCACTGAGACCAAGGGTGGCACCGAACTCGGCGTGCGGCTCGACGATGAGCGGACCGATTTGACCGGCGCGGACTTCACCAAAGGCGAAGGCTCGATCCACGTGGCCGGCAACTTGACGCTCGACTATGTCAAGGTGCGCTGCGTGGCCGATCTCGACATCGCCAGAATGGAGGGACTCGGTCACCTGGAGATCCTGGAAGAAGAAGCCGCGAGCAGCACCAGCGAGGCCGCGACCAACTAACCTCCGCGACCAGCGGGTATAAAGACTCGATGGTTGACTCGACGCGCAGCTTGGCTGGCGATTCCGAGCAAGGCGGCTTAGCGTGCCGGTTTTGTGGCGCGCCGCTGACCCGGACCTTGGTCGATCTCGGGATGTCGCCGCTCGCCAACTCCTACCTCAGTCCAGCCGAGCTGCAACAACCCGAAGCGTTCTATCCCCTCCACGCGTATCTGTGCGAGGGCTGCTTTTTGGCGCAGCTGCCAGCGGTCCAGAAGCCGGAAGCGATCTTCAGCGATTACGCCTATTTCTCGTCCTACTCGGACTCCTGGCTGCGCCATGCCGAGCGTTATGCCGACGAGGTCATCGCCCGCTTTGGCTTGACCGCTGCCAGCCAGGTCGTCGAAGTGGCGAGCAACGACGGCTACTTGCTGCGCTTCTTCAAAGCGCGCGGGATTCCGGTTTTGGGCATCGAGCCAGCCCACAACGTGGCGGCCGCTGCCATCGCGCTCGGCATTGCGACGCGCTGCGCTTTTTTCGGCAGCGAACTCGCCCACGCCCTGGTGCAAGAAGGCATCCGCGCCGACCTCATCGCGGCCAACAATGTGCTCGCCCACACCCCTTACTTGAACGACTTTGTGGCGGGATTGCGCGTCCTGCTCGCGCCCCAGGGTTTGATCACCCTGGAGTTTCCGCATCTGGTGCGGCTGATCGAAGAAAACCAGTTCGACACCATCTACCACGAGCACTACTCCTACTTTTCCTTCACCACGGTGCGCCAAGTTCTGGCCGCCCATGGCCTGTTCGTGTTCGACGTCGAGCAGCTGGCCACCCATGGCGGCTCGCTGCGCGTCTTTGCCGCCCACCACGGCGACTCGTCCAAGGATTTGAGCCCGCGAGTTGCGGCCCTGCTGCGCGCCGAGGCGGACGCGGGTTACACCACGCTCGCGCCATATTTGCGCTTTGGCGAACAAGTGCAGGCGACCAAGCGCAAACTCCTCGCTTTCCTGGTGGCGGCTAAAGAACGTGGGCAGCGGATCGTCGGGTATGGCGCTCCGGCCAAAGGCAATACCTTGCTCAACTACTGCGGTTTACGCACGGATTTCCTCGACTACACGGTCGACTTGAGCCCGCACAAGCAAGGCCGCTTCTTGCCCGGGACGCGCATCCCCATCCGCGCCCCTGCGGCGATCCGCGACAGCCGTCCGGACTACCTGCTGATCCTGCCCTGGAACTTGCGCGAAGAAATCATGGAGCAAATGGCCGAGATCAGGTCCTGGGGCGGGCAATTCTTGGTGGCCATCCCGGAAGTCAAGGTCTTGCCATGATTTTCCATCCGCTCGAGATCCCCGGCGCTTTCTTGCTCGAACCCGAACGCAAGGAGGATCGGCGCGGTTTTTTTGCGCGCACCTACTGCCGACGAGAGCTCGAAGAGCGGGGCTTGAACCCGACGATCGTCCAGTGCAATGTTTCGGTCAACTGGAAAGCCGGGACCGTGCGCGGGATGCATTTTCAGGTCGCGCCCTATGCAGAGATCAAGTTGGTACGTTGCACCCGCGGGGCGATTTACGACGTGATCTTGGATCTGCGGCCGGACTCGCCGCAATATCAGCAGCATGTAAACGTCGAACTCGACGCCCACAACCGGCTCTCGCTGTACATCCCGGCCGGGGTTGCCCACGGGTTTCAAACCCTCGAAGACGAGACCGAAGTTTTTTACCAGATGTCCGAGTTCTATACCCCGGACCACGCCCGCGGCGTGCGCTGGAACGACCCCGCTTTCCACATCTCCTGGCCACGTCCGATCAGTGAAATTGCTGAGCGCGATCTGAGCTTCCCGGATTTCGTCCCCTGACCCGTAGGTTCCTGGTCAAAACCCGGTTTGCCGAGTTCGCGTCTCTTGCAGGCGGCCAGCTAGACCATGATGCCAGCGGCGATAGCGGCACGCACGCTCGACCCGCTCACAGCAGCCGGCGCGCCGAGTTCCTCGTTGAAAAGAAGGCCAGGCAAGTCAGCCGTTGATCAGACGACGGCTGGCAGAGATCGACATGACTGCTGGATCTTCCTCGAGCAACCGGACGATCGGCATGGTCACCTTTGCTGTGAACAGGGTTGGCCCGAGATGAGCACGCGGTTCCACGCTGGGCGGCACATAACCTGCCTGGCCCACCCGGATGATCACCAGGAACGGGGTGTCGTCGTCGACTCCGCGGGCGGCTTGCCGCAGATAGAGCTCACGCTTGGGATGGATGGCTGGGGTGACCTCGACCGTCCAGCCAAGATCGTTTTCCGGATTTGTCTTGTTCATGACCGGCCTTCTTTCGTTGGCTTTACGAACCTACCCCCTGGCGACTATCGTACACCTTTAGCAGGTCTGTTGAACGCGGTAGCGTCTTCGGGTTTTCGCTGTCTTCAGCGCTGTAGAGCTTTATTCATGGATTTCTTCATGGGTTTTTGGGGTCTCCAAACAATTTGTTCAAGGCCACAAGCGCCTCTTGTGCATCAACCCGACCCCATCCATAGCGTTCATGCCATTCGTCTCCTACTTTCTGTACGCCAGAGCGTATCAACTCATGGATTTGTGTGCAAGTAAGGTTGTGTTGGTTGGCCTGAGCTTCAGCCATGAGCAGTGCGATGATTCCGCTGACGACAGGTGCCGCCATGCTGGTCCCGGATTGGGCCAGCAAGGACGTTGGAGTTTTGGCCTTGGCTGCTCGCACATCTTGTCCGGGAGCACTGACTTCTGGCTTTTGGCGACCATCCCGGGCAGCATTGGGGTAGGGCGAAGAGATAGTACGACGGAACACTCGTCGGCGTTCGATCAAGGGATCGGTTCGCGAGGTCGTGCTCAGGGTTGCCGCGCGCGGAGCCTTAACCCGCACGGTACTATCCCTTATACGGCTCGATTGTCATCGTAATTGGTTTGCCAGCAGCTTCGGCGAGCTGATGCGGCTCTTTATGATTTACGGTCGCGGAAGATTCCCGAAATCCAAGGTTCCTGAACAGCTGAATAGCCTTACTATTCCTTTCCCGAACCGTGAGCACAATCTTATCGGCATTGATACCGTTGGTCGAAGTTAGAACTAGTCCGCCGATCAATAGTTCTAAAACTGCGCCTGCAATACCTTTGCGGCGATGCTTTGGATAAATAACGAGATATTGCAGACAAATTTGCCGATGAGCCGCCTCGGGTTGCGATTGCTGAACCTGACGGGCTGCTCTAAGGTATCGGAAGGATCTTCTCGGCCCATCTATCCAGCTGAACTGGAGTATTAGCGACACTGCTCTGAGCGTGTCGTATAGCAGGGTGCGGTGTTCTGTCTTTACGTAGAAAAATCCGGTCGATTCACCATTGCGCCTTATCACTATGAAGTTGCGATATCCGAATTCTCCAAATCCTCCACAAGAAAGCAAGACTCGATTTAAGCGCGAGTTCAATACAACTCGGTTGCTTGTTTGAAAAATTGTTCCAAATATATAATGAAATTCTTTAAGTAACTGAGTGGCAATCTCTGGTACTTCAGAACGAGTCGCGCGTTGGGTCGTGAGCGCAATAAAAGAAACTTTGGCTGCACCACAACATCGCTGGAGAATCTCCGCGTCATTTATGCGCGCAGCCTCTCGCCAGAATAAATAACGGTACCAACCAATCTTTTTGAGCGGCGCATCCGGGGAGTTCCTGAGGAGGAGTTTCGGTACGTAAGACAGTTCATGGGAGTGGATGATATTCAGCACTACTGCCACAATTCCGATTCCAATTGCCCAGTGACAATGTATAAGTGGATCGCCACCTACTAACGCGCCGCCATTACGCAGCGCGAACCACGCATACATCAGCGCAATGGTAAGAATAGCGAACGTGATCGCGTTTACGCTTTGTATTCTGTGCTCGAGGGGGAGATCCAAGGTATCCCTCGCCTTGCGCAGTCTATAAAATCGAAGTGATAAGAAGTTGACTAACATTACAAAGGCAATTCCAGCGTAAATAAGTAGCAAATTATCCAATCTATTGGCAAAAAGAAGAGGAAGGACTCCTGATGTAAACAGAAGGACTAGGAGGAACGTAATGACATCCAAGAAAGATCCCCAAATCCCTTTATAGTCTTTCTTTGCCAGAAAAATTGATTGGTACGCACGAAGACCGCAGATAACAGTCAGAACGAGGATTTCAATGTATATGAGGCTACGTTCGTCGCGCATCTGAAGCTCGGATGCTACTTGGGCGATCTTTCTGTACTGGACGCTGGCGCACACGACGAGATATGTGACGATCTTGTCGGGTTTGAGCGCAAGGTCGTAAAGCTGTTGTAACCCGTCCCCCTCTGGCGGCCTCCGCCTAGCTTCGACGGCAATATTCGAGTAGTCATCCGGCCTGAGCATGGTTAGACCCTATCCTTGTTCTTGGTGAGGCGATAGAAGATCCATGGCACAAACATCAGAAACTGCAGGGTGCCAACAAGTATGAGAACGACTAGTATTCGTTGTGGCCAAGGACCCAGAAAATCGAGGATGGAGTTGCTGGCCGGTAAACTATTTCCGAGGTATCCATAGTTCCAGTTGAAGGCCATGTTGGCCGGGGTAACAATCAAGGCGTAGAACACATCGAGGATTAACACTCGGCGGAGGTCCGCCCATGTAGGCTGGAAGTGCCGAGCAGCCATATCGAAGATTGAAAATGCGATGATTCCACCGTGCAGCAACCAGTAAAGCCAGAATCGAAGCGTGTTGGGATCTTGATTTCCCGACGGGGTGACAAGCGCCTGCCCGGCTAGCGGGATTGCGCAAAAATACAAAATGGCGCGAGCTGTGCGACTGTTGGTTGCAAGTGCAGCCGCTGAAACTAGGCCCAGTAAGTCACACACGTGCAGGGGAAGGCTGACCTTCCAATCAAATATGGCGGGGTGGAAGTAGTAGACGTTGTATGCAATCCACGTGGCAAGCATTACCAGTGCAAGTCTTCTGGAAGAATGTTCTAGGGCGATCGCGTTTGCGGAGTGCCTTCCCGCAACGACTAGAAGGATCGCCCCGAATGCAGTGGCAACGATCATTGTCAGATGCAGTGTTGGTGATATATTCATGATGGTGATCTTGATTCAGCGGACAGAGATTTTCGGAGGTAAGATGCGTTCGAAAACAGGCGGCGGTCGCGGCTGATCAGGCGGAGCTTGGCTGCGAGCTGCACAGCGATGTGATTGGCATGAGAGTATGAATTCACCGCCCAATCGCCGGATTGATTCTGCGACGCCCACCGTTCGAGCTGAGCTGCCCGCGGAGGCAAGCTGCGCAAGCCCGATGTGTGACAATGCTCCGAATGGTGGCAACGATCATCCAAAATTTCCCCCTTTGATCATTTAAAAATCCCCCTCGGCTTTGGACTTTACGCTCAGTTTTTACCATTGCTTCCCATACCCGGAGCCCTTGCCGCCTGACGGCAGCACACTCAGGTAGGGGAAGCAACTGGCGGGGTTCACGCTTCAATCTGTTCCACGATCAAGGGATCAAGCAAGGGATCAAGGGCGGCCCCAGCGGCCTCCCAAGATGCCGCTGCCCGGCAACGGCGTTGTCCGTGCGGCTCCGAGTTCAGCTACTGGTTCACCGAACTGAACATTAAGCGCCGAAGCGTAGGCGGCGCGCACGGCGACTACGTCCTTGGTTACGACTTCGAGGCAGTGAATACTCAAGATGTATCCGTACTCGAGAAGGTCGCTGCGCGGTTTAACCTGGACTTCCATTACTACTCGCACCGGTCCGGGTGCTTGGTGCCAGGGGGTGGGAGCAGTCAGGGCTTCCTGAGGATCGAGAAGAAGTAGTTTACCGGTCATGGTCGCGGCACAGACGCGGCCGGTTTGGGGATTTGTGGGGTTCGGTATGAAGGCCAGTGCCGAAACCGTTTCCCCTATCGTTATGGGGTGATCGAGCTGTGCAGAAAATCTGCCAGTTGAGCTGTCGAACTCGAGACGCTGAAGAGTGCCACCAGCAAAAGAGATCCAAAGGGAACGGGCCGGGGCGACATAGAGAAGATGCAAGATTCGGTCGTCGAATTGGATGTGGTCGGTCAATTGCCCGTCGACCTTGACCGCCATGGGTTGACCCGCGAAGTAGTCCAGGAAGCGCAGCTGGTGATCCCCGGTACCTGCAACGATTACACACGGCTCGGTATGGGGATCGACCCATGGCGGTTCAGCGAGCGATGAATGCACCAGCGTCAGACCATAGATGGGGCCTTTCAGAGCATCGGAAGCCGGGGCAGGGTACGACCAAGCCAGAGCGCCATCAAAATGGAGACACGTTACCCGACCGCTTTTGTCGCCGCAGAGGATACGCCGGTTGCTGGCCTGCCGGCAATTACCAACGAGCTTCAGAGAGCGAAGTTCATAGTCGAACTCCCTCTCCCACTCCACTTCAAACCAACCCAAAGGGCTTCGTTGCGGCCCGTTCTCCAAAACCATGAGCGTATCTCCCTCCGAGAGCAGGTCCCGTTTTCCGAAGACATGATTAGATATCTAGCCTAGTTGATGGTTGCTAGTCAAGAGGCTTCAGGGTCCAACTGAAACACAAGAAACTGCTGGTCGCTCATCGCTGCCTGACCGACCCGCAAGCTCCCGGCCAAAACCCGGTTTGCCGAGTTCGCGTCGGGGTCGGGGTCCCTTATACTCCTCGGCCATGGCGCCTCGTTTTGATGCTGCTGGTTCAACCCTCGAACTCGCGGTCGCGGATCTCCTCGATGCTCAACTCTTGCGCAGCATTGGCTTTGCCAACCGCGGTGGGTATGAACGCATGTGGCTGGGGCAGGCGATTCACAGCCGTTACCAGGAAGCTGCCTTTGCCGCAGACCCGACCTATCAGAGTGAGGTCAGAGTCGAGCACTGCCTGACCCATCGCGGTTTCACCGTCAAGATCCATGGCCGGGTGGACGGCTTGCGCCGCAGTGCGGACGGCGGGCTGGTGGTCGAGGAGATCAAGTCAGTGCGGCGGGGGAATCGGCTGGCACCTTGGGTGCGCGAGCTCTATGAACGGCAAGCCGGGCTTTATGCCTGGCTGCTCACCCACCAGCTCGGCGTGCCGGTCGGCGCTGAGCTGATCTTGATCGAGATCGGCAGCGACCGGGTCGAGCGGGAGCCAGTCGCCGTCGACCTGACCGTGCTCACCGCTATCGTCAAGCGTCGGCTCTCCAGCTTGATCCGCGGGTTTCAGGCCGAACAGAAAGCCCGGCAGCAGCGGGTCTTGGCGGGGGAGCGCTTGCCTTTCCCTTACCCCGAAGTACGGCCAGGGCAAGCCGAGATCATGGCGGCGGTCGCGGCAGCGTGCACGGCAGGAGAGCACCTTTTGCTCGCCGCGCCCACGGGACTGGGCAAGACCGTGGCCGCGCTCCACCCGACCTTGCAGTTTGCCCTGGTCCAAGGCAAGCGGGTTTTCGTCTTGACCGCCAAGACCCTGCAGCAAGACATGGCGACCCAAGTCCTGCAATTGCTCAATGCCGAACACAGCTTTCATTCCCTGCGTTTGCGCGCCAAGGCGAAGATGTGCGCCAACGACCAGGTGCTCTGCCACGAGGAGTACTGCAACTACGCCCGCGACTACTTTTTCAAGGTACAGGAAAGCCGGATCACCGAGGAGTTGCTCGCGCATTTCCACAACCTCCAGCCGGAGACCATCTTCAGTTTGGCCAAGCGCGCCGAAGTCTGCCCTTTTGAAATCAGCCTGGACCTGGTGGGCAAGACACAGGTCGTCGTCTGCGACTACAACTATGCCTTCGAACCCTACGTCGCGCTCACCGATTTTTCCGCCCAGGCCGAGCTCAAAGACACTCTCCTGATTATCGACGAGATCCACAACCTGGTCGACCGTGGACGGCGTTATTACAGCCCCCAGCTGAGCGCGCTCGCCGCCCGCCGAGCCAGCGAAGAAGCCGCTTTGGGCGGAGCATTGATCCATCAGGAAATCGCCAGTTTATGCGCGCAGCTGGCCCGCTTGATCGAGCACGCGGTCGAAGACGCTGCACCGCCCGGCGCTCCGGCTGCGTGGGCGCAGGAAACTCGCCTCCCCGAAGACGAGCTGTGGCGACTGCGTCCACAGTTCGACCAGACCTTCATCGAGTACCTGGAGTACCGGCGCGACACCCGGACGCTGACCCCGGAAGATCGATTCGTCGATTTGTACTTTGCGGTCCTCAAGTTCTTGAACGCCCTGGTGCTCAAGGACGCGACTTTTAGCCACTTTGTCGAGAGACAGGTGAGCGAAGTCGGGCTTTTTCCCCAGACCGATCACCGTCTGTGCATCTTGTGCAAGGACCCCAGCCGCTTTCTCGGGGCGGTGATCAACCGCTGCCAGAGCGTGATCGGCCTGTCCGCGACCCTCTCGCCGCCGGAGTTTTACCGCGACCTGCTCGGCTTTGACCCGGCGCGGACCACCTTCCACCAAGCCCCCAACCCCTTCCCACGGGAAAACCGGCAGGTGGTGATTGATTCGAGTGTGGCCACCACCTACCGCGATCGTCCGCACTACACCCCGCGCATTGCTGCCCAGCTAGCCCGTTTTGCCGACGCCGTCCCCGGCAATTGCCTGGCCTTGTTTCCCAGCTATCAATTCCTGACGGCGGTCGCCAGCCAGCTCAAGCCGCAGCGCAAACGGATCCTGGTACAACGGCAAACCGACAGCGACTTAGGTCGGCAGGAGATGCTCGAAACCTTGCGCACGGCGATTTTTGGTGACGTCTTGTTGCTCGCGGTGGCCGGCGGCGTTTTTGCCGAAGGGGTCGACTATCCCGGCGACATGCTCAAAGCCGTGGCCGTGATCGGGCCGTGCCTACCGGCAGTGACCCTGGATCAGCAACTGCTCCAGGACTACTACGAGGAACGCTTTGAGCGCGGTTTCGAATACGCCTATGTCGTGCCGGGGATGACCCGGGTGGTGCAGGCGGCTGGCCGGCTGATCCGTTCGGCCACCGACACCGGAGTGATCGCGCTGTTTGACCGCCGCTTCCTGTGGCGCGCGTACCACCGGCACCTGCCTCCGGACTGGCTACCCGAAAACGGCATCCGCAGTCTGGTGGGGGAGCCCGGCGACGTCGCCGAAGTCTTTTTCGGTCAGCAGCTGAAGGGTCAAGGCAACCTCAGCTGAGCGACCCGTCCAACATCGTGGGCGGGTGCGACGTTCAAGGCAAGTGTTCGCGGAGGTGTTGTTCGATCAGCGGGCGTAGCGTCGCTTGCTCGACCACCATCAAGAGATGGCCGCCGCGAGCAAAAGTGACCTTCCGCGCCCCCGGAATGGTGGCCGCCGCAAACTCAGCATTGCGGTAGAGCTGGAGGGTGTCGTCAGGGCCACGGCCAGCACCCAAGCGAAAGCGAGCCAAAGCAGAACTCGTAAGCGCATTCCTGCCACTCTATCAACTGGGGTGCGCCACTTCATCGGTAACAGTATTTCCAAAGCAGCCGCAAGCGCATGATGTTCACTGTGCGCCCCGGTGGACCCCGCACCCCGACCTTGTCACCCTGGCAGAGCATCCGGAAATAGCACAAGAATGGGAAAAATCTTTGCTATACTGGCGTTTGTTCTGATATCATCCTGCTGAGCCTGGCAGGCGCAGGAGCGCAGCGGGTTCGCTGAACGCGCTACCAGCAGCTCAGAAGGACGCCATCACAAGGGACGAACGACATGAGATCGAGGTGGATGATGAAAAAGAGGGCCAGCATTCTCTGGACGGTAGGCTTGAGCGGCTTGCTGCTCGCCGGTTCAGCAGCAGCGCTGGGGGTTACCCAGACGGTTAACGGCAACGTGCTGACCGCACAGATCGAGCTGTTGGGCGGGATTGAAGCAGATGTGACCTTGACTTTCGAGAACGTCGGGGGGCTGACGGTGCAAAACGTTGGCCTCTCAGCTAAAGTGTTGACCATCCTCGACTTGGTTCAGCTTGGGGTCTGGCCACTCAATGGACTTTCGATTCCTGCCGCTTTCCCGTTGCTGATCACCATTGATCCGCCCCCGGGGAGCCCACTGCAGTTTCACGGCACGGTGGCGTTCGAGCTCCACACCCACAACTTGAATTTTGTATCTGGCAGCCTGCTGCGCCTGTTTTACACCCCTCTGGGCGGACCCTTGCAGGACGTCACCACATCGACGGGTGCGGGTAGCTTTATCTTTGGCACCTCGCAGCCCGAATTTCCCAACCAGAGCTATAATCGCAGCTCTTATGTGGTGCTCTTCGATGCGCGCTCACTCGCCTCGGTGACTAACCTCAAACTCGACCAGCTCGATGAGGTGCTGGCGGACCATGCTATCCTGGTCGCACCGGCGCTCCTCGACGAACTCGAGGACCGGCTGTCTGCGCTGCGCAGCGCGGTCGAAAACGGCAACATGGCGCAGGCGCTCGGCGAACTCGAGGAATTTACCGCGACCGTCGAGGAACAGTCAGGGAGTGGCTTGCCTGATCTGTGGCGGGCTGATGAAAGCTTGGTCAACCTCGCCGGGAAGCTGCGCAGTGCGGCTGCTACCTTGAGGTTCAGCCTGATCGAGCAGGCGAACAGTCCATTTTGATGACCATGGAGGAGCATGCTGGCCCGTCTCCAGAACTCTCCCGATCGACTGCCGCGGAGCCTGATCCGGAGAGGGCCGGCCTGCCTTGACCACCGACCTGGCGCGCCGGTCCGAACCACCGGACAGCCTGGCTACGAGGGCGCGCCGTGAACACCTTAGCAGGTCCTCCTGAGCCGCCCGCGGGGGCGCAGCCTGACGAACGCAATCTGAGTTCCACCACGAGCTGGCCGGAGCCCCACCGGTTGGTGACGGGCTCATGTCTGGCCGGACGTTATCGCCTGTGCGAGCGGATCGGATCGGGTGGCATGGGCATTGTTTTTCGGGCCCATGATGACCAGCTCGAAGTGGATGTGGCGATCAAGGTGCTGCGCCCTGACCTCGTCGACAATGCGGAAATCCTCGAACGCTTCCGCCGCGAGGTGTTGCTCGCGCGTCAGGTTTCTCACCCCAACGTGGTGCGCATTCACGATCTGATCGTTGATGGCAACACCCCATTTCTCAGCATGGACTACATCGCGGGCTGGTCGCTGCGCGAGCGCCTCGCCAAGGAAGGCCGACTTGAACTCGGGGAGGCACTGACGCTGGGGCGGCAGATCGCCGAGGGGCTGGCCGCTGCCCACCGTCGCAACGTGATCCATCGCGATCTCAAGCCGGCCAACATCTTGCTCGACAAGAATGGCCAAGCCTACATCACTGATTTTGGCATTGCCACCTCGACTGCGACGAGCAGCTTGACCGAGCCAGGCCAACTGCTCGGCACCCCGGATTACATCACTCCGGAGCAGGCTGTAGGCGAACCTGCAGATTATCGCTCCGACATCTTTGCCTTCGGCCTGCTCCTCTTCGAGATGCTGAGTGGCACCCTGCCGTTTCGCCAGCGGCGGATGCCGGAAGTGCTGATTGAACGCGCGCGCGGCCAGTTTCTCGACCTCAGCGAAGTGGGGATCGAAGCGCCGCGCTTCGTGCGCGAGGTCCTGCAGCGTTGCCTGGCCCGCGACCCTGACGCGCGTTATCAAAGTGCAGACGAAGTCGTGCGCGACTTGAGCGCCGGCTCGACCAAGCACCCGCCCGCCCGCCCCTTGCTGTCCAAGGGCAACCCCGGCACCGGCCTTGCCTTTGCCATCGTGCTGGTGGTCGTCGCCGCCGGGCTGCTGTGGCTCAGCCTGCCATCCAAGCCCGGGAATAAGGCTTCAAAAATCAGCCCGACCCCGGCCACTACGGTGGATGAGCCGCAGCAGCTATCGCGTCATGGCTCGGCAGTCCAGGATCCGCCGCGCCATGCGGTCGCGGTGCTGCCACTAGCAGACCAGACCGGACGGCCAGATCTCGCCTGGGTTTCGACCGGGATCGCCGAGGGCTTGACCACCGCCCTGGCCGAGAGCCCCGAGCTCTGCGTCATCGATTCGCTACGTACCTTGAGTGCCGTCACCGATCTCAAGCTTTCCACCGACCTTATCCTGGATAGCGACCTGCGCCTGCTCGCCGAGGTTCTCGACGCCGACCGGCTGGTCTATGGTCGAGTGCGAGACATGGGGGGCCGGCTGCAGGTCGAGCTGGAGCTGGTAGCAGTCGACTTGCCGCAACTTCCCACCCAGCGTCTGACCGCCGAGGGCGATCGCGAGAGCGAGTTCTTCGAGCTGCTGCGCCAGCTGGGAAGCCAGTTGCGCCAGGAACTGGTGAGCCAGGCGTCAGGCCCGACCCCGATCGCCCTGTCGCAGATGCCCACCGCACTCGCCGCCTACCGCCAGGGGCTCGGCCTTTTGGCCCAGGGCGACAGCATGGCGGCGCTGCCCCACCTCGAAACCGCAGTGACGCAGGACCCTGCTTTCCTCGCTGCCTGGATCCACCTGGTGACAGCGCGGGTGCGGGTCGGCCAGCGCGAGCAGGCCCTGAGCGCTTCAGCACAGGCCGTCAGCCTCCTGGCCGGGCGCGGGCGCGATCGTCTGAGTTACCTTGCGCTGGCGCAACAGGCACAACTCGAACGCGATCTGCTGCGGGCCCAGCAAATCTTGCAGCAGCTGACCGCAGCCTATCCCCATGACCTCGAAGCCCGGATCGCGCTCAGCGAGGCTTTGGGTGCCGAGGGACGCTTCAAAGAGGCCATCGCCGCGCTTCAAGAAGTGGTCACGCGCGATCCCAATCATCCCCGCGCCTGGTTGCTGCTCGGCCGCTACGCCATTCTGGAAGGCGATAGCCGACGCGCCAGCGACGAGTACCTGGTGCGGGCCCAAGTGATCCAGAACCGTCTGGGCAACCGCATCGGTCAGGCCGAAGTGCTCAACGCGCTCGGCGCGGCATACGACAAGCAAGGAGATCTCACCCAGGCTGGCGACTACTATCGACGAGCGGCAGAACTCCTGCGCGCCAGCGGTGAGCAGCGGGGCTACGCGGCGCTCTTGAGCAATCTTGCCAGCATCTACCGCCGCCAGGGCGACTTCCAGGCTGCCCGGGAGCATCTCAGCCAGGCCCTCGCCCTGCGCCGCGCTCTCGACGACAACGTCGGCATCGCCCAGCTCGAAAACCGCCTCGGAGAGCTGGCGGAAAACCAGGGCCTGTACCTGGATGCGCTCGCTCACTATCGGCAAGCCTTGGCGCTCCGCCGTGAACTCGGCGATCGCGGCGCCCTGGCCGAGAGCCACAAGAACATCGGATTTGTCTACTTCCTGCTTGGCGAGCCCGACAATGCCGCTGCCTACTTCGAGCAGGCGCTGGCCCTCTACCGTGAGCTGGGCAACCGCGAGGGCATCGTCGCCGTTGCCCTCAGCCTGACCCAGCTCGAGCTCAGCCGTGGCCACCTCGAGCGCGCTGCAGAGCTCGGCCTCGAAGCACTCCGACTCGGCCGTGAGCTCGGCAGGCGCGACGCAGAAGCCGTGTCTCTGGCCCTGCTCGGTCGCTTGGCCCGCTACCGTGGGCGCCTGAAAGCTGCCCTCGACGCCCTGAGCGAGGCACGGGCGATCTTCACCGCGCTCAACGACCAGCACAGTCTGGTTGAGGTCGCGCTGCTCGAAGCGAGTGCCCGGCTCGAATTCGGCGACCTGGAGACTGCGAGTCAGCAGTTGCGTGAGGCGAGGGCGGGGCTGGCGGTAGCTGATGACCGACAGCAGCGCGCTGAGCTGCGTCGCCTCGAAGGGATGGTCGCGCTTTCCAGCGGCGAGCCAGCCAAAGCCCGACAAGCCTTTGACGAGGCGCAAGACCTGGCAGCGGCGAGCGGTGCGGAGAGTATCCGCCAGTGGGCGCAGCTAGGCCTCGGCTGGATCGCACTCGAAAACCGCGACACGAGCACCGCTGAAAGGCTTTTTCGCGAAGTGAGTACAGCCGCCGGACCGCTGGGCAACGTTCCGCTGGGCTTGCACGCTGCAATCGCGCTGAGCACGCTGGCCATGCAGCAGGGTGACCTCACGGCAGCCGAAACCGCCGCGCGCCGCGGTCTGGCGCTGGCCCAGGCGCGCCCCTTCGCAGCTGCCTATCGCCTGCATGCCATCCTCGCCGAAGCCCTGGCTGCGCGCGGTCAGTTGCCCGCAGCCCAGCTGGAGTGGCAGCAGGCTGCCGCGCTGGTCGCCGAGATCCGCGCCGGGCTCGCGCAGCCGGAACGCCAGGCTTTTGACCAGCTACCGGAGGTGCTGTTGATCGACCAGGCGAGACCACCCGTGTCTGCCGGCAACTGAGCTCTCGCTGTTGCTAACGGCAGCTCATCCTCCGCGCTGGACGAGCTGGACATGAATTGATTACTCGACGCCTGGCCTTCCGGCGGCTGTCGCGATCGACCGCTCGACGAATTGCCGGACGTGGTCAGGCAACGGCTGGTTGGTGACCCGCTGCCAGGTCGCCGCAAGGGCGTCCAGGCCGAGCTTGTTGCCCAACGCGTGGTCTGTGCGGCCCATCTTAGCGCAAGTCGGATCAGCGTGTTTTGCATGAAAATCCTCGATCTGGCTGTAGTCCAGAGAGGGCGCTCAACCGTGGCGACTGCACATCTTGTGGCCTCCACAGCGGCTCATCGTCTCTGCTGTGGGTCCTGAACCCAAATCCCGCCACATGGCGTCCGCGGGCAGTTATAGGGACGATGAAGCTGCTAAGAAGGCTCGAGATCCATCCGGAGCGTGGGTCTGAGAGGAGTCGGAGTCGTGAAGAAGCAACCGAAGAAGCTGCAGTTGAACCGCGAGACGATCAAGGTGATCGACGATGTCGGGAAGCTTGGGAATGCCGTGGGTGGCGGTGTCGATGCTAACTCGAGGACCCCTACATGCCCGCCGGATTTCTAGCAAGGTTTCGTAGCGCACACCTCTGCTAGCAAGTAGCTGACGTGTCAATTCGGCCACGTGGCGTCCACAGGCAGTTATAGGACGATGAAGCTGCCAAGAGGGCTCCCGGAGAGTGGGCCTGAGAGGAGTCGACGTTGTGAAGAAGCAACCGAAGAAGCTGCAGTTGAATCGCGAGACCATCAAGGTGATCGACGATGTCGGGAAGCTTGAAAATGCTGTGGGCGGTGTTAACTCGACTACCCCTACATGCCCGCCAGATCACAACTGCTGCACGTAGTTTTCGTGGCGCACATTCTGCGTAAAGAGCCTTGCTTGTTGCCTCTGCTGGCTCGCATGTCCTGTCCACTCCCGCAACGTGGTGCCCGTGGGTGGTTATAGGGACGATAACGCTGCTAAGGCTCCGCGATCCATCTGGAGCATTGGGCCTGAGAGGAATCGGACTCGTGAATAAGCTGCAGTTGAACCGCGAGATTATCAAGGTGATCGACGACTAAAGAATTGGAGGAAACGATGCTAAGGACTTGCTTCTTTTTATTTGCTTTTTTGATCACAAGTTTAGCCAATGCGGCTGGTGGTAATGGAATGACTTGGGCTAAGCTATCTCACGATAACACGCTTGGCATTGACCAAGTTAATTGCAACAATGGCGCACCTGATGGTTGCGACGCATATCAGGGAGACACCAGTTGCAAGTTGAGCCGCCCAGTGCTGTGTTTGAGAGTAGATAATTCAGCTCGCCCCCCTTACGTACCGTCGGGTTCGGATTTCTATGACGGCTGGGCCGGTGGGCACATAACTACCACAATGCCGATTCAAGGCATAGCACTGTCTACTCCGACAACAGGAGACCAGATTTGCGAAGCTACTTTTGGCACTGGCTGGAGAATGGCCGAATTTCATGATAACGGGGTTGGCGGTTGGGGCTTTCGCGCTTACGGAAATGTACGAGATGACCAACGCTTCTGGGTGAGAATTAACGACCAACCCGCAAATTGCTGGGATCCTTAAAGCCGATTACGGCCAGCCTGCTGGACTATGGAAGCGCTTCTTGTGTTCGCTGCGACCGCTCCGGCAGGCTGCTTATGGGCCTCAAAGTCTGGCGTCCGTAATTAGCCATGAACGTTATCTGTGCCTGAACAAATAAATTGGAGAACCGCATGCAAAACCGCATTACTCTGGTCAGACTGACGCTAATTGGAATGATGTCTTTGGCGGCCCTAGCTGGCTTAATGGTGACCACAGGAAGCATAAGTCTGTCAGCCGAAGCGACTCCTTCACAAACCTGTGAGGCCTATCAGGCCTGTCTGGTGGGTTGTCTCGACTCGGGATGCGAATGCGAATGTTCGGAGCCGATTGGGGTATCGTGCCCTGTCGAGGTTCAGATTTTTTGCCCATAACTGGGAACTGAATTATAGTTACCCCGCTCAAGGTGGGCTGCCGCCCACCCTACTCCAGCTGCTGCTGCGTCATGCCGAAAAGAACGGCTATGTCTACGAGCCAAGTGCCCCTTGCTCCAACCCCTTGACCGTGGTCGCAGAATCCGCCAAAGTCTAGCTGTCGGCAGGGCCAGATCACTCGCCAATCTCTCCACGGAGGCCAACGCACACGTGCCGAGCCGCCGGCTGTGCGGGAAAAGCAATGACCACAGAATACTTTGGAAGCGAGCAGATGACCGAGGAAGACCGCAACTATTGCGGATCGCGCTTCTCGGCGGTGCAAGCCGCACTCTTCGCCAATCCTTACCAGAAAGTGTGGGGCGCCGCCGGTGAGCCGCCATGGCCCACCTATCAGGTCACCCTGGCCAGCGTCCTGCGCGGGATTCTCCCTTTCGGTCGGCCCTACTTGTTCCGTCAGGCCACCGCAAGGACCGTCGATTCCGGCGCCGATTTGCGCTGGGGCGCGGATGGCAAGGGGTTTCGCCGGCTGCTCCATCCCAACAGCGTCTGCCTCACCGGACGGTGGGAGATCACGGAAGAGTCTGCATATTCCGGTTATTTCAGGAAGGGTAGCCAGGCCCTGCTGGTGGCCCGCTATTCGACCTGTTGCAGCGAAACCCGACGCGGTTATACGCGCTCGCTGTCGCTGGTCGGCAAGCTCTTTCCCACCACCGACCCGAATCACCCCGAGCCGCTTTCGACCGCCAATTTTTTCACTCAGCAGGATTTCGGAGGCGAGCGGACCGAGTACTTCAACGATGCCGAGCTGCGCAGTGCGCCCGACACCCGGGCCTGGCGTCGGGGTGTCGGGGTGCCGGTCCTGCTGCTCAGCGGGCTGGTTTTTTTGCGCGTCGACCGGCAGCCCACGATCCGTCAGCTGTATCCCATTGCCGAGCTGGGCAAAGCCCCGAACGAGCCGACGCGCGCGCCCGCCTTCATGCGCTTAGTGGTCGCGCCCGAGCAGCCGCGGACTGGCGGGTCGGCGCTCGATTTCCGCGACGAGATCCTGGCGCAGATTTACGACCGCGGCGATCCCACGCCCAAGCGGACCCTCACTTTTCACCTCGAGGTGACGGACGAGGGCACGACCCGCGGCTTGCCAGTCTTCGAGCGGCGCACCTTCAGCAACTGGCGCCGTCTCGGCAAGCTGGTGTTCGACCGCGCTGTGGCTTCCTACAACGGCGATTTCGTGCTCCACTTCAATCATCCTACCTGGCGCGAAGAGCGCAACGATCCCGCAACCGCCACCCGCGTCAACGGACGCAAGGTGCGGTGAGTTGGGAGATCGTGCGCGAAGTGTTTGCCGCGTCCGGTCTGCTGGATGCTTGAAGGTCTAACCGAGTTCGAGACCGGGAATGCGCTCGAAGTGCTGACGGTTGCGGGTCAAGAGCCGCAATCGTCTGGCCAGTATCGGCAAACACCATCGCCAGCGGTTCCGCACTTCACGGACGGTTCGTTCCAGCTCCTCTGCTGCAGCTTCGTCCAGACTACCGATTGCAGCCAGCGCGCGATCCACTTTCTCCTGGCGTTGCTTTCTGATTTCGAAGTAGAGATCAAGCGCCTCCTGGACGATGCTCGAGAAGCTCGTGTCGCCCCGTTCTGCCTTCAGCGCGAGGAGCCCGGCACGGTGGCGATCTGACAGCTCAATAGTGGTTCGCATGAGCCGAGGCTACGGTCTCCTGCGCGAGCATGTCAAGTTGAGCTGGCCGGCCGAGCCGGCCGACTGACTGCGGCGCAATCCTTTCGAAACCTGTGCGTGGCTTTCAGCTGGCAAGAACGCGTCCGCTATCTGCTAACCTTCGGGTGTGAACCCGACAACGTCCATGACCACCGGCCGTGAATCTCCGCAGCGCTGGTTCGGCCTGGCGCGCCTCGAGGTGGGGCTGCTGGTGACGCTGTCGGCAGCGATCGTGCTGGCTTCTACCCAAAAATGGTGGTCGATCGGCGTGACCGAAGCTTGGGGCTTTGCCACCGGCGGCATCTGCGTCTGGCTGCTGGTGCGCGAACATCTGTGGAACTGGCCCGTGGGGCTGGCCAACAACGTTTTCTTCTTCGTCTTGTTTTTCCACAGTCGACTCTATGCCGACATGGTTTTGCAAGTTTTTTATTTCGGGCTCGGCGTCTATGGCTGGCGCAACTGGTTAGCCGGCGGGCAAGGCCATGGCCAGCTGCCGATCAGCCGCACCACGCCGCGCGAATGGTGGCTGCTCGTCACCGCGATTCCGGTCGCCACTTGGGGCCTGCGCGCGGTGCTTTTAGCGGTCAACGGAGCAGCGCCTCTCGGCGATGCCATGACCACGATCTTGAGCCTCGCTGCGATGTATTTGCAGTCGCGCAAGCGGCTCGAAAACTGGTGGTTGTGGATTGCGGCGGATGTGATCTATATCCCTCTCTACTGGCGCCGAGAGCTGGTGCTCACCGCGGTCTTGTATGCGGTTTTTCTGCTGCTGTGCGTGATCGGCGCCCGTGACTGGCAACAGAAGCTGCAAGCGAGGGAACCATGTTCGACTGCCTGATCCTGGTTGAACGCGGCGTTTCTGAGCCCGATCTGGTCAAGGATCTGCTCGCCAGCGGTTACCAGGACTACTTCAAACAACTGCTGCGCGCTGACGCGAACGCCCTGGCGTCTTGGGCATCCGGCCAGGAACGCTCGGTGCTGGCGGATTATGGCCTGGCTACCCAGATCAGCCTCACCAGCGTGGTGCTCGCCACCGAACTCACAGCCGCTGGCTTGAGCTTTGAGATCATCGACGATGACGACATCGTGGTGCTCTATCGCGACGTGATTGTGGAACGGCTGGCGCACTGCCGTCTGGTGGCGCTCAGTTCGACTTACACCGTGCATCTGCGCACCTTGCTGGGCTTGCTGGCGCTGATCCGCGCGCATGCGCCCGACGTCCCGATCTTGATCGGTGGTCAGGGCCTTTCGGCCTGGCGCCTCCACGATGGCCAGATCGCTGCGCTCTATCAGGCTCTGGCCGCTGCAGATGCGCTGTTTTTCGGTGAGGTCGAGGGCCGCCTGGCAACCCTGGTACAACGGCTGATCGAGCGTCGCAGCCTGGCTCTGATCCCGGGCGTGGTCGATTTGCGCGGCGCACTCCCGCAAGTCGACGTCCAGCCGGTTGAAGTGGAGCTCGACCAGACGCTTTTGCCGGATTGGAGCCTGCTCGCACGCTTCCCGGTCAATGATGGCGCCTTGCTGCGGCAGGGTCTGCCGCAGGTGGCAGCCATCGAGGAAGGGCGAGGCTGTTCTTTCCGCTGCCGTTTCTGCTCCTACCCCCTTTACGCCGGCTTTCGCCGCAAGTCTCCCGCGCGGGTGGTGGCTGAACTCACTGCCATTTCCCGCGCTGGCTTTACCACTGCGGCTTTTTGCGGCGCCGAGTTCCTCAACCCGATCGCCCACTCGCAGCCGGTTTTTGAACACATTGCCGCGGCTCGCCTCAACCTCGACATCTGGGCCTATGCGCGGCTTGACCTGGTGAGCCACCGTCCGATCTTTGCGGATTTGATGGAGCGGGCGCGCTTCCGCTTCATCCAGTTCGGCATGGAATCCGGCGACCGCAGCGTGCTCAAGGCGATGGGCAAGAATTATGACCCGACCCGGATGGCCACGGGCGCGGCGTTGCTCCGCGAGCGGGGAATCGAGGTCTATGCGTCGCTCATTGTCGGCTATCCCGGCGAAACCGCAGACACCCTCGCCAACACGCTGGCCGTGCTCGCCGACTGCGATTTTGCCCACGTGATCGTGCATGCCTTGAACGTGGTGCCAGGGTCGCCGCTGTGGCATCGACGCCACGAGTACGGTCTTGAGGTCAGCCGGCTCGGCTTCTGGTCACATCGCACGCTCAGTTTGCGCCAGGTGCCGGGGATGGTCCGTCACTTGATCGTGGAGCTTGGCGCGCGCACCCACTCGGTGTTGAACATCATCACCCAGAACTTCACCAACCGTTTCTTCACCACCCGTCCGCAAAAAGAGCAGCTGATCGCCACCACGTGCATCCTGCAACGCATCATCGAGCACGAGTGGCGCCAGGCGCGGGAAAAGAAGGCGCAGGGAAGTGACGTCACCCCCAGCCAGGCGACGAGCGACGCCGAACGGCTGGCGCTGTGGCAGGCGCTTGTGCCCCACATCCACCAGGTGCCACCGGAGCTGCTGGTCAAACGGCGGGCAGACGGGTTTTCGGCAAGGGATAGTGCGTACCAGGAGTTGCGATGAGTCATCCAGGCGATCAGATCCGTCAAATCCATCAGATCGGTCAGATTCGTGAAATCTTGCGCCGCATCGACGCAGAAGAAGCCGGCCAGCTCGACGCCGAAGCCTCTTTGCAAGCGAGCGGGACCTTGAACTCCCTGCAGCTGCTCGACTTGATCAACTGTCTCGAAGAGACTTTCGCAATCCGCATCGAGAATGCCGAAGTGGTCCCGGAAAACCTGGACAGCATTGCCGGGATCCTCCGTTTCATCACCGCCAAGCGTGGGGCCAATCAGGTCAGCTAGCGCCATGCTGGGCCAAGCCACCTCGTCCACCAGCCCAGAAGCCATGGACCCGCGCCAACGCCTGCAACACGGCCTCGAGCAAAGCGCTCTGCTAGTGCCCGATCGGCTGTGCTTGATCGACGGTGATCACGCCTGCAGCTACGCTGCCGTCGACCGCCAGGCCCGGCGGCTAGCCGCGCACCTGCTGGCCCGCGGTCTCCAGCCGGGCGATCGCGTGGTGCTGCTGTTGCCCAACTCTCTTGGTTTCGTCATCGCCTTCTTTGCTGCGCTCAAAGCCGACGCCATTGCGGTGCCCCTCCCTCCTGAATCGAGCCGTGAAGACGTAGAGCAGCGGGTGCGGCACTGTGCGGCGAGTTGGCTCGTAGCAGCGGCGTCGTGGCGGGAAGCAGCGGCGGCGTGGAACGTCCAGCTGGTGGCAAGCGCCGATCTCGGGCAAGCCGGCTGTCAAGCCGGTTCAGGCGCCCTGCCGGCACCCACCCGTCCGCTCGATGAACCCGCGCTCATCCTCTACACCTCGGGCAGCACCGGAGAGCCCAAAGGGGTGATGCTCAGCCATCACAACCTGGTCGCCAACACGGAGAGCATCCTGGCCTGCCTCGAAGTGCAGACCAGCGACCGCGTGCTGGCGGTCCTGCCGTTTTCTTACGCTTATGGCCTGTCGGTGCTCAACACCCATGTGTGGCGCGGCGCCAGCCTGGTGCTCGAACGGCGCAGCGCTTTCCCCGCGGTCTTGCTCGACACTTTGGCCCAGCAGCGAGTCAACGCCTTGCCCGGCGTGCCGTCGACGTTTCTGCTGCTGCTCGCCAAAGGCGCGCTGGAGCAGGCGGACTTGCCAGCCTTGCGCTACCTGACTTGTGCTGGCGGACGCCTGGGTCAGCGTCAGGTGGAGCGGTTGCAAAGCGCGCTGCCCCGGTGCCGCATCTACTTGATGTATGGCGCCACCGAAGCCGCAGCGCGCATCACCTGCTTGCCGCCGGAGCGCTGGCGGGACAAGCCGGGGTCGATCGGACGGCCCATTCCCGCGGTACGCCTGGAGGTGCGTCGGAATGGCGGCACCGTCGCCAATGGCGAGGAAGGCGAGATCTGGGTCAGCGGTCCCAACCTGAGCCGCGGCTACTGGCCGCCGTCCACTCCTGCGGCGAGCTGGGTTGACGGCTGGTACAACACCGGTGATCTCGGCTGGCGCGATGACGAAGGGTTTTTCTTCCTGGTCGGACGGGCCAACCAGCTGCTCAAGGTCGCCGGGCATCGGGTGAGCATGGCTGAGATGGAAGAAGCATTGCTGGCCCTCGACGCCGTCGCCGATGGGGTCGTGGTGGCGCAGCTGGACGAGGTCGCGGGCGAACGCGCAGAAGCGTATGTCGTGGCCGCCCACGAGGGGGTGAGCGTCGAGCAGCTCCGGCAACAGCTCAAAGCCATCCTGCCCTGGTTCAAGCGTCCGGCCGTCATTCACCTTACCCGCGACCTACCGCGCAGCGCCAGTGGCAAGGTGCTGCGCCATTTGCTGCGAGATCCGCAATGAAACCCCTCACGATTTGTCAGGCCATGCTGAGCACCAGCGGCGGCTCTTCAACGGTGGCTTTGAGCCTCGGCCATGGGCTTGCTGCCCGCGGCTTCGCCGTCCGCTACTGCCACCTCGATCCGCGCGCGCCCCAGATCGCCGCTGCCTTCACCCTGTTGCCGGATCGCGGACGCCAGATCGCCGCCGCCCTCGATCTTGATCCGGGGCTGTGCGGCACCCTTGAGGTGTGCAGCCAGCTGCTCGAACAGCACGCCGCTCACCCTTTCGACCTCTTCCATCTCCACAGCTTGCAGGCTTTTGGGCCGCCAGCGGCGCTGCTCTCTCAGCTGCGCGGCGTGCCCTACGTGGTGACCTTGCACGGCTCTGACGTCCTCGACCCCCGCTTCCTCGACCAGAACGCAGCAGCGGTTACCAGCCTGCTTGAGGGTGCAGCGGCGGTGACCTGCGTGTCCCAGTACCTGGCGACCGTGGTGCAGCAGAAGTTGCCCGGGCTCAAGCCGCCGACGGTGATCCCCAATTTTTTGCGTCCGGACCTGCTGCCCCCCCTGGAACCAGCACCCCGTCGGCTGCGTCCCCGCCGGACGCTCGCCACCGGCGGCCAGGTATTGCACGTTTCCTCGATGCGGCCCGTCAAGCGGCCCGAACTGGTGCTCGCAGCGTTTGCCCTCCTGCAGCAGCGCCGCCCGCAAGCCCGTCTGAACTTGGTGAGCAGTGCTGACGGTCTGGCCCGGGCCAGGCAGCTGCTGCGCGGGTTCAAACGCCGCCGCGCCGTGACGCTGATTTCCGCCGAGCACGATCCGCAGCAGCTGCATCGCGCTTACCAGGAGGCCGACGTCTTGCTCTTGACCTCACGCTTTGAGGGATTTGGCCTGGTCTTGCTCGAAGCGTTGGCGCACGCGCGGCCGGTAGTTGCTGCTGCGGTGGGCGCGGTCCCCGAAGTGCTTGGCGAGGACTGGCCGTGGCTGGTCCACCAGGACGACGATGCCGCAGCTTACGCCGCTGCGCTCGATGCCGCTTTGGGGCAGCCGCTGGCGCCTGCGCTTTCGTCCGGGGTCTTGCAGCGCTTCGACCGCGAGCACCAGATCGAGCGCTATGCTGAGCTTTATTCCGCCAGCGCAAGACCGCGGATTGAGGTCAAGCCTGCGTGCGTCAAACCGCTGCCGGAAATCCCCGACCGTGAGCTCTATCGTCCGCGCTTCAATCCCTGGACGGCAACGCAGGGTGATTTCGCCGCCCTCATGGAGCGCGTCCGACCTTTGACCCTGGTCTCCGTCGAAAGCTGCTTTGCGCTCGTCAGCCTGGCCCGGCAAGCGGCGCATCTCGTCGGCGATTTTTGGGAATGCGGCGTCCACCAGGGGGGCTCTGCCATCCTTCTCGCCGAGGTCTTAAAGCGCCACCGCGAGCGCTTTGGTGGCCAGCAGATCCTGCACCTTTTCGACACCTTCACCGGCATGCCGCCGCTGGATCCCGCGCGCGACTTGCCTTATCCGCGACGCGATCGGCGCACTCCTGAAGTCCTGGCTGCAGCAGCCCTCAACACCGTGCGTGCGCAGTTCGTCGGTTATGCCAACGTCGAATTCCATCCCGGACTGCTGCCTCACACCTTCAGCGGTCACGAGAATGCCCGCATTGCCCTCGCCCACATCGACGTCGATCTTTATCGTTCGGTGGAAGCGTGCTGTGCGTTCATTTACCCGCGGCTGGTGCCCGGCGGCGTGATGGTGTTCGACGATTACGGCTATCCGTCCTGTCCGGGAGCGCGTCAAGCGGTTGACGAATTCTTCCGTGACAAGCCAGAAGTACCCCTGGTTTCGCCCACCGCGCAGGCCCTGGTCTTCAAACTGCCATGAACGCCAGGACCAATCCCGCAGAGTGTTGACCCCAACTGCCGACCCTCAGGTGCCACCCATGACCCCAACTGCGAATCCAAGTGCCAGCAACCCGCCCCTCCCTGAAGGGATCAGTATCGAGCGCCTGGAGCAGGCCAAAGACGCACGTCTGTGGCGCTTTCTCAAGCTCGCCCTCGACTTTCTCGCAAAGAGCGGCCTGGCCTGGGCAGCTTTCGGCAGCTGTGCCGTCTTCGCCCATCGCGGTTGCGTCCGCCGCTTGACCCGCGACCTCGATCTCCTCTTGCCCGGCGAGGACTTTGAAAAACTCTCCGCCATCGCGCAGGGCGCCGGGTTCGAGACGGTGCGCGAACGCGAGAGCTTCATCCGCATCCGCCATGACATCTACCAGATCCACGCGGTGCCGCAGACTTACACCCTGTTTGACTACCGCGATGGCCAATTCCTGGCCGCGCTTCACGCCCCCGTCGACTGGAGCAAAGTGGCGCAGCGCGAACTGCGTTTCCCCATCGATTTGCCGGCCCTGCCCTTGCTGGTCGCGCCGCTCGAAACCGTGGCCTGCGTCAGCATGATGCGACCGCTCAACGCCAACTCGCTCGATGATTTGCGCGGCCTTCTCGCTGACCCGGCGCTTGACCCGGCAGGCATCTGGCGCTTTGTTGACGCCAACCCCGCCTTGCGCCATCTCGTCATCGCGCAGCTGGAAACGCTGGCGCGACTCGAACGCGAGGGCCGGTTCACGCCCGCCTCGTCGGTTGATTTCGACCGCAACTTGGCGCGCTTGCGGCAGGAGCTCGCATGCCCGGCTTGACGGGTATGGCCGGGGCTAAGTCGCCGCAGGCGCAAGCCGCCCTGGTGGCGCAGCTTTATCCCGCCCCCTGGCTCGGGCGCGCCGGCTTACAAGTCGACGTCGGAACCCATGCCTTCGCTTGCCAGGTGATGGGACGGGCGAGCTACTTTGGGGTGGCGCAGCAAGGCGACACGGCGCTTGCATTTGAGGGGTATTTCCATGCCGCCGACCTCACCTGCGCGGCGGCTGCCGACGCGTCAGCGGGTCAGCGTGTAGCAGCTCGCCTGCTCGAGCGCTTCTTGCAACAAGGGCAAGGCTTTGTCACCGAGCTTACGGGCTCCTTTCAAATCGCCGTCTGCCAGCACGACACCACGCTGCTTTACGTCGATCCCCTGGCCACGCGACGCCTGTTTTATGCCGTCGAGCGCGACACACTGCTGTTTTCGACCGAAATTGAACCCCTGGTCCAGCAGTTGGGCAAGACCGCGCCCGCCGTCGCTAACCTGGTGCAATTTCTGATCAGCGGCCGTTTTTTTGCCGGCCAGACCGCGCTTGCCGCGGTGCGCGCGCTGCTGCCTGGCGAGATGCTCATCTACCGCGAAGGACGCTTGCACACGACCCGCTATTTTGCCTACGTAGTGGCGCCGCAAGACGCGTCCGCCGACGCTGAGGCAGCGCGCCAACAACTCGAGTCGTTGGCCGACCGTGCCATCCTGCGCGCCTTTCATCGGGCCCAAAGACCCACCTTCCTGCTCAGCGGCGGTTACGACTCGCGCTACATCTTCTACACCGTGCTCGCCCACAACGTCGTGTCCAGCCAGGAACTCGACACCGTGATCTGGGGCGATCAGCTCGAACTGCCGCACAGCGATACTTGGGCTTCACAGCGCATTGCCGCGCAGTGTGGGGCCCGCCACCTCGCCTTGCGTTGGAGCGCCGAGCACGTGGTTGAACGCTTCGATGAAATGTTCGCCGCCCAGTCGGGCATGACCGAGACCTGCCTGACCCACGTCGACGAATTGCCACTTTGCCGTTGGCTGCATTTTGCCCAGCGATTTGACGGGTTGCTGCGCGGCGACGAGATTTTCGGCCCCAAGGGCGAGGAAGTCACCTCGACGCGTGCTGCCCTCTTGCGCCTGGCGATGCCTGCGGCGGCGGACGTTGCGGGCAGCAGCACCTGGTTTGAGGACGCCACCGAGCCCCTGCACGCCCATGCCCTGAAGCTGCGGGCGCTGCTCGCCGGCGCGCCGCCAGCGCCGCCGGAGTTGCGCGACACCCTCTACTGCTGCGAGCGGCTGCCGGCGTTGCAGAGCCATTTGAACTACCACCGCGCGCACTACCTGGAAACCTTCAACCCGCTGCTTGACCTTGACCTGGTGCGTTTTTATAGCACCTTGCCCGCGGCCCTGCGCACCGACAAGCGGCTGTTCACGTCATCTTTTCGTCGGCGCTTCCAGCACCATCTCGACGCGGTGCCGAT
>CAZCOV010000038.1:0-26881 GCA_964499975.1 uncultured Thermoanaerobaculia bacterium
TGGCGAGCGCATCCTGCTCTCCGGACCGTCCGGCGGTGGCAAGTCCACCCTCGTCGCGCTGCTCGCGGGACTGCGTCGACCGCAATCCGGCCTGCTGCTCTTGGGGGGGCTCGACCTGCCCACGCTGGGATCCGACGGCTTCCGGCGCCGGGTCGTCTTGGCCCCCCAATTCCACCAGAACCACGTGCTCACTGGTCCACTCGCCTGGAACCTGCTGATGGGTCACCCCAACCCCACGACCCCGGCCGCCGAAGCCGAAGCTGCGCAGATCTGTACTGAACTCGGTCTCGGTCCGCTCCTCGCGCGCATGCCCGGCGGCCTAGCCCAGATGGTCGGCGAGACCGGCTGGCAGCTCTCGCACGGCGAGCGCAGTCGCGTCTACATGGCGCGCGCCCTGCTGCAAGGCGCTGGCGTGATCATCCTCGACGAGAGCCTGGGCGCGCTCGACCCAGAAACCCTCAACCAAGCCCTCGACTGCCTCAACCGCCGCGCCGAAAGCCTCATCCTCGTGGCTCATCCGTGATACGTGCGCGGTCCGCACGCAGTCGGCGTAGGGTCGTTGCCGCCAGCCGTGCGAAAACTTCAGCTCCCTGGCGGTCCCGCCTGCCCTGGCCTTGCCGCTTTGAACTCACGATTCCCTCCGGCTCGCCTCGGCGTTCTCTCGGCTTTTTCTGGCTTTGTGAACGGATTGCACTTCGTTCATGGGGCTTCTTGCTGCCGGTTGCCATCATCCTGGTGGTCTACACCGGCAAGGCTCCCTGGACGGAAGCCCGCTCGGTTTCCGAGTTGCTCGAGCCACTGCCAGCGGGTTTCGCGCTGTCTGAGGGTTTCTCGCCGTTTTGCTATCATCTGATCGAAGAGCGGCGGCTACCGCGCGAGCAGCTCGAGCAGCAAGCGGGCCCGGTGGCACGGCTCTTCGAGTTGGAGCAGAGCCAGGGGATCGAGGACTTGCACCGCGCGGTCGAGCGGCTGGGTGAGGAGCTGGTAGGCTCCAGCTTTCAGGAGCTGCGCGCAAGCTTTGCTGCATGGTTGTCAGGAGTGGTGATTCCGACTCGGGCACCCGGAGTGAGTTTCCCCGAGCTGCACGATTTGCTGGAGGTACGGTCGATGCTAGAACAAAGCGTGATCGAATGGCGGGATAGCTGGATCGAAGAAGGACTGCAAAAAGGACTGCAAAAAGGACTGCAAAAAGGTCGACAGGACGGGCTCCGCAAAGGGGAAGCGACGGTTCTCCTTCGCCTGCTGGAACGAAAATTCGGTTCCCTGGCGCCAAAGGTGCGGAGGCGGGTCCGCACCGCAGACAGCGATCAGCTTCTCGTCTGGGCGGAGCGAATCTTGACCGCCAGCGATCTCGACCAGGTTTTCACTGCCTGAGCTTCATTGCCGAGCGTGCCACGCACGGCATCAGGTGACCAGGTGGTGCTACCCCTTCTGCCCCCTCCTCCCAGGTGCCAGCCGCGGTGGACCTGGCCTAGGGCAGCCCGTGGGTTGGAGCAGGGGTGAGCTGATCGAGGTCTTGCTGCAAGGCTAGAACCAGGTCTTCCACCTTGGTTGCATGCGCTTGCAGGTCGGCGGAGAAGCTCAATCCCGGCACCCAGGCGACCGATTCCGCTTCTTCAAGCAGTTCGCCTTTGTAGACCCAGAGCGCTCGCTGCAGGCTCTGCACGGCCTGTCGCACTACTTCCAAGCCCGCCGAGCTCAGAGCGGAGTGGGGTGGCTGGGTCAGCTGAGCGAAGGTCGCCCGCGCTCCTTCTACCACCCGTTCGACCGCTGCAAACGAGCACAGCAGATCGGCGGTGCGCGCTCTTAGGTCGGGGATTTCCCGGTGGAGCTTCTCTTGCGCCAGCTCTTGCTGCGTCCGCTGCCGGAAGCTCAGGGGTCTCTCACCAAAACGTCGCTGGAACGCTTGGCTGAACACGCGGAGGCTAGAGTAGCCCAGCCGGGTAGCTATCCAGGTCAGGCGGATCTGGGTGGTTTTCAACAGCCGAGCCGCGAGTTCCAGGCGCAACGTCTCGATGTAGTGCAGCGGGCGCTCGCCCAGCGCAACCCTGAAGACGGCCTGGACCGCGCGGTCGTCGCCTGGGATTCCGCAAGCGGTCAGCAACTTCCTGATGGTCAGGTTCGGGTCGAACAGGTGTTGCTCTAAGTAGGTGAGCAGCGGCTGGGACCCATCCGGCATGCGTGCGCGGTCCGCGCGCAGCCGGCGTAGGGTCGTTGCCGCCAGCCGTGCGAAAACTTCAGCTCCCTGGCGGTCCCGCCAGCCCTGGTCTTGCCGCTTTGATCTCACGATTTCCCCCACCTCGGTGTTCTCGGCTTTTCCTGGCTTTGTGAACGGATTGCACTTCGCTCATGGGGCTTCTTGCTGCCGGTTGCCATCATCCTGGCGAGAGCTCCACTGCAGTGGATTCTTGGAAGGTGCTAATCACCTTGCTAGACACCATAACTTCTGCATTTTTCCTCCGCCAGCGCCTCTTCTCGCCTGGTTTTTCGCAAGCGCTACTTCCCTGATCCAGGGGCTTGTCTTGGGAGGGGCACTCAGTGGTCCGGGAGTTCCTGACCGCTCGAAAAGCGAATTTCACCTGCGCTTTTCTTCAGTTCTCTTGCGCAGGAGGCGAAAAGTGTCTGCGCTTCGCGGCCACCAACATAGTCTTAGAGCCTCATGCCTGGCACTTCGGTCCATAGGGGGCCGCAAGGTTAGTTCGGGCTGAAGGGAGTTCCAATGGCTGGAGTTGAACTAGGTAGAAGTTGTTTTGTCGTGGTGCGCTTTGGGCCAGAACATGACCCGGCTGGCTAAAGCGAACAAGCCAGCGGTGCATTAGCGTTAGACCAAGGATCTGGCGTTGCCAGGTCCTTGCTTCTTCAGTAATCGAGCTTCATTGTGGGATCGTCTTTTAATTTTCTGAACATACCCTTGACGCTTTGCAGCACTGCCAGGGATAGGCTGTCTTCGTCGAGATTAGTTTTGAGGATATTGTGCGCAACCCGGGCTTCAGGGTTAGCATAGAGCGCCCGAAACAACGGCAAGAGTTCGGCACTCAGCAATTTTGCTTCGCTCAACTGGCCTTCTTCGGCATAAAGTTCTGCCAGATCCAGTGAGGTGATTGCCGCATTTCCGAATTGCCGCATGTCGAGGAATCCAGCTCGCGCGCGGCGCAGCTTTGCCTTGCCATTTGCAGTATCGCCGTTTCTGGCCGCAAGTAAGCCTTCGAGGTAAATGACTTCAAGATACCAAAATTGGACCTCTGAACGCTCCGCTAGATTCTTGGCTTCCGCCAGTACAGACTCGGACGCTGCGAGGTTGCCTGATTCGAGCAAGCAGCAAGCGAGATTGTGAAGCACGCCGAACTTGAGATCAGCCAAACTTTCGACTACCGAGAACTTCAAAGCTTTGTTCAAGTCATCAATTGCAGCCAGCGGCCCTTCTTGCTTTTTGATCAGAATGCTGCGAAGAGTGAGGATTTTAACCATAAGGGCTTCCTGCCCTTCACCCTCGATCAGTTGTAGGGCCTTTTCCAGATTTCTGATACCCTCGGTTTCACGGCGTTGATACCACTTGAGGGCTGCCTCTAAAAACAAAATCTCTGCGTGCGCTGCCGGGTCCGGATTCTCCGGCACGCGCCGATTTGCCGACTTAAAGGCTCTTGCTGCACCGCTAAGATCCAGCAGCAAGCGCCGCGCATTTCCGATGTGCGCCCAGGCTTGAGCCTCCAGCAGGCTCCGCATATCGTCATCCAAATCGCCTTCAAGCGCACGAACACTGTCGAGGCCAAGTTCTGCAATCGCCAGCCCGACTCGCCGATCGCGGCGGCCAGCTTCGAGGTGCTGCTCCGCTAACAAACGGAAAAGTGCCGGGGTCTTGAATCGACTCTGGCGTCGAACGGCCTCTTTCTGCTCTTGCCAAGGAAGGGGTTGGATCTCGGCCCAGAAGCGCTCGGCTGCTAGCTGTTCAACCAACCCGTCAGGCGGCTTGCTCTGCGCGGGACCGACGGCGGATGGGTGCAGGTGGTACTCAGCAAGGGTGACGGTTTCGGGAAAACGGTGATGAAGTTCTGCAGCGATGATCAACGCCTCCTCTCTGCTGAGGTCCCCTTCCAGTGCCTTGCTGACCAGCGCTGAACGCCCCCTGAAAGCAGTGCGGATGGACGTGAGCGCGGTTTCGTCCTGGACTTCCGTGAATCCAGCAGGTCGAACCAAGCTCAGCTGTTGCCGTCGGTACTCGCTGGGCGTTATTCCTGCCCACCTTTTGAAGGTGTAAACGAAGTACCGTGGTTCAGAAAAAGCTAGCAGATCGCTCAGTTCTTTGACCTTGAGCGGCGTCTCTTGGAGGAGCCGAGCGGCTGTTTGCAGGCGGTGTTCGTGGATGTACTTTTTGAGCGGTAACCCGACAGCTCGGCCGAAAGAGGTGGTGAAGTTGTGGTCCCGAATGCCGCAGGCTCGAATCACCCGCTCGGCGTTGACGTCTCGGTCGAACAAGTGCTCTTCGAGGTAAGCCAAGACCGGTTTCACCCGGTCGGGCGCCACCTCGCGGTCGGCGCGAATCCGCTCGTTCGTCAGGGCGGCGGCTTGGCGGAACAGCGCTTGCGCATGGTCGCTGGGCATCTCTCGCTCCTTCTCTCCAGGAAAGCGCCGCGCAGGTTGCAGTCGAGCTTTAAGGTGAGCTATTTCAGGCGGCAACTGGGCTGATTCTACTTCGTCCCAGCGACGGCGTCCAACGAGCAGGCGGTGTTTTTTTGTCCAGAATCTGCGACCGAAATTACTGGCGGACGGGTCGGAAAGGTAGATGGCGTGCCGCGCGAACCGAAGCAGCGTGCGGTGCCTTCACCCCTTCTGTCCGGCCATCGCGAGGGTGGTCCAGGGAACCCAGACGCTCTTCCCGGCGAGGTCGGACGGAACGGGGAACTTGAACTGGGCGGCGAGAAGGGCGAGGGGAAAGGCGTGGGGGTAGGGAAGGGTGCGGAGCGCGCTGAGTCCGTTTTGGGTCAGCAGGCGACCGAGGGTATGGCGGTCGTAAAAGGTCACGTGCTCAGGAATCTTGAACGAAGGCCAACGGTGTTGCAGCAGAAACCGCCAGGGGCTGCGAAAGTCAGGGGTGGCGAGGACCACCCAACCGCCAGGTCTGAGCCGGGCCAGCGCCTGGGCGAGGAACGCGTGGGGATCGTAGACGTGCTCGATCACCTGGACCGCCAGCACCACGTCGTAAGGCCCGGGGTCGACGTCGCTCAAATCGCCGAGGTAGACCTGGTCCGCGCGGAGTGCGGCGTGCTCCAAGGCGTTGGGGGAAAAGTCGACGCCCACCCGGCGGCGAAAGTGCGCGCTCGCTTCTTCCAGCAAGTAGCCGTAAGCGCAGCCAACTTCCAACAAGTCGCCGCCGGTCATGCCCAGCTCGGACAACCGACCCAGGAAGGCGCGAAATGTCGAGCGGAGGGCAGGCTCTTGCCCTTGGTAGTCGCGGTAGCCGGACGCGTGCCGCTCGTCGTAGTAACTGGCCTCACGGTAAAGCGCCAGCGCGGCGGCGGCGCTCAGCCGGGGGAAGAGGTAGAAAAGGCCACAGTCGCGGCAGCGGACCACCCCGAACGGCGGGAAGCGGTAGCGCGTCTGTAAACGTGCGGTGCTTTGGCACAGCGGACAGACACTTTCTTCCAGGTGATCGCTCGAATCGACGAGCATCGGGGCCGCCGTCTCACGCGCTGCCGCGCAATGGCCGAAACCAGGGGGTGATGCCGGCGAGGAACATGTAGGTGTAGCCCTGGAGGAAAAGGTAGAGGAATGGGATCGAGAGCCACATCTCGAACTTGAAGGCCAGCAGGAAGCAGACCACGAAGTAGCCGGCAAGGATGGCCTCCAGGTAAAAGGACGTGTCGGTGGGCAGCCGGTACTGCTTGTTCTGCCAGGCGTCGTCTTTCCCTTCGATGCGATATTTGGGGGTGCGACGGAAAACCCCACCGCGCTGCCACAATCCTTCCAGCACCGCACGCGAGTTGTTGATCGCAAGCCCGATCCCCAGCCCCATCAAAGCGGGAAACTGGAGCAACCGTCGCCGCCAACCAGGGCCCAGAGCCAACTGGCTGGTGGCATAAAAGACGAGCACGGAAACGGTCGCTGCGAGAAAGAGCGGAAGGTCGATCGCCAAGAGCTTCCAGGTCTCGGTGCCGCGGCGGAGGTACATGGCGGGGAAAATGAGCAGCGACAAGCCGCCCATCAAAAGGTAGCTCGCGTTGTTGGTGAGGTGGATCATCGCCTCGAATTTGGCGTGTACCGACAGGGGTGAACGCAAGATCCGCGCGATGAGCTTGCGCCCGGTCTGGATCGACCCCTTGGCCCAACGGTGCTGCTGGCTCTTGTAGGCGTTGATGTCGACCGGGAGTTCGGCTGGCACCACCAGCTCGGGGAGGTAAAGGAATTTCCAGCCGGCCAGTTGCGCCCGGTACGACAAATCGAGGTCTTCGGTCAGAGTGTCGTGCTCCCAACCGCCGGCGGCGGTGATCGCTTGCCGACGCCAGATCCCGGCCGTGCCGTTGAAGTTGAAGCAACAGCCGCTGGCATGCCGCGCCGCATGCTCGATCACGAAGTGGCCGTCGAGCATGATCGCCTGGACCCGGGTGAGGCGAGAGAAGTCGCGGTTCAAGTGTCCCCACCGCGCTTGCACCATGCCCAAAGCCGGATCTTGAAAGTAGGGCACGGTCGCGCGCAGGAAGTTCGGGGTTGGAACGAAATCCGCATCGAAGACCGCCACCAGTTCACCGCTCGCTTGCGCCAGGCCGGCCGCGAGCGCACCCGCTTTGAATCCCTGGCGCTCGGTCCGGTGCAAGTGGTGGATCCTGAAGCCCTGACCGCGCAGCAAGGCCACCTGCGCCGCGACGCTTGCCACGGTTTCATCGGTCGAATCGTCGAGCACCTGGATTTCGAGGAGTTCCCGTGGATAGTCTAAGCAGCAGACGGCGTCGATCAGACGGCCGGCGACATACAGCTCGTTGAAAATCGGGAGCTGCACCGTGACGACCGGCCAGGTCGGCGGATCCTGCGGCCGGTCCACCGGCTGCCGGTGGCGCCAGAAGAGCCAGACCAGCCAAAGGCGATGCACTCCATAACAGGACAAAATCCCGAGGATTGTGTAATAGAGTGCCAGAATCATCAAAGACACCGGTCCATTCATCGCCAGTCGAACTCCTCTGGGGCCTCGCACGCGGGGTAGGTCCGCTGCTCTTGGCTCATTTAGCCCTGCTCGCGCTCTTCGATCTCGGTCGCGCACCCGTTTGGACGCTCAGCCTCTTGGCGACGGCCTTTGCGGCTTATGGGTGGGCTGCCCGCAAGCGCGAACCCACTTTGACCCCTGCGCTCATTTTATCGGTCGGGTTGCTGTTGCGGCTGCTCCTCTTGCCCCTCCCCCCAACGCTGTCGGAAGACATTCTGCGTTACCTCTGGGATGGCAAGGTCATTACCGCGGGAAAAAACCCTTACACCCTCGCTCCCGACGCCCCAGAACTGACGGCGCTCCGCGATCAACGCTGGGAGCAGATGCCCCATCGACAGGTCCCGACCGTTTACCCGCCGGTGGCACTGCTTTGTTTCACCTTCGCGGACCAGTTGCCCAGTCCGTTGCTGACGCTCAAGATCTTACTCGTTTTGGCCGACCTCTTGGCTTGCTGGACCCTCATCCAGATCGCCCGCGCCTTGGAGCTACCCGCCGGGCGAGCGGCCTGGTATTGCTGGAATCCCTTAGTCACGCTCGAAATCGCCGGAATGGGCCACGTCGATGCCCTGATGGTGGCCTTCCAAGTCGCCGCAGTCTACTTCCTCCTGCGCCACAACCCACGCCCGAGGCGCGCGGCAGGGTTGGCTGCGGGCGCCGTTCTCGCCAAACTGATCCCACTGATTAGCCTCCCCTTGCTGGCTCGCCACAGCCTCCCCCGCCGGGCTTTTCTCGCGGTGTCGGCGATCGTTCTGCTGCTTTTGACGCTCCCCGTCCTGTGGTTGGCCGGCGGGGTTCCCCCTGGGCTGCTGATCTACGGCGTCCAGTGGGAATGGAACGGTCCACTCTTTGAACCGCTCTGGCGCGCGCTCGACGCGCTCGCGCTCAGCGACCAGGTCAAGCACGGGCTGGACCTTTTGAAGGGGCTGACCGGCTGGCACGACTTCTGGAATCACTTCTATCCCTATGCTTATCCCCAGTTCTTGAGCAAGATCGTCCTGGCTGGGCTTTTCTTGGTCGTCTTCTGGCGTACCCTGCAGGACCCCTTGCTGCCAGGTTTAGGCCGGCTGTTCGGCGGATTCGTGCTCGCCTCGGCTACGGTTCACCCCTGGTACTTGCTCAGCGTCTTGCCCTGGGCAGCGTTGGGGCGGCATCGCGCGTGGCTGGCCGCAACGGCATTGATCCAGCTTTCCTATTGGCCGCGGCTGGTGTCTGGCCAGCTCTTTCCCTGGGTCTACCTCCTGATCTGGACTCCCTTTTTCATCTTGCTGTGGAGCTCGTCATGGTCTACCGACTCGATCTGGCCTACTGCGGAACGGCCTATGCCGGTTGGCAACGCCAGCTCAATGCCGCAACCGTCCAACAAGTGATCGAAGAGGCTTTGGCGGACTTGCTGCAACAGCCAGTGCGGTTGACCGGTGCCAGCCGTACCGACGCCGGGGTCCACGCTCGTCGGCAAGTCGCGCATTTTCAGTTCGGCGAAGTTTTCCCCCTCTCGGGGCTCGTCCACGGCACCAACCATCGCCTGCCGCAAGACATACGGATCCTCGCAGCAAAACGGATGCCTGGCGGGTTTCATGCCCGCCGCGCGGCGCTGGGCAAAGAATATCGCTATCGCATCTATCGCGGCCGGGTGGTTCCGCCTCTCGAAGCCCCGCTTTTGGCCGGGTGGCCTTCCACCTTGTCCATAAAATCTATGAGGCAAGCCTTACACTTTCTGCCCGGACGCCATGATTTCTCTGCGTTTGCCCTGACCGGTGGCAGCCACCGCCAGCCCTTCCGTCGACTCTTTGCCGCAACCCTCGAAGAGCAGGGGCGTGAACTCTGCTTTCGCTTTCTGGGGGATGGGTTCTTGCGCGGCATGGTGCGCCGGCTGGTCGGAACCTTACTCGAAGTCGGAGCAAATCGCCGCGCGCCCGAGTCCTTGCGCGAACTGTTGACCGGTGGAGGTGGCTCCGCTGGTCCGACCGCACCCGCGTGCGGTTTGACCCTCGAACAGGTTTTTTATCCCCCCCAGTGGACTCCCTGCGCCAGCTACGAACCGTAGGCTGGCGTCGCGAGCCGCGGGAGCCGCGGGTCCGGCCTTGATCGGATGGATTATCCGTGATATACATTGAGTCCCAACTGAACCACTTGCCATTGCGGGCTTAAGGTCAAGTTTGCGAAAAGGAGAACAATATGCGGGTAGGCAGACGTGCTCTTGTGTCGGTTGGTGTCCTCGTGGCCTTGGGGTGGGCGATACCCAGCTTAGCCGCGTGTAGTCGTAGCACTGGCTGCAAGTCTTGTGGGTACTTTGTTGAGGTTGGTGGATGGAAATGTTCGACGGTCGCTTGGGATGCATATTGTACATGCACAAACATTTCAAATGGGTGTGATCTGGGAACCGCTGCATGTGATTACACGGGTCCCAATTGCCCCGGCACTTTCTGTGAGGAATATCAAGGATCGGCTAACCCAACCATGCTTTTGCGGGAAAGCCAAGGTGGGAAAATGGCAATGACAGCCAACTCGCAGCCGGTTGACGATTCGGCCAGGATCGAAATGATCGAAGTTGAAGCGATCTCATCTGACCCTCCCGGACCTTTCCTGAAAAAGGTGGACCTTCTGCCGTGACGGGTTTATCTTTACTCTTCGCTGCGTTGCTGGCGAGTTTTGCCAGCGAACTCGGGCAGCCAGTGGCCTCGGTGGAGGTGAAGTTTGTTGGGGTAGAGGATGCCGCGGCGAGCCGAACCCGGTGGGCAGGCACGCCACTTCCAGGAACCCTCAGGGCCCGCCTTCACAGCTCAAACACGGCTGAGAACCACCCAACCTTCGAAAAATCCTTTGTGCTCCAGGCGGGGAGCGAAGAAGTCATCGTCGAGTGTGACCCAGGAGTCTGGAGCCTAGAAGCCTCGGTCCAAGGATTTTGGGCTGAGCCTGCGGTCATCACGGTCGAAGCCGGGCGCCCGAATCGGGTCGTGATCCAATTGTGGCCCACCAGTACCGTGACCGGGAGGTTGAGCGGAGACCGCAAAGAGGTCAAACTCGCCGAGTTTACGGCTCATTTCAAGGGGACGCCTGGGGTTGCGGCACCCCAAGCAGTACCCGAAGGCAAAGTACTTTGCTCCGTTTTAAGCGACACATGGCAGTGTGAGTTACCTGCTGGCAAGCTCGATTTGAAGTTTCACGCTGCTGGATATATCGATCACTACTTGTGGGGTCTTCTGGTCACTCCGCAACACCCAACCCAGGCAGGGAACCTTGAATTCCGGCATGGCGCGGCGATCACCGGCTGGGTCGTCGCTGAGCAGGGTTCCGCAGAAAATGCCGAGGTTCGTATCCGCCCAGGCTTGACCGCGCCAGCTTCGAGTGCAGACCGTGCGCGCCTGAGCATGATGGAGCTGTCGGCGCGGGTAAACGATCGCGGTTTTTTCCAGCTCGCGGGGGTAAGCCCAGGCGATTATGTGATCGAAGTCAGTAAGGAATCGTTCGCCGTCACCCGCGCTACGGTGCGCGTCCATGACCTGACCACGACGGAAATTGCCAATCCCCCCTTGCTTTTACGCTTTCCGCAAAAGCTGGAGATCTTCATCGAGCCGCCAGTTTCGCCGGGGGGGGAACCCTGGCAGATGACACTGAACCAGCTGGACCGCAGCGCGAACACGATCGCTGTTGTTGCCGAAAATCTTGTGCCCGACACGGGCGCATGGCGCCATACCCAACTGCCCCCTGGCCGATATCGGCTCACGGTGGCCCGAGAAAACAGCGCTTGGTTTGTCGAAGAAATGGTGATCGAAGCGGATCCGCCGCCGATTTTCGTCCGGATGCCGGTCGTCGAGGTGCGGGGAAGGGTCTCTTTCGGTGATGATCCGCTGGCTGCCAAGCTCTCCTTTGGGGGCGAATCGGGCAGCATTTCCGTCACCCTTTTCAGCGATGAGGAAGGCCGCTTCACCGGCCACTTACCCCGCCCGGGGCCATGGGATCTCGACATTGTCGCGCCCTCCCCGCAGCTCGAGCGCACTCTGGAGCAGGTTGAGGTCACACCCAGGGAAGGTCAATCTTTTGCCGAGCTGGACCTTCGGTTGCCCAAAACATGGCTCCGGGGAAAAGTCGTCGATGAATTCGGCCATGGGGTCGACGGGGCGCAGGTCACGGCGCAAAGCATGGATGAGATTGCCTGGCCGGTCCGCAAGAAGACCGAGGAGGGAGGGCAATTTACCATCCTCGGCTTGCCTCTCGGCTTGGCGACGGTCATCGCCGAGAACCATGTTGCCAGTGAGAACTACGCTTCCGAGGGGGTCGAGGTGTCACTCCGAGAAGGAGTTGAGCCCCCAGAAATCCTGCTGACGCTCAAGCGCCAGCTCAAGCTCAAGGGCCGGATCACTGGCCACGGCCGCCCCGTACCCGGTGCGATGATCAAAGCGCAGGGTGTTCCGCTCTTCGGGCTGCCGCTCTTCCCCCGAACCAGCGACGCTGCCGGCCGCTTTGAAGCGGGAGTGCCAGCCGGGGTCCAAGCGATTCTGCTCAATGTAGCGCCGCCGGGCTTTGCGCTGCGCATGCTGCGGCTACCCGCAAGTTCAGCGGGTGCGGAAGTCGAAATTGCGGTTCAGGAGGCTGGCGGTACTCTCGCGGTGGAGTGGCCCCCGGACCTCGAGTCCGTGGGGGGGAATGCATCCCAGATCTTTCTCCTCCACGAAGGTGCCATTGAAGGGCTGGGTTATTTTCATTTTTGGGCCAGGTTCCATGGCGCCAATACGGAGGAGAAACAGCGAATGACCCTTCCGCGCATGGAGCCCGGCGAGTACGCAGCCTGCGCGGTCCCGGTTCAGCAAGTCTTCACGCTGCTAGCAGACGCTGGCCAAGCCCCTTGCGCTCGCGGCTACTTGCCCGCCGACGGTGAGCTGGTGCTGCGCGTGGGTTTTTGATCATTTCGTCAGTCACGGCGCTAGCTTCGAGATGTCAGGGAGACAACATGGCGTCGTAGGACGGCACGAAGCTGAGCGGTTGGTGGGCGAGGAACTGGGTTTTGAAAGCCGCGGTGAGGACGGCGCCGTCGAAATCCCGCGCGAGCGGGGCACCCAGCGCATACAGCAGGGTCGGCACGAGATCCGCCAGCTGCGCGGGCGGGACTTGGGTGCCCGCGGTCATGCCCTCCCCCAAAAGCATCAGCACCCCGTCCGGGCCGCTGGTGAACACGCCTTCGAGCAAGTTTTGACGGTCGAAATGACTGGCTAGACGGCGCCAGCCGCTCGGCGGCGCCACGCCGTGGACCGAAACCACGACCAGCAAGTGGGGCATGCGGCGGCGCTCGAGTAGCCGGCGCAGGTAGTCGTCGAGGTGCATGTAGTAAGCCGAGACCAGCTGGGCCGCCAGGTGCGATGCTGGGTCTTGCGCACCCTCGAACTCTGCCGCGGAGTAGCCGCCGAAATAGGCTCGCGAGAGCTCCCCCAGCCCGGGAAGCGCCACGAACACCGCGTCGAGGGCGGGCTCTTGTTCGAGGAGATGAAAACTGAGCTCCTCGCGCCACACGTCCGCAGCCAGGGTGCCGAGAACCCAAGACGGAACTTCAGGGCCAAAGCGAGCGACCAGCTGCGGATCCAGCTCTTGAACCTGGGGCCGAAAGAGCTGAGCGCGGGCGGCCAGCTCGGCCGGGACCGCGTCTTGGGATCCACCCGCGGCGAAGAAGCGATCCGACAACAAGACTTGCTCGCCCGGACGGGGTGGGGCCGTCAGCGGCCAGCCGATCACCCCGCTTTTGAGCCCGAGCCGAGAAAAAATCCCCCACAGCGGCAGCACTTGCAGATCCGCGGTGTCGACCGGACGGTCCTCGCTGCAGACCCCCCACCGCTTGAACCCCATGCCCATCGGCAACAGCGTGAGCGGCGAAGCGCAGTTGAGAAAAGCAGCGGCATAGACTCGCTGGCCCAGAATTCCATGGCGGTAGGGAAACTTGCCGGTTGCAAGAGTGGTCCAGAGGGGCAGCTGGCGAACCGGCGTCAACGGCCGCGACCGGGCATAAAACCCTTCTTTGAGCAACCGCGAAAACGAAGGTAGTCGGCCTTGCTCGGCGAGCGGCAAGATGGCGTCGAGCGTGGCTGCGCTGATCGCGACCACGTCGAGGTGGAAGCGCGCGCTGTTCTCGAAAGTGGTCGATCGGGGGGCGGGTTGGAGGTCCGGACGGAAAGCTTCCCGCCGTTCCATCACCACATAAATCGACGCCAGTGCGAGCAGCGCGAACAGCGTGTAGCTGCGCCAGCTGTAAGGCCGCCGCCGGATTCGATGGATCAAAACGGTGTAGAAGCTGATGACAAAGGCCAAGCTGAGCCAGATCGCTGCCTTGATCAGGCGCTGGTCAATCCCCGGCGGCAAGAAGAACGTAAAGTGGGACGCATGAACCCAGGCACCCAAACCCGCTGCCGCGAGCACCAAGGTCAAGGTCCACGGCAGGAGCTGGGCTACTCGTTCTGGGCGCTGCCACAGCCAAGGCAACAGCAGCGCGGTGCTGATTGTCCCCAACGAGGCTCCGTAAAAAAGGGCTCCGCGCAACACGGACCAAAGGTCGAAGGGCAGGTGCGGATTGAGGAAAAAGATCAGGCCGGAAACCTGGACACCGGCAAAAAGCCCGGGCACGAAGGCCGCCAAGAGCCACTTGGCGACCAGACGATAACCGGGCTTTGCGCCAAGCGCATTCGGCTGCAACAGAACAGGATCGCCCGCAGCGGTGCCTTGCATGGGGCGCCCGAGACCCATCGTCTCAGATCAAGAAAATGTCTCGATCCAGGTGGATCTTGATTTCCCAATTGTAGGTATAGACGAAAAAATCCAGAGGGACCGTCAGCTCGACGTCCATGATCACCCGGTTGGGTCCCTTGTCGACTTTGATGCGCTTTTTGTCGATCGGCAGATCTAGCTCGCGGGCGCGGTTGTAGATCTCGCTTGCAAAGAAGTTTTGATCGCCTCGCGGTTTGAGTTGCGCCAGTTCTTCCATGTGATCCTTGAGCTGCGAGGTGGCGATCTTGACCGGGACGACCCGGAGCGCCAAGAGCACGCCAACCGCCATGACCAACACCCAGAAGATGCAGCCGATCCTGCCTTCCCCTCTTTGCCCGAACCTTCGCATCATCGTCTCCTTCCACGCCTCAAATGCTGAGTCCCGTTAGCGGATGAGCCTGCAAATGCGCCCCCACCGGGCATGGGCGCAAAAGTGAAACGCCGACCCCAAAAGGTGACCTATCCTAGCCCAAAACCCATCTGAGTGGTAGGTGTTTCCTCTTCCCTCTGCCGCGCGGTCCGCGGCCACCGACCAGTAAATCAGCAAGGCGCGGCCGAAAATGAGCTGTTTGGGCACAGCCCCCCAATGGCGAGAATCTTGCGACCGGTCGCGCTGGTCACCGAGGCAGAAGCAGCTGCCTGGGGGTACCCGCAGAGGCCCGACCTCGGGACCCGCGGGATCCTCTGGCCGGCCGGGCGGACGGGAGAATTGGGTATAGGCCGACTCATCGACCGCAATCCCAGCGATCGACAGCTGGCCAGCACGGACCGCGATGGTATCTCCTCCCAGACCAACACAACGCTTGATGAGAAGTTCGCGCGTCTGGGGTGAGCGGAAAACCACCACTTCGAAGCGGCGTGGTGGGTGTTGCGGCAACAGGCGTGATTCTGCGCTGCCGCGGCCATAGATGAACTTGTTGATCAAGATGTGGTCGCCTGGAAGCAGTCCCGGCGCCATGGACTCGCTGGGGACTTTGAACCCCTGGACGAGAAAAGTGCGGGTAAAAAGCGCCAGGATCAACGCCACGATCACGACCTCGAAATGGAGGCGAAAAGCGCTCGTGGCCCCACCTCATCGAATCAAGTGAAACGTGCGACTCCAGCGCGATTCGCTGAGGAAGCCCCAGGCGGTCTTGGCGACCTGCGCGAGCTTTGCCCCCCAGCCCCGCCACTGTCCGTCGGATGTCTGGCCACCGAACGACCAGTAGATCAGCACCGCACGCCCCTTGATGAAGTGCCGCGGCACCGCGCCCCAAACCCGCGCATCGTAAGAGAAGTCGCGATTGTCGCCCATGAAGAAGTAGTGGCCTTCCGGCACGACAAAGGGCCCGTAATTGTCGCGTTGCCGGACCTGGCGTCCGAGATAGCCCCGGTTGGGATAGATCTGGGGATCGCGGTGGAGGACATAAGACGAGTCGTCCACGGGATGGCCGTTGATGAAGAGCTTCTTGTCGATAATCTGGAGCTCATCCCCGGGCAGGCCGATACAGCGCTTGACCAGATCCGTGGTCGGCTCTTCCGGCGAGCGGAAGATCACGATGTCGCCTCGCCGTGGGTCACGGCTGGGGTTGACCGCACGCTCCAGCGCATTGTCTGCCGGACCATAAACAAAGCGGTTGACGAAGAGATGGTCGCCGATCAACAAGGTGTCTTCCATCGACCCGCTGGGGATGAAGAACGTCTTGACCAGGAAGGTGTTGGTGAAACCGAGGAAAATGCCGGCGATCAACAACGCCTCGAAGTATTCGCGAAAGACCGAGCGTTCGTTTGTCATCGTTCTAATCTACTCGATTCCGCTCACCACAGCCAAGAGCGGGGGTGGGCGTGGTGGGCGTGTGGGCGTGGAAACCGAACGCTCGGCGCTGACAGCGCGGCGGCACGGCAGCGGGAGCACGGGGGCAGGATTGCTTGGACAGCAACCCAAGAGGTGCGATAGCCTGCCACGATGTCTTTCCTCGCGGAAAATCCGCTGAGCCGTCGCAAACCGGTCGGGAATCTGCTCTTGCCGCTGCTGATGATCGGGCTGTTGCTGATCGTCGGCAGCAGCGCACTCGGTTCCTACAGCGTGACTTGGGACGAGGCCCTCGGGGATTTGTTTTTCGGAGAGCGTTACTGGTCGTTCTTCACCTCTTGGGACCCAGTCTACCTCGATTTCGCACACCACCCTTATCCCCCAGACCATGTGCCCGACTTGAGCCGCTCACCGTTTAAAGGGCGGCCTTGGGAGTACTATCCCGTGGCCAACACGGTGGCCGCGGCAACCTCGGCCTTGCTCTCGCGTCGGCTCGGATGGCTCGACCCATTCGACGGCTTTCACGCGGTCAACTTGGGTTTTGCTGCGCTCCTGATCCTGGTCTTTTTTCGCTTCCTCGCGGGCCGGCTGGGGCTCGCCGTTGCCACCGCGGCGCTCGGCTTCTTGTTCACCGCTCCGCGGATCGTCTGCGATCTCTTCGCCAACATCAAAGACTTCCCGTTGATGGCGCTTTACACCGTGACCGTGGTCGCTTTTTTCACCGCGTATGAGCGAGGCTCGCTCGGCGGACTGCTGGGCTGCGGCGTCTTTTGGGGTCTGACCCTGGGGACTAAAGCCAACGCGCTGTTTCTCCCCGGCATCCCCCTGCTCTTGCTGCTTTTGGCCCCGACGCCGGCGGCCTGGGACGGGCGTCGGCGTCAGCTGGGTGCGGGTCTTTTGGGCGGACTTGCGCTCGGCGGCCTGGTGATGGTCGCGGTCTGGCCCTATCTCTGGGCGGACCCGCTCGGACGCTTCCTCGAACATCTGCGCTACATCGGCTTTCGCGAAGACGCGATGCGCCCGGAGAGCTTTGCTCCGGTCTTGCAAGCGATCCTGCTGACCACCCCGCCTATGCTGCTCGCCGGGTTTGCGCTCGGGCTCATCCCCTGCATTCGCCAGGCCCTGGCGCGCGACCGCTTCGCCCTCCTGCTGCTCGCCTGGATCGTGGTCGTCCTCGGCCGTTACCTGCTGCCCCAGGCGGTCAACTTCGATGGCGTCCGCCACTTCCTCGAGCTGTTTCCAGCCATGGCTACTGTTGCCGGATGGGGAGTGGTGTGGGCGGCCCGGCACCTGCTGCGCTGGCTGCGGCCGGCTGCGGCCACGCATGCGACCGCGGGGCTAGCGCTCGTCGTGGTCCTGACGCTTTTGCCGAGCGCGTGGGCCGTGTTGCGCACCCATCCTTTTCAGATCGCTTACTGGAACGTTTTCGCGGGTGGCTATGGCGGTGCGCGAGAACAGCGTCTGCCCCAGGCCGCGGACTACTGGGGCATGAGCTACCGCCTCGGTTTACGCTGGTTGAACGAAAACGCGCCGCAAAACGCGCTCCTCGCGGTGCCGGTGATCGAGCATGCGGTGCGGTTGGTCGAGCCGCTGTGGCTGCGCTCCGACATCACCCTGCTGCCGATCGTGACGCCCTTTTCCCCGCGCATCGACCCCCGGCGGCTGGAGCTGACCCGGGCCGCTGCAGCCACCCAGCCGCTCTACGTGATGTTTGTCGACCGTATGGACTGGCGCAATGAGCTGATGCTCGACTGCTTGCAATTCCTCCAACCGGAAGTGGTCTGGGAGCTCGACGGCGCGCCGGTCTTGAGCATTTATCGCTACCCCGCGATCCTGCCTGCCCAGCCGGTGCCCTTCTTGCCCAGCCGGCCTGGGCAGACACACTAACGCAACGTCGCCATTCAAGAGCTGGTAGAATGTTTCACGGCCACGAGAGATCACGGCATGAGACGACACCAGGATATCGAGATGACCCACAACGACCTCAAAAACCTTCTCGCAGAAACGGCCCACCGCATTGCCGAGCTGAGCAAGCAGCAGCAAGAGACCGGCCGACTGCTGCGCGAGAGTCAGCAAGAGACCGACCGACTGCTGCGCGAGAGTCAGCAAGAGACCGACCGACTGCGCGAACAGCAGCAGGAGACCGGCCGAATGCTGCGCGAGAGTCAGCAGGAGACCGACCGACTGCTGCGCGAGAGCGAGCGCAAGAGCGACCGAGAGGCGGCGGAGCTGCGCTTGCAGTTGGGACGGTTGGGCGAAAAGTTCGGCAGTTTCACCGAGGGAATACGCGAGAGCGAGCGCAAGAGCGACCGGGAGGCGGCGGAGCTGCGCTTGCAGTTGGGACGGTTGGGCGAAAAGTTCGGCAGTTTCACCGAGGGAATGGCTTTCCCGTCGATGAAAAAGCTGCTGCGCGAACGCTTCGGCCTCACCTATCTCGCCGAACGCAGCACCGTGCGGAAAAACGGCCGTTCGCACGAAGTCGACGTCTTCGGGTACTCCAACACGGACAAGAACATCGCTTGCATCGTCGAAGTCAAGAGCCGGTTGCGCGAAGAAAGCATCGAGCAGATGCTGCGCATCCTCAAGGACTTCCCCGAGTTTTATCCCGAACACCGAGGCAAGCAGCTCTACGGCATTCTGGCCGCGGTCGAGGTCCCAGAAAACCTCAGGCAGCGGGTGCTGCGCGAAGGCATCTACCTCGCCCGCATCCACGACGAAACCTTCGAACTCGACGTCCCCCCCGATTTCCAACCCCGTTCCTTCCAGGCCTAAGGCGCGGGTCGCGGAACTTTCCTGAGACCGCATCCGTCTTGATGAGAGATGCAGGACGGGGCGCTTCCCACCGATGATCTGTTGCTCGCCCGCCGGGCGGCGCAGGCCGAAACTGCGGCCTGGGACGAGATCGTCCGGCGCTACGGCACCCGAATTTACAACCTGGCGCTCAGTTTTGCTGGCGACCGTACCGAGGCTGAAGACTTGACCCAAGAAATCTTCCTGAAGCTCTACCGCAACCTCCGCTACTACCGCGGAGATACCCCGCTGATCGCCTGGGCCCTCCGCCTCTCGCGCAACTTGTGTATCGATCTTTACCGCCACAATCGCACCCGACAGCAGGCCGAAACCCAAGACGACGAAATCCTCGCGATGATGCCCAGCCATGACGATCCGCACGCCCGGGTCCAAGCGCGCGAACAACTGCACCAGGTACGACGAGCGCTCGCTTCCATGCCCGAGGCCATGGCGGAAATCCTGGTGCTGCGCGACGTCCAGGGGCTCAGTTACGAAGAGATCGCGGGCATGCTCGCTCTGCCAGACGGCACGGTCAAGTCACGGCTCAACCGGGCGCGGCGGGAACTGGTGCTGCGCCTTGAAACCGAATTTGCCCTGCCGACGGAAGGGCCACTTTATCCCTTGGAACCGGTGCCCTCATGGTGAAACGCTTCCGCTTCCGCATCGTTCGCTGCCGGGCGTGGGCGCACACCCATGAGCAGGCCCTCCGCACGGACCGCCTCCAAGCTCGCGTGCGCTTGCGCCCAGGACGCGCCCGCCGTCAGCTGGCAGACCAGGTCGCGGTGGCCTTGCGCCGCCCCCCCTTGCCCTTGCCTCCTGCGCTGGCGCACCGGCTGCAGCAGATCCCCGACCACGAAATCGCTTGCGGTCATGTCGCGCGGCTTTATCCTTCGTGGTCCCAACGCGCCCAGGGCAAGGATGAAGCCGTACTCCGCCACCTCGCGACCTGCAGCCACTGCCGCGCGCTGTTCGGCGGTCTCGAACTGGCTTTCACGAAACCCCAACAACCGCTCCCGCCCGCGCTCGCGCAGCGCTTGCGGGCGCTGGCACGGCAACCCGCTCGCCGCGTGCTGCCGTGGTGGGTTCGCGACCAGCGCTTCGCCTGGGTTGCAAGCTGCCTCTTCACCGCGTTCTTGCTGCTGCCCGCGGCCTCGGCTCCCGACCGCGTCCGCCACCACGCCGACCTGGCTTGGAACCGCGTGAGCGTCTGGGTAGATCGCCAGCAAGCCGATAGCGCCCAACGGTTTGCGCAATGGTCTGCGGACATGGCTTCCGGCTTCACCCACGGCCGGGAGAAGCTGGACCTGCATCGCCGTTCCTACACTCGGCTCTTCGGTGCCACCGTCGAGCTGTTCAGCGAACTCGAGTTCCCCAACGCGTTACCCCACACGATCCAAAAAACCTTCAGAAAACTTTTCGATCGAGGACAACACCATGAGTGAACAAGCTCATTCACAGTATGAAGCGCCAGCGGCTCAAGCGTTGCCGCCGCCGCCCCCGCAAACTTCGCCGCCGCCCGCCCTGTCGACGTTCTATGAAAAAAGCCCGGGGCTTGCTGCGGTGCTCAGCGTCTTGCCCGGCATGGGCAACATTTACAATGGTCTTTACTCGCGCGGCGTGGCTTTTTTCTTGACCTATGTCGCGCTGTTTTCCCTCGCAGTGAATTCCGACCAAGAAGGCGAACTGGCGTTCGTCGTGCCCAGCATGATCTTTTTTTGGTGCTTCAACATCTTTGACGCTTTCCGCCAAGCCACTTTGATCAACTACGCGCGAGTCCATGGCACTCCGCAGCCCGTGACCCTGCCGACCGAGACCATGGGGGGGCTGGCACCCGGCGTGTTGTTGGTCCTGGTCGGTTTCTATGCCATGCTGCGGCGCTACTTCGACCTGGATCTGGACTGGCTCATCGATTTGTGGCCGATTTTCTTGATGGCTTTCGGTGGATTCTTGATCTGGCAACAGCTCAAGCGTCGGCCGCAGCCGACGGCCAGCGAGAGCAGTTGGGAGGAAACGCCGTAGCCCCGGGGGTCGAGCGGGCATGCGTAGCCGCCGGCTCGACCCGCCCCTTGAGCCCCGCCCCCGCTCAGCGCGCGAGCAAGGCTCGGAGTGCACCTTCGAGCTCGGGGTAGCGGAACTGAAAACCACTGTGCAGGAGGCGGTTGGCGTCGACCCGGATGCTCGCGAGCAGCATCTCATCGGCGACTTCACCGAACAGCAGACGGGCCAGAAAAGCGGGGAGGGGTAAAACCGTCGGACGTCGAAGCACATAGCCCAGGGTGCGGGCGAACTCGCGCTGGGTCACGGGATGAGGGGACACCGCATTGAGCGGACCGTGCAGATCTGGATTCCCGAGCACGTGTTCGATGGCGGCGACGAGGTCGGGCAAAGCGATCCAGCTGATGAATTGTTCGCCGCTGCCCACCACCCCGCCCAAACCCAGACGGAACGGCCGCAGCATTTGCGCGAGGGCGCCGCCGTGGGCTGTCAGCACTACCCCGATCCGCAGCTGGACGACCCGGATACCGCGCGCGCTGGCCGGTGTCGTCGCAGCCTCCCACGCGCGACAAACTTCCGCCAGAAAGCCCGCGCCCGGAGGGCTGCTCTCGGTCATGAGCTCGGCTTCGCGGTCACCGTAAAAGCCGATCGCCGAAGCCGTGATCAGGGTCTGGGGTGGGGGATCCAGTTGGGCCAAGGTCTGCGCCAGCAACTTGGTCGCGGCAACTCGGCTATCGTAGATCCGTGCTTTGCGCGCTTCCGTCCAGCGTCCTACCCCCAAGCTCTCGCCAGCCAGATGGACCGCGGCGTCAAGTCCGCCGAGCCCGTGGACCTCGACGGTGGAGCCGATGGGATCCCAAAAAACGGTTCCTGGCTGGTTGCGGGGGTGCCGCACCAGCCGGACGATCTCGTGCCCACCCCCAGCGAGCGACGTCGCCAAAGCTCTCCCGATGAGTCCGCTAGCACCGCTGATCAGGATCCGCATGATTGACCGCGCAGGGCACCGAGCTATTCCGCTGATTCGGCTTTCGCTGATTCGCAACTGCTATCCGGCGGACATCTTATCGCGTATCGCGGTCGGCGGCACGGTCGGCGCACGGTTCGCCAGAAAAAAATGTAGATCTCTGGCTGACCCCTGCACTAGAGTCTGACGGCGAACGGAGTCGCGGACAGCAACAACGATGGCCACCGATCTTACCTTGGGGAACAGCGAACCTGCGCTCGGCTTAGCCGCGATTCCCGCAATTGCCGGCCCCACCGACGATGGCTTGGTGTGTTCGTTGGTGATCCCGGTCTACAACGAAGCGCGCAACCTGGAGACCCTGGTCGACGAGATCGCAGCCGCTCTCGCAGCTGAGACGGGACGCTATGAGCTGGTGTTCGTCGACGATTGCAGCACGGACGCAAGCTTTGAGCTGCTCACCGGGTGGCTAGGGGAAAAGCCGGGCTTGCGCGTTTTGCGCTTGGGTCGGCATGCGGGTCAGTCCGCCGCCTTGGCCGCGGGGATCCAGGCAGCGCACGCCCCGGTCATAGTCACCCTCGATGCTGACTTGCAGAACGATCCGCAGGACATTCCTCGGCTGCTCGCAGCGCTCGCCGACTGCGACATCGTCTCGGGGATTCGGGCCCAGCGGCAAGATTCGACCCTGCGCAAGTTGTCTTCCTGGGTCGCCAATGGGGTGCGCCGCTGGGTGATCGGCGACTCGGTCCAAGACGTCGGGTGTTCGCTCAAAGCTTATCGGCGAGAATGGCTGGGGCAGATCCCCTTTTTCAATGGCATCCACCGTTTTTTGCCTGGGCTGCTCGAAGCGCGCGGCGCCCGGGTCCGGCAGGTGGCGGTGCGCCACCGCCCGCGGCTCCATGGTGAAAGCAAGTATGGGGTCCACAACCGGCTGTGGCGCGGCCTCCTCGACCTCGTCGGGGTTTCGTGGTTGAAGCTGCGCTGGGTGGATTTGCGCGGCTGCGAAGAGATTCGAGTCCAGCCTTCCTCTAGCGAGCGCCACCACGGATGACCCGGCAAACCCCCACCCCGTCTGCGGAGCCAGGGACGGCCGACCGCTTACCCTGCAGCGATCCCCTGCGCCAGCGCCGTCCGTTTTGGACCCGCGACTGGGGGCTCCTGTTCTTGATCGCCTTCCTGGTCTTCTCTGCCGGGCTTGGCTGCAAGGACCCGTGGCCCCCGGACGAACCGCGCTTCGCCCTGGTCGCAAAGGAAATGGTCGAAAGCGGGGAGTGGCTGTTCCCCCATCGCGCGGCCGAGCTCTATCCGGACAAGCCCCCGCTTTTCCTGTGGACGGTCGCCCTGTTTTACTGGCTGACCGGCTCGCTCCGCTTGGCCCATCTGTTGCCCGCTCTCCTGGCGGGTCTCGGCGTCTTGCTGCTGGTTTATGACCTCGGACGGCGGCTGTGGAACCGACGGGTCGGCTGGTGGGCTGGGGTCGCCCTGCTCGCCATTTTCCAGTTCCCCCTCCAGGCGCGTTCCGGGCAAATCGACGGCTTCCTCGTGCTGTGGACCACCCTCGGGCTTTATGGTCTGGCTCGCCACCTGCTGCGCGGTCCGGCGTGGGGCTGGTACTTCGGCGGCTGGTTCGCCATGGGCTTGGGAGTGATCACCAAGGGGGTGGGGTTCCTGCCCCTGCTCATCCTCATCCCCTACGCTTTCGCCCGCCGACGGGGATGGCGCGGCCTCTCGTGGCCCGGCCTCTCGTGGCCCGGCCTCTCGTGGCCCGGCCTCTCGTGGCGCGGCCTGCCCATGCCTGCGCCAGAGCGCCGCAAACTCTGGCTGGGTCCACTGTTCTTGCTGCTCGCGGTGGCGCTGTGGCTGGTGCCGATGGTGATTGCCGTCGAGCTGCGCGGCGATCCCGACCTCGTCGCTTATCGTCAGAACATCCTGTGGCGGCAGACCGCGGTCCGCTACGCCGACCCCTGGGGCCACTTCGCGCCGTTTTGGTTTTATGTCCTCAACCGGATTCCCGCCCTTTGGTTCCCCCTCGCTTGGCTCTTGCCCTGGTTGCTCCCGGCCTGGAAGCGACGCTTCGCGCGGCATGACAGCCGTTTTCTTCTGCTTCTCGGGTGGCTCGTGCTGGTGGTTTTCTTTTTCAGCTTGAGCACGGGCAAACGCGGGGTGTACCTCTTGCCCGCGACCCCGGCCTTGGCCCTGGCCGCAGCTCCACTCCTGCCCGGCGTGTTGCGTCGACCCGCGGTCCAGCGGCTGGCTTTCGGCTGCCTCGCGGGCTTCACTGCCCTGCTGGTGGGGGTGGCGGCGGTGGCCTGGCTCGGGCCTCCTGCCTGGACCCAACAACTTGACGCACAGGTCGGGGCCGCAGCTGCGCCCGCGGCTGCGCCCTGGCTCTCCTGCCTCGCGTTCGCCGCAGTCGCCTGGACCTTCTGGGCCTGGCCCAGGAAAGGCAGCGCGGGACTCGCGGGCTGGCTCGTGACCTTCTGGTTGCTCTATGGGTGGTGGGGGCAAGCGCTGCTCAACCCGGTCCGTTCCGCGTCCGAACTGATGGCGCGGGTAAGATCTGCGCTCGGACCCCGAGCAGAACTCGCCCTGGTCGGCTTCAAGGAACAGTTCGTGCTGCAAGCGGATCGGCCGATCATCCATTTCGGTTATGGCACGCCTCCCGCGGTTGCCGCCCGAGAAGCCGCAGCCTGGTTGACCCAGGGTGAAACATCGCGCTGGGTCCTCTTGCCAGAAGCCAGTCTCGTCCCGTGCTTTGCGCCAGAACGCACGGTGCTGGTCGGGCCGGAGCTGCGGGATCGCTGGCACCTGGTGGACGCGCAAGCGCTGACCCTTGCCTGTCGCACCCCTCCGCCGCAGTTGGTGGGCGGGCCAGCGGAATTGCGCGTCTTCCGCTACAACCCAAACCCGGACAGGCGCGCCCCGGACAGGCGCGCCCCGGACAGGACCCCATGATGCACTTGAAAACCGTCCGCCATGTGCTCGAGTTCGCCTTTTTCAGGGCGGTCCAGATCGCTGCCGGGCGGCTTCCCCGCGTCTGGGTCAAGCGACTCGGCCGGGGGCTGGGACGCCTGGCGTTTCGTTGGGGCAAACGCCAGCGGGAGCTGGCACAAAACAACATGGCTTTGACCTTGCCCGAGCTGAGTGCGACGGAGCGGGCGCGGACCGCCCGCGCGTGCTTTGAGCACTTCGGTTCCTATTTTTGCGAGGTGCTGATCGCCCACCGTCTGACCGAAGCCGACATCCGAGCGCGTTTTCAGATGGTGGGCCTGGAGCTCCTGGCCAGCCTGCAACAGGAACGGCGTGGCTTTTTTTTCACCACCGGTCATTTTGGCGTGTGGGAGCTGGCGCTCTACCCGCTGGCCCTCCAGTTCGCGCCGCTCCACATCGTGGTTCGTCCCCCCAACAATCCCTGGATCGACCGCGCGCTCACGCAAATCCGCGGACGCTTTGGGGTCACCATCATCGACAAACGGGGCGCTGGTCACCGGATGGTCAATGCGCTGCGGCGGGGCGGCCGGGTCGGGGTCGTGATCGACCAGCATGTGCGTCCAAACCTCGGCATCCAAGTCCCGTTTCTCGGGGTTCCGGCCTGGGCCAGCCCGATGGTCGCGAAATTATCGCTGCGCACTGGGGTTCCCGTCGTCCCCTTTGCTTGCGTTCCCGCGGACGACTCCACCTACTGCCTGCGTTTCCGTCCGCCGATTTACCCCGAAGGGGAGGGGGATGCGGCCGAACGCGAACTCACCTGCCGCTACCTCGCCGCCGTCGAGGACGACATCCGCCGCACCCCCGAACTGTGGCTGTGGATGCACCGCCGCTGGCGGCAATGAAGATCAGCGGGTTGATCAGGGGCTGCGGAGCTGCGGTTACGGCACCAGGCGCAGGGCGTAGCGACCGACGACCACCGGGGCTCCTGCAGCTGGCAGGCCGTGAAGGATCAGCTGGTAGTCCCCCGGACGGAGGAAGCGGGGCGGCAGGCTCAGCGCCAGCGCCCCCTGCGGGAGCGGGACCAGATCTGGGCTTTGCCACAGGGCATCCCCGCCCGCCCGCTCCACGATCATGCGGTAAGCAGGAAAGTGCGGCCCGGGGCGCGCCAGCCCAGGCAGTTCCACGGTCAAAACCACCCAGGCCGTCTCCGGCGCCGCGATGCGTTGCGGCACCCCTGCTGCAATGGCGGGTGGCCCCAAGGCGACGAGCGTTGGACTTTGCGGTTGCCGCGCGGCGGCCAACTGGGCATCGAGGGCGTCGCGTTGACCGCGCGCCTCGGCTGCCCGGACTTTGAGGTCGTGCTCATCGGCGGTGAGCTGCTGGCGTAGGGTCTCGAGTTCCTGTTGCAGTTCCCCGGCATGGTTGTCCGCCGGGCTGGCGCGCCCCGGAGTCGCGACCGAGAAAGAAATTTGCCCCTGGGTCAACTCCTGCTGCTGACGGCGCAGATCCAGGGCGGCCCAGCCCACCCCGATCACCGCCAGCCCAGCGAGCCCCCAGAGCGCGACCAGGGCGCTCCACCGGAACCCTTCCGGCGGCGCTGCAGCGGCGGCGACTGGGCCAGCCGTCAGCAGACCGCGTTCGGCCGCTTCCACTCGGGCAAGACACGCAGCGCACCCGAGGTAGTGCTGCTCAAAGCGGGCCTGCTCTTCTACGGTGAGTTGCCCTCTGGCGTAGCGCTCGACGACCTGTTCGGTTTCGATCTGCGGGTGGTCCATGAGTGAAATATATTACGATGCTACGAAATATATACGAAGGTCCTGCTTCCGGTCTCCGCTGCTGCCTTCCGCTGCAGCTCTGTTGCGCCCGCCACTGGGAGGCAGTCTGTGCTGCGGCGGGCTGTGCCACGGCAGCGCCAACGGGGCAGATCCAAGTTGAAAAGATGCCCGTAGTCAGAAGAAAAGCCTGCCGTCGGAGCAGACGGCTGGCCTTCGAGTGTGGCATGATGTGTGCTAACTTTATTTTGTTTGAGGAGGGACCTCGATGCAAGCACGCCAATCCACCGAACCTGACTCAGAGCGCCTGGGATGGGATTTTGAGGCCCAGGCCATCCCGTTTTTGGACGCGCTCTACAACATGGCGTTTCGCCTCACACACAACGCTGAAGACGCCGAGGACCTGGTGCAAGAAACCTACCTCAAGGCTTACCGCTACTACGACAAGTTCGCTGAGGGCACGAACCTCAAAGCGTGGCTGTTCAAGATCATGAAGAACACCTTCATCAACAGCTACCGCAAGAAGCAAGGTGAGCCCACCCAGAGCGCCTTTTCTGAAATTGAAGAATCTTTCGAGACCTTGCTCCGGGAAGATTCGCAGCAGCACATCAAGAACCCGGAAGAAGAGGTCCTCGAGAAGGTGCTCGACGAGGACGTGCAGCATGCGATCGATGAGCTGCCCGAGGACTACCGCATGGTGC
>CAZCOV010000039.1:0-26623 GCA_964499975.1 uncultured Thermoanaerobaculia bacterium
GCACGCGATGGAGGTCCAGTTCAACGACATCCGGACCACGTTGCAAGCGCTGCTCGCGACGTTTGACAATGCCCAGAGTCTGCATACCAACGCCTACGACGAAGCGATCACCACCCCCACCGAAGACTCGGTGCGGCGGGCCATGGCGATCCAGTTGATCATCAACAAAGAGTTCGGTTTGAGCTTCTGCGAAAACGCGACGCAAGGGAGCTTCATCATCGAAGAGCTCACCGACTTGGTGGAAGCGGCCGTGCTCGCCGAGTTTGATCGTTTGACCGAACGCGGCGGCGTGCTCGGAGCCATGGAGTTGCAGTATCAGCGCGGCGAGATCCAGGCCGACTCGCTCAAGTATGAGCAGCTCAAGCATTCCGGCGAGCTGCCGGTGATCGGGGTCAACACCTTCTTGCCGCGGGACGTGCAACATCAAGTGCCGACCGACCTGGAGCTGTCGCGCGCCACTCCCGAAGAAAAAGCAGCCGCGCTTGCCGCGCTCGAGTCTTTTCACGCGCGTTACCGCGACCGCGCGCCGCAAGCGCTAGCGCAGCTGCAGCGCACGGCGCTTGCTGGCGGCAACGTTTTTGCCGAACTGATCCGCGCTGCGGAGTGCTGCTCGTTGGGTCAAATCACCCGGGCGCTCTACGAAATCGGCGGCGAATATCGCCGGAATCTTTAGTGATGGAGATATCCCATGCGACGTCTTAGCCAACTCACCGGTTGCCTCGTGATCACCCTGGCTGCTGCGGTTCAAGCGGCCAGTCCACCCCAACCCACTACCCCGGCCGCCAGCCCGGACAGTGCCGAGCTCTATGAGGTCGGACGCGTGGCCGTCCAGGCCAAAGACTTCAGCAAGGCCGTCGAGCTGTTCACCCAAGCGCACCAACTCGACCCCAAGAATCCCGACATCTTGAACCAGCTCGCTTACAGTCAGCGGCACAGCGGCAAGCTCGATCAGGCGATCGAAAACTACAAGCTGGCGCTCAAGCTCAAACCTAATTTCGCAGAAGCGCGCGAATATTTGGGCGAAGCTTATTTGCAAGCCGCTCTGCGCGAACTCGCCACGTTGAAAACCTATGGGGAAGCCGCGACTGAGGAACACGAGGAGCTGCAGGCTGCGCTCAAGGAAGCTGCAGCAGGGCTAAAACCCTGAAAGGCGTCGGCCCTGAGGCGAAGCGGGGTCAGCGGAAACCGCGGCGCAGTTCGCGTTTGAAGACCTCGAAAGCATCATCGCCCCACAGCACGATGATCACCCTTTCGAGCTTGGAACCACCCTGCAGGTAGCGATAGATCTCGGTCAGGAGGACCTTCGCACAGCGTTCGAGGGGAATGCGGTAGATGCCGGTCGAGATCGCGGGCAGGGCGATCGACTTGAGCCCATGACGGTCGGCGAGAGCGAGGGCCGAGCGCGCTGCCGAAGCCAATTTACGGTCCTCATCGCCCTCGCCCAGCTGGGGTCCCACGGCGTGGATCACGTGCTTCGCCAGCAACTGACCACCTCCGGTGATCACCGCTGTCCCGACCGCAGCCCCGCCGATCCGATTGCACTCTTCCTGGATCGACGGCCCACCTTTTTCGCGGATTGCACCCGCCACCCCTGACCCTAACTGCAGGTGCTCATTCGCGGCGTTGACGATTGCGTCCACGTCGAGGTCGGTGATGTCCCCCTCGATCAGTTCGAGCTGGGTCCTTTCCAGTTGAATCGACAATTTTCTCCGTTCCATGGGCCTGTCTGGATCTCCTGCGGTTGCGCTCCCTGCGCATCATATACGCATCATATCAGTCAGCCGCTTGTGGGTGGGTTTTCTCGCGCGACCAGAACGCGGTCAGCAGAACGCGGCCAGCAGAATGCGGCCAGCAGAACGCGGCTAGCAGAACACCGTGCGCGGCATTCCAGCTGTAACATAGATGGTATACACTCCGCCAGCCATGCTCAAGACAGCACCTCTGCCCGCGCTCAAACTCCAACTCAAAGAACTGATCGCCCAGCGCATCCACGAACTGTTCGGCATTCACCACGAACCCTGGGTCGAGGTGCCGCCGCGCCGGAGTTTGGGCGACCTCGCCTTCCCGGCTGGCCTGCACCTGGCCAAGCAGCTCAAGCAGAAGCCGCGCGAGATCGCGGCAACGATTGCGGCCGGACTGGTGTGGCCGCCCGCGGTGCTGCAAGCGCGGATCGAAGGTGCGGGTTACCTCAATGTATTTCTCGCCCGCAGCGCCTTTGCCGGCCAGCTGCTGGCAGCGAAGGCGCCCGCGGACCCTGAGCCGGTGCCCCCCACGGTCGTCCCGGCGGGCAAAGTGATCGTCGAACATACCAACATCAACCCCAACAAGGCGGCGCACATCGGCCACTTGCGCAACGCCGTGCTCGGCGATGTGCTGGCGCGGGCGCTCGCGCACTTGGGCTTCCCGGTCGAGGTCCAGAATTACATCGACGACACCGGGGTCCAGCTCGCGGACGTGGTGGTCGGCTGTATCGACCTGCGCGCTTTGACCTGGGCTGACGTGGACGCATTGCCCGAGCCGTTCGACTACTTCTGCTGGGACCTCTACAGCGAAGTGGGACGCTTTTACGAAGCCGACCCAGAACGCCTCGCCCTGCGGCGGGAAACCCTCCACGCCTTGGAGCAGGACCGCGGTCCGCGGGCGCTCATGGGACGCTTGATCGCGCAGCGCGTCGTCCGTCGGCACCTCGCGACCATGGCCCGGCTGGGCATCACATATGACCTTTTGACCCATGAAAGCGACATCCTCCACCTGGAATTCTTTGCGCGCGCTTTTGCCCAGCTCAAAGCGAGCGGCGCCATCATCTTGGAGGAGGCCGGCAAGAACCGCGGTTGTTGGGTCATGCCGCTGGCGCAAAGCGCGGAGTTTGCCGGGCTCGAAGATCCTGACAAGGTGATCGTCCGCTCGGATGGCACCGTCACTTATGTGGGCAAGGACATCGCGTACCAGCTGTGGAAATTCGGCCTTTTGGGCTGCGATTTTGCTTACCGCGAGGGGCCGGAACTCGGGCTTTGGGAAACCACCGCGAAGGACGGAGCGGCCGTCCATCCGCCGTTTGGCGGGGCCACCCGGGTGATCAACGTGATCGACGCGCGGCAGAGCTACTTGCAAAAAATCGTGCGTGCGGGTCTAGCAGCCCTGGGGCACGCAGAACCAGCGGCCAACTCGACCCACTTTGCCTACGAGATGGTTTCCCTCTCGCGCGCTACGGCTCAGCAGCTGGGTTTTCTCGATGCGGATGACGACCGGGGAAAAAACGACGGAGGAAAGAGCTTGGAGATGTCTGGCCGCAAAGGCATTGGCGTCAAAGCGGACGACCTTCTCGACCAGGTCGAAGCCAAGTGCTGCGCCAACGTCAGCGCGCGCCACCCGGACCTGGATCCAGCAGCGGTGGCCGCGTTGGCCCACCCCATTGCCGTGGCCGCGATCCGCTTTTTCATGGTTAAGGCCACGACCACGCGAGGGATCGCTTTTGATCTTGACGAGGCCCTGAGCTTTGAGGGGGAAACCGGTCCCTACCTGCAATACTCCCAGGTCCGCCAGCGCAACATCTGCCGCCGGCTCGCTGCCGCCAACCTCGCCACTGCGGTCAGCGCTGACGAGGTCCGCGCGCTCGCACCGGAGCTTTGGGCCGACGACCTTTGGGACCTGGTCTTGAGCGTGGCTCAGACCTCCGAAGTGGTGGAAAAAGCGGTCGAAACCCTGGAACTTTCGCTGATCGCGCGCCATGCCCTCGAACTCGCGCAGAAATTCCACGCGGTCTACCACCGCCATCCGATCCTGAATGAACCCCAACCGGAGTTGCGCGCAGTGCGCCTGGCCGCCACCCAGATCTTCGCCGATGGACTCGCGGCCATTCTCGCGCTGCTCGGCATCGAAGTTCCGGAGAGAATGTAGCCGGGATAGGATCTGACCATGGCGCCACGTGGAACCTCACCCTGGATGTACGTCGGCTGCGGTTGCGTCGGGGCGATCGCCCTCGCCACCCTGACCTGCGTCGGGCTCGGCTACTGGGGCGTCAAGACCGCTGAGCAGTACGAGCAAACCCTGCGCGATCCAGCGGCGCGCGATGCCAAGGCCAAGGTCCTTCTGGGAGCGGACACGCTCCCCGTGGGTTATCAAGCCCGGCTGTTTTTTCATCTCCCCATGGTCCTCAAGATCGTGATCCTGAGTGATGGGCCCGCAAGCAGCGCTCAACCGTCCACGGAACCGAGCGACCCTTCGTCTCCCGACAAATTCGAACTAGACCTCGCCGACCTCGGCAGGAACACCTTGTTCTTCTTCGAGAGCCAGGATTTTGACCAAGAACGTGACAAGTTGCGCAGCTACTTGCGGGGCGAAGCCAAGGAAGCCGATCTCGACATCAAATTGGACGTTGACTTCAAACCTGAAGCCGTGCTCCTCCGCGGCGAACTCGAGCATCCGCCCATGCAGGTGACCTACACCACCTTCAGCGGTGAACTCGACAGCCGCGAGGGCGACTTGCCGGGGCTTTACACCATGGCCTTGCTCGACTGCCCGCAAAGCCGCCGTTTGCGTCTGCTGGTTTGGTTCCAGCGCAGCAGCGACGAACTCACCCCCCCGCTCCCCAACGGTGCGCCTGCTGTCCCCATTCCGCCTGCAGAGGCACAGGCAACCACCGCACCTGAAGCGCCCATCGTCGAAGCCACAGCTGACCCGGCTCCCGGCCTTGCCTTTGCCCAGGCCATCGGCCAAGGGCTGAATCAGCTGCTCGGCAACTTCAACTTGTGCCGTGATTAGAAAGCATTCCCCCATCCCGCAACCGTCCCCGTCCCCGGGCTCTAGTCAAGGAAAAATTTGCTGAAAGCCGGTAGCTGCACCCGAGGACAGAGGGAACAGCAGACCGCATCCAGGTGGCTGGCACCAGCACCCTGCTGGATCACCTGGGGACACTGATTCTCGCGACGTCTGGAAGCGGAAGTGCGTTGGGGTTAGGGGGGGACGCCACGCCTTGGGCGCCACTAATCCCAGCGTGCTTGGCCCGACGACCCTCGCCGTCCCGATTTGACCACGCCGGGGCCTCCGACGGTGCGCAGCAAGTCGCCGGCAGTGTCGATGCGGTCGGTCAGGCGCGCGCGTTTCAGCTGTTCGAGTTGGTGCTGGATGGGGCCGGGGGCGAGCAGGGGGAGAACCTCGGCGCAGTGCTGGGGGACCGCGCCTTCCGGGTCGAGGCGGGCCAGTTCCGCGGTGATGGCGAGGGACTCTGCTTGCATTTTCAAGCGCACGAAGGTGCGCCGGGCGCGGTCGAGCAGCTTGCGGGCGCGCGCCTTGCGCCGACGGTTGGGGAGGAGCAGCAAGGCTTCTGCCCACAGCAGGCGCGCACGAATCGCCGGTGAACGCACCGGGAGCTGAGCGCGCAGCTTTTCGAGGTAACGAGCAGCCTCGTCGCGGTCCTGGTGCTCGCCCAGGGTGAGCGCATAAACCAGGAGTGACAGAGCGGAGGCGTGATCGTAAGGCCGCGCCCGCGGATCGAGGAGTTCGAGGGCCGCTCGCGCATCGCGCGCCGCGCCTTCGCCGTCTCCGCTGTAAACCAGCACTACTCCCCGGGCAATGGCCGAACGAGCCCGCGCGACCTTGCTGCGCGCGTCCTGCACGCTTTGTTCTGCCAGCTGGTAGACGCTGGTGAGCTGTGCCGCAGCGAAAGTCCCATCCGGCTTTTGTGCCAGATATAGCTGGAGCTGGAGCAGCGCCCGGCGCCGGTGGATGTCCGAGCGGATGTCATGGTCGAGACAGGGCCGGGCCAGCTTCCATGCCTTGTCGAGAATCCGCCAAGCTCGGTGGAGATGCCCACTGGCGCGCAAGGCCGAGCCAAAGACGCCATAAGCTTTTGCCAGGATCGAGCGATCGCGTCTCCCGTGCCTGTGCTTGCGCTGGACCACTCGCAGTGCCAGGCGAACACCAAGAACCGCTAGCGCCAATGCTTCTGCGAGGTTCTCGTGGACTTGACCCTCCACATAGTCGAGCCACCGTTGGCAAGTGGCCTCAGTGCGACACTCTGGATCCGTGAGGGCTCGCCGGGGATCGGCGATCAGTTCTGCGACTTGGCGAGCACTGCGGCGTGGCGTTGGCATGCCGCAATTTTGGCATAAGAAGTGGGTCGGAGAAAACCCCCGACCCAAGGGCTAGAAATTAGCCAGCATGGATGATCACAGGGCCGAAAGAATAGCTCATGATGTTCTCCGGGAGCGATCGCGTCCGCCCGCAGGATTGCTGGCGGCGGATCGTCCAGAGCCACTCTAGCGACCTGCCCGCGTTTTTGTGTCGAGGATCCGACTAGATGTACTGATCCCGTGCAAGTTGTTAGCCGTCATGGATGATCACAGGGCCGAAAAAAACGCTCATGACGTTCTCCGGGAGCGATCGCGTCCGCCCGCAGGATTGCTGGCGGCGGATCGTCCGGAGCCACTCTAGTAGATGAAAATCGCAATCCGTGATCACTTTGAAGCTGTCAGAGGAGGAGTTCCCGATGACTAGAGCGATACGGCCCCGTCAGCGGCGGCCCACCAGGGCGATTCGCCAGGCTACCGCGGTGAAGTCCTGTGAAACGGGGCTTTCGGCTGGCCTGGCGCGGCCGGAGCGGTTTCCGCAATCGGCTCAGCGCGCCTCGACCAGCTCTGGGAACTGGCGCATCAGGCTGCCACCGATGAACTCGGCCAAGGCGTGCCGCTCGTAGGGCGCGGGAGTGAGTGCGACCGTGATCTCGGCAGGACCGCGCTCGAGCCGCACTTCGACGGTCTTGCCAGGACGGAACTCGGCAATGGTGCGGGCCGCCAGCGCGTCTATGGCGTCGAAGTTGGTCATGGTCTCAAACGTAGCGTCGCCAATACCCACCACCAAGTCGCCTTTGCGGAGACCCGCCTGAGCGGCCGGGCTGTCGGGCGTCACCCGCGTGACTTCGAGGTGTCCCAGCTGCGAGTCCAGGTGTTGGAACTCGACGCCTATCCAACCGCGCTGCCGCGCTTTGGCGACCAGCTCCGACAGGCATTGGCGGGCGAAGTCGTCACAGCTGGCGGCGCTGCCATGGGCCAGCGTGACCACCGCAATCCCGAGCAGCAATCCACTAATGAGCCAGGCCACTTTGCTGATCATGAGTAGCACTCCCGATTTCCGTCGAGGTTGGAGGTTGCCGAGGTCGGCGCGAGGTCAAGTCGAGGACCAGTTCGCTGCTCGGTGACAGGTATCCGCTGGCGCAGCTCGGGTTCGCCGCGGAGCTCGGTGTGGTCGCCGGGTTCAAGGCGCTGGCCCAGCACAGCGTGTACTCGCCGCATTCGACTTGCGGCACGACAAATCGCCCGCTGCTCTCGTTCCACCCACCGCCCTGGCGCATGCTCCACTCGCGCAAGGCCGCGAAGTGGACCAGGGCGCCGCCGTGCTGCAAGACGGCTGGGGCTGCCGCGTCACCCAGCGTGAGCACCAGCGTCCCGCCTTCTGGGGTTACCGGCAGCTGCAACGGCGAACGCCCCAGCGCTGCCAGGTCGACCCGCAGCAGGCGCAGACTGTTGCCGGGCGGCAAGACGAGCATCGTGGCGGACCTGGCTGCAAGCGGCAAGGCCAGCACGAAACTGCCATCTGGCCCGCTGTGGACTCTGCTGTCGATGGCTGGTGTTGCCGCACTAGCCTCCGGTGTGGCAATGAGCAGGGCGCCTGGAACTGCGCCCGACGGTGACTCTACCTTGCCCCGGACCTCGACCTGCTGGCGTACCACCAGCCGAATTCCGGACACCTCGCGATCTTTTTCGATATCGAGGGGCAGCCACTCGCTGGTGCGTTCACCGGCTTGGGCCCACAAATAAGCGCTGCCGGTGCGCACACCGCGGATTTCGAACTCGCCGCTGGGACCAGAAAGCGCTTGGGCCTCCCGCGATCTTTTTTCGGGGCTGGCCAAAAGGACCACGGCGTTGGGCACGGCCCGATCATCTTCGGCCACGACGGTTCCCGCAAGTCGGGTGTTGGGAATCCGGATCTCGACCTCGGCCTTGTCGCGGCCAGGAGGCTTGACCACCTCGACCGGATCGAGTTTCTGCAGCGCGGGGCTATCGGCGGCGGTTTGGACCTCGATCTCCCAGCTGCCTTCGTGGGGCAAGAAACCCTCGAAGGTTCCCTCCTCATTGGCCGACATGGGAATTTTCTCCCGGCCTTTTTTCCCGAGGAACCAAACGGTCGTCCGGACTGGATCATCGCCAGCGAAAATCCTGCCGGAAACGGGCACCCAGGCAATTTTGATCTCGACTGAGGCCTGATCCGCTGCGAGTTCCACCGCTTCTGTGGCCCACAGCTCCCGCCCTCCGGCTGGGGACTCGACTTCGACGAACAGCAGGTACGCGCCGGCGTTGAGGTTCTCGAAAGTCGCCCGACCATTGAGGTCTGTTGGCGCGTGGTGGAAGTCATCCGGACCTTGGCGCTGGTATTTGGGAATCAGCCGGACGGTCCAGGGTGAATCTGCGGGAGAAAACGGCGGATCGACGAGCACCTCGGCTTTCCAGGGCGGGTGCAGCTGAAGGGGTTCGCTGAGCCGGGTTTCGGAGTCCGCGAGAACGATCAGCTCGGGTACGCGGGCGAGCGCGAATCCGGGCTGCTCGACCGTCAACGTATAGCTGCCGGGAGGAACGTCGACCAGCTGGAAGAAACCCCGGGTGCTGACGACAGCCCCCAGCGAGCGCAGTTGCATGCGGGCGCTCGTCTGCTCGTCGAGCAAGTCCGCGCTGGTCGTTGCGCTCGTCGGCAGCAGCTCGACTCGGGCCAGCTCACCCGCACCCGCCGCGAACCCGCGGTCGACGGTGACCCAGCCCGCCACCGAAGCTCCTCGGCGCAAGGCGATCCTGCCCAGTACCAGCGGCGCTTCTGGTCGCACCCGCTGCGCCCAGAAATACTGTGGAACAAAGCCTCGCGCATGCACTTTGAGATCAAGCTGGCCGGCCGGCAAGGCGCACTCGACCGTCCCGTTTTCGGCCACCGGACACGTCATGCTGGCGGCCGGGGGCGCGGGCGGTGCTGCGGCTGCTGCAGCCGTCGACCCCGGGCCGGGTGGTCCGGATCGAGATGTCACGTGGGTTGGCGAGAAAGAGATCTCGAGCTCGCTGACTTGTGCTTGACCCGGTTGCAGTTCGAGGCGGCCGGTCAAAAGCCCGGTCGGAAAGAGCCACATCGACAGAGTCGGGGGTCGCGCTTCCGTGACGATCACCTCCGAAGCTGCCCAGTGGTGTGGCGCGGTGAGCGACACTTTCCAGCTGGCGCACTTGCCGAGGTCGAGACGTGCTGGTCCGGGGGCTGAAATTGCACGGCAGCTGGCCTCTCGGTCTTCACCGGCCAGCGGTTCGAGGCAGAGTTCTGCCGCGATGGCTGGCTGATTAGCCCCCTGGCCTGCGCGGCGGATCACGAGGTCCACGGCCTGCTCATCCGTCGGTGTCTGCCCAGCAATGGCGGACTGGCCCAGAGTGAGCACCATCACGAGGGGCAACCAGGTTTTCAAAATGGCGGCCTCAAGCCCACACGACCGTGCAGCGGCCAAACGTAGAGCATTCGGTGTCAGTCGCATTGCACGACTGACCACCCCATTCGTTGAAAAGGCAAATGTAGAGGCCGCTGTTGAGAACGCCGAAATTGAGCCACTTGCATCGCAGACACGCATCGGCCGGTTGAGCCAGTAGAAATAGCACCATGGCGATGCCGACCGCCCATCGGTTGAGTCTCTTGATCACGTCCATCCTAAAACCTCCTTGACTTCAAGTACTCCTATAGCCTAGGGAGGATTTCTGACGCTGTCAAGTCAACATTTACAATATAATAGACTTTTGCGGGATAATGGACTTTTACGGTTCATGAAGTTTGAATTAGTACATGAAAAAAGGAATCTGTGATCACTCTTAACCTGCTTCATAGCATAAGCTCCTTTTATCAGAGAACTTACCAGAGAACTGTTGGCCAGACTGGCCAGAGGAGGATTTTCAGATCCAGGAATCGAAGGAGTGGTGCAAGCGTGGCTGAGAAACCGTTCAAACCCGCAGGGTTATAGGAAAAGTTTTACAAGCGCTTTTGTGTCGAGGATCCGACTTGAGGTTGTGATCGGCCCCAGTGCAGGACAGCGATTTAGCCTTTGTCAGTGATTCTGCTTGCCTGGCAGATCGGGGACGCCAGAATAGACTTTTTGCGCCCAAAAAGGGGCTTTGATTAGGCTCAACTTGCCTTTTTCCGTCAAACAACCCAAAACAAGGAGGAGATCATGACCTGTATCGTTGGACTCGTTGAGCCCGGAACCGGAACCATTGTGATGGCCGGAGATAGCGCCGCGTCGTCGCTCCAGGAACGGGAAAGCTACTGCCTCAAGAACGCCAAAGTCTTCCAGAGTGGACCCTACGCGCTCGGGTTCACCACCTCTTACCGCCTGGGCCAGATCCTGCGCTTTGGCACTGAGCTGCCGGAGCCAGCGCCCGATGACACCGACCTCGAGCGTTTCATGGCAACTGCTTTCGTGGCGGTGGTCCGCGGGTCGTTCGAAGCCCATGGTTTCACCCGCGGTATGGGGGAGCACGGCTCGATCGCGGTGGGGATCCGCGGCCAGCTGTTCGGCATCGGCGCGGACTTTCAAGTGCTGCGGGAAGCAACCCCCTACGCGGCTTACGGCTGCGGCCGCCAATTCGCGTATGGCGCGCTTTGCGCGCTGGAAGACTCGTCGCTGGGCTTGCGGGAGAAGGCCGAAAAAGCACTCCGTGCGGCCGAGCGTTTCAACCCGACCGTGCGCGGGCCCTTTGTTTATGTGAGGGTCTGACGAGGCTCACGGCATGCTTGCAGCCGGTCTGAATCCTTGTTGCCGCCGACCGGCTGCATCACGCTGAGCGCAAAAGTCATTTGCAATTTGCCTTTGTAATGCTAAACTCCACGGCCAGTTAGCCGACATTCCCTCAAGCAGTACTTGAAGAATGACGGCTGCAGCAGAAAAGGACGAAAAGCGACCATAAAGAGCGACTATAAAGACTTCATCCTGCCCGAGAACCCCGCAAAAATCCCCTCAACCACCCCATGTCAATGGCTGTTTCCAATTCCCGCAACCGCTGGCCCCGCTTCGGGATCTCACCGGAGAAGGGCAACGAGATCATCGGCGTGTTGCTCGCTGCGGTCGTGGTCCTGATGCTCTTGAGCTTGCTCAGCTATCACCCGCTCGACGCCACCCTGTTCCACAAACCCGGCGAGCAAAGCGCTCGCGCCCACAACTGGATCGGCCCATTCGGCGCCCAGGTCGCGGCGATCTTGCTCTCGCTGTTGGGCTTGACCGCGGTCTTGATCCCGGCTCTCTTGGCCGTTTTGGCTTGGCGGCGCTTGACCCAGCACTCCGGCGAGCAGGTGGCCGGCCGTGGTTTTGGCATGGGCTTGGTGCTCTTGACCCTGCCTGCACTCTTGCACTTGGGGATCGGCGAAATTACCTGGCGGGGCGAACCGCTCACCGCGGGTGGCGCGATCGGCACGATTGTGGCGCAGTGGCTGACCGAGCAGCTCAATCCAGGCGGCGCTTTGCTCGTGGTCTTGACCGTGCTGCTGATCGGGCTGACCTTGGCGGTGCAGTCGACCCTCGGCGATCTCTTGGAGAGCGGTCAAGCGCGGGTTGCCTCTGGGTGGGAGAAGTGGGTGCTCGCGCGGGCTCAGCGGAGCAAGCGGCAGAGCAAGGAATCGGCAGGATTGCGCGTCTTAAGACGCCACCTCGAAGACGTCCACGCGAGCAAAACCGTGGCGGAAACCCTGACCGCAGCACCCTTGCCGCTGCCGCCTGCACCCCAGCTCGACTTGCCGGTGCGGGTCCAGCAGAAGCCCGGGGAAGGGCAGTTTGCCGTGCGCCGCGTGCGGCTCAACCGCGGCGGAGCAGAAAAACCCGAGGATGCCAACCTCCCCATCTTCCGCACGCAGCCGCCAGAACCGGCGCAGCAGCAAGAGATTTTCGAACCTGAGGAGCTCCCCGTCCAGGAACTGCCGCCGGTCAACCTCTTGCGCACCGAGAGCGAGGCCAAGTCTTACGACGAAAGCGAGTTGATCCAGCGCGGGGAGGTCATCCGCCAGGCATGCACCGAGTTTGCCGTCGAGGGTTCGATCGACGGGATCAGCCCCGGACCGGTGATCACGGTGTTCGAGTTCCAGCCGGCGGCGGGAGTCAAGGTCAGTCGCATCGTCAACCTGCAAGACGACCTCGCGCGAGTGCTCAAGGCCGAGTCGGTGCGCATTGACCGCATCCCCGGACGCTCGACTTTGGGGTTTGAAGTGCCCAACGACGTCCGCTCGGTGATCCGCCTGGGCCGCCTCCTGGCCGATGAGAAATTCCAGAACTCGCCTTCGGTCCTCACCATGGCGGTCGGGGTCGACATCCATGGCCGGCCCTACTACGCTGACCTCGCGACCATGCCGCACCTGCTGGTCGCGGGCGCGACCGGGGCAGGTAAGAGCGTGGGCTTGCAGAGCATGATCACGTCGATCCTCTACAAGGCGACCCGCGAGCAAGTGCAGTTCATTTTCATCGACCCCAAACGCATCGAACTCGGGGTCTATGCCGACATCCCGCACCTCAAGACCGAGGTGGTGGTCGAGCCCAAGAAAGCGGCCAACGCGCTGCGCTGGGCGGTCGGGGAAATGGAGCGCCGCTACCGCTTGCTGGCGGAAGTCCACGTGCGCTCGATTGATTACTACAACCGCGCGATTCGCGATCCACGCGAACGGCAACGGCTGTCGCTCAAGGAAGGGGAGAGCGAATTCAACGAAGAGGATTTCAAGCCCCTGCCTTATTACGTGATCATCATCGACGAGCTCGCGGATTTGATGATGGTTTCCTCTGCCGACGTCGAAACCTCGATCGCCCGTCTCGCGCAGATGGCGCGGGCGGTCGGCATCCATCTGATCGTGGCCACCCAGCGGCCTTCGGTCGATGTCTTGACGGGAACGATCAAAGCCAACTTCCCGTGCCGGCTGTCTTATGCCACGGCTAGCCGTCACGACTCGCGCACCATCCTCGACCAAGTCGGGTCGGAGAGGCTTTTGGGCAAGGGCGATGCCCTGTTCATGGCGCCGGGAACTTCGCGCGTGTTGCGTCTCCACGGCCCTTACATCAGCGAGCAGGAGACCGCGGGCCTGATCCGCTGGCTCAAGCGTCGCGGCAAGCCAGACCTCGACCCGAGCGTGGTCGCGGATCCGGATGGAGAGGGTGGCAGCAGCGACCATGGAATCGACAACGACGACGACCTTTACGACGAAGCTGCGCGGTTGGTGGTGGCAGAGCGTCAAGCCTCGGCCAGCTTTCTCCAGCGGCGGATGCGGGTCGGTTTTTCGCGGGCAGCGCGGCTGATCGACATGATGGCCGCCGACGGGCTGTTGGGACCCGCGCAGGGCAGCAAGCCGCGGGAAGTGCTGGTGCGTCCCGACTATTTCGACGAGATCAACCGCGCCAAGCTGGAGGACTGAGCGCTGCGCGTCCTCTTTTTCGGCACCCCGCAGTTCGCGGTTCCCACCCTGGCGGCACTGGTTGCGGCGGGTCACGAAGTGCAGCAAGTGATCAGCCAGCCGTCACGCCCGGTGGGACGCGGCCAGAAGCTCAACGACCCACCGGTGGTGGTTTGGGCGCGCGCGCACCAGCTGGCGATCCGCCAGCCCTCCTCGCTCAAAGATGCGCACTGGCTCGCCGAGCTCGTCCAGCTCTCAGCGGACGTGGCCGTGGTGGTCGCGTTTGGTCGGATTTTTCACCGCGAGCTCTTGCAACTGCCCCGTCTCGGTTGCCTCAACCTCCACGGTTCGCTCTTGCCGCACTACCGCGGAGCAGCGCCGATCCAGGCCGCGCTGCTCCATGGTGACGCTCAAACCGGGGTCACCACCATGCAGATGGCACCGGGACTCGACACCGGTCCGCTCCTGCTCCAGCAGGCCGTCGCGATCGGTCCTGAGGAAACTGCCGGCGAGTTGGCGGAGCGCTTGAGTCAGATCGGCGCGCAGCTGATGGTCCGCACGCTGGACCAACTGGCGTACGGCACGCTGGTGGCCCGGCCGCAAGACGAGAGTCAGGTTTCTTACGCGCCGCGTCTCGACAAGTCTGCGGGTGTGGTCGACTGGGGCGAAACCGCGACCGCCCTGTGGCACCGCTTGCGCGCGCTCACTCCGTGGCCGGGCTTGACCAGCGAGCTTCGGGGTCAGCCCTTGAAGCTGATCTGGGCGCGTCCGGTGAGCTTCCCTGAGCTGTCGACTTTGGTCCCGGGCAGCCTCCTCGGCGTGCGCGACGACCGGCTGATCGTGGCTTGCGGTTCTGGCACTTTTTTGGGGCTCGAAAAAGTGCAACGTCCAGGCAAAAAAGTCATCGCCGCCCGCGATCTCGCGAACGGCGAGCACCTCCGTCCGGGCGAACGCTTCCAGTAAGGCGACCTCACCCCTTGTTCGCCGCGCTCAAGCCGGGAGGATGAGGTCGGCTCACTGCGCGCAGCAGGGCTGCTGGCGTTCGTAAAGCGCCAGGTTGCGCTCCCAGCGGGTGCGGACTTCAGCCGGCTGGACGCCGGAGCCGGCGATCAGCTTTTTCTGCCACGAAACCGCCTGGGCAAAGTCCCCGGTCTGAGCGTAAGCCATGGCCAGGGTCTCGATCGTTTCTGCGGTCGGAAATGAGGCGTACAGCTCTTGCGCCAGCGTCAGCGCCCGGACGCCGTCGCGCACTCCAAGGTCGGGGGCAGCGGCCAGGTGCCGGGCCAGAATGTCTTTGAGATCAATGCTGGTCGGAAAACGCTGCAGCTCGACTTCGAGCCGTTCGCGGGCTTTCCGGTGTTCTCCCGCCAAAATCAAGGCAGTGGCTTCGGCCACCCGGACCTCGAGATGCTGCGGGTCGAGCTCACCCAAGTGGGCATAGATTTTGGCCGCTTCGCCATACTGCCGGAGTTCACCCAAGAAAAGTGCTAGCTCATACATCGCCGGCCGATTTTCAGGATCGACCGCCAGGGCTTTTTGGTACAGATCCAGTGCGCTTTCGCGGTCCTGGTGGCGCCGGTAGAGTCCGGCCAAGGTCACCAGGGTGTCGGCCTTTTCTTGCGGCGTGGCACCCAAGGGAATGGTTTCAGCCAGACGCTTGGCCGCAGCGTCCGCATCGCCTTGCCGTTCGAGCAAGTTCGCCAAGCGAAAATGCGCGGCGCGATTCTGCGGTTCGAGTTCGAGCAAGCGTTCGAGGTCGGTGCGCGCGGCCGCGAGGTCGCCGAGGTTGGAGCGCGCCGCCGCCCGCTGCCCCAAAGCTTCTGGATGGTCGGGCTGACGCGCCAGGATCGCGCTGTAGTGACTGATCGCGTCGTGGAAACGGCCGAGCCGGGCCAGGCCATTGCCCAGCTTGAGGCGGGCATCGATGAGCGACGGCGCCAGCTCGATCGCGTGGGTGAATTCCGCGACCGCGGCTTCGTCCTGGTTCTCACGGGCGAGCAGGCCGCCGAGCGCGAAGCGCATGCGACCGCGTTCGAGCGGTGAAGCTTGCGAATCCTGGTCGAGTTGCTCGATCACTTGCCGGAACTGGTCGGTGATCCCGGGCACGTCCCCGAGCCGGTTAAGCACGAAGCCGAGAAAGTCCCGCTCCTTGAAATCTTGCTCTTGGCGGGCGAGGTTGCGGACCACTTCGAACGATGTGCTGATCACGATCAGCGACAAGTTGAAGGCCAGGGGATCAGCGAAGCTGACTTCGCGTTCGCCTTGCTGCGACAAGTGGAACTGAGCCTGCGCCAGATCGCCAGCCTTGCGGTACGCCTGGGCGAGTTGGTAGTGGACGATGTCTGCCCCGGGTTGCCGCTTCAGGGTTTCCTCCAGCTGGCTGATCGCCTGGGGGAGGTTGCCGAGCGCGAGAGCGGTCCGACCCAGGCCATAAAGCGCGGCAGCGTTGTCGGGTTCGGCGGTCCGGACGCGCGTAAAGTGCCGTTCGGCCGCTGACGCAACCCCGAGTTCGAGCAGGGCATTGCCGAGACGGATCTGGGTGGCCAGGTAGTCCGGTTTGAGCTCAGCAGCTTTCTGCAAGTCGCTGACCGCTTTCTCAAAAGCTCCCTTGGAGTGGAAGAGGAGCCCGCGGTAATACCACCAGCGATGATCGCTGGGGGCCAGCGTCAGGGCGTGGGTGTAGCAGGTTTCTGCTGCATCGAGCAGGTCGAAAGCTTGCATGCCCTGACCGAGGACCCCAAACCCTTCGCTGATCTCGGTCGCGCTCGCATTGGGGTTGCTCTTGACCCTTTCGACCATCTGCTGCAAGCGCTCGACTTGTTCGCGCACCGTCGGTTGCATGGCGCTTAGGTCCGGGTGCGGCACCGCCATCCCTTGGGCCAGCGCCGCGCCAGCAGGGGCGCCCGGCGGAGGGGGGCCCGGAGCAGCCGTTTTGGGGGCGGTGGGGACGGCCGAGATTTGGGCTGTGGCCACCAGGATCTGCAGCAGGGAAAGGCACAGGGCACGATGGATCATGGGATTTTCCTCCCGCTGCCTTGGAGCAGCGTGGTGGTGCGACCCGGCACCAGGTCAGTCCACTCTTCGACCCGTCCGTCCGGCCAGATGACGCGCACGCTGAGCGGTTCGGGGTCGGCTTTTCCGCGGGCATCACTGCCCAGGCCGAAGTGTACACGGGGATCGCTCGCCGAAGCGAAGCTCCCGTCGGTGTGGACGTGGCGCAGGCTGGTGCGGCCGCCATGGCGCAGCAGCGCGCGCGCGCCGAGCATGTCGCGTGGACGCCCGCTGTTGCCGTAAACTCCGACCAGCCGCAAGCTCAGCCAGGGTTGATCCTGGCCAACTTGGTTGAGCAGGATGCGGGCCGGACTGCTGTTGTTGATCACCAGGGCGTCGAGGTCGCCGTCGTTGTCGAGGTCGCCGATGGCGAGCCCGCGGCCCACCTCGGGGAGGACGAACGCTGGGCCGGCCGCTGCTGTCTTGTCCTCGAACCGGCCATCCCCCAGGTTACGGAACAGCTGGCGGGTTTGGCGGAAAGGGAAGGGGTCCCCGGTGTTGGCCTGCGCTTCGATGGTGCGCACCGCCCCGCTCACGGTCAAGACGTCGAGCCAGCCGTCATGGTCGTAGTCGAGCCAGGCGGTGCCCCAGCTGGTGACACTCCAGCTCGGCGGACCCAACCCTGAGCTGGTGCTCTGATCCTCGAACGCGCCCCGACCGTCGTTGACGAACAGGGTGTTGGTTTCGCCGCTCAAGTTGGTTTTGAACACATCGAGGTCGAGGTCGCGGTCAAAGTCGCCCACGGCCACCCCCATGCCGGCTTCTGCTTGCCCGCGGCCATTGACCGCGCAGCCAGCGAGTAGGGCTTCGTCTTGGAAGCGGCCGTCTGCTCGCTGGATCCACAACTGGTTGGCCACCCCGTCGTTGGCGACGTAGAAATCGATGCGGCCGTCCTGGTTGAAGTCCGCGGCCGCTACTGCCAGCGACTTGCTGCGCACGCGATCAATGCCCGCGCTGGCCGTGATGTTGGCAAAAGTGCCGTCCCCGCGGTTGCGCAGCAAGGTATCCGGGACTCCGACGTAAGCATCGGGCGAGCAGTAGTCGCGGGCGCCCGTGGCCGTCCGGCAGATCTTGTGCTGGGCATAGGAAAAATCCAGGTAGTTGGCCACATAGAGATCGAGCCAGCCATCGCCGTCGACGTCAGCGAAGCTGGCGGATGTGCTCCAGCGTGGGTCGTCGCTGTAGCTGCCCGCGGTCACGTCGCGGAACGTGCCGTCGCCCTGGTTGCGCCACAGCTGGTTGGAGCCGAGCTGGGCGAGGTAGAGGTCGACCCACCCGTCGTTGTCGAAATCGCCGGTTGCCACCCCGCAGCCATAGCCCGGGGCGACCATCCCGCTCGCCGCGGTGACGTCGGTGAAGCGGAGTTGACGGCGGCCGTCGGGCAGCACGGTCAAATCGTTGCGCCACAGACGATCGCGGAGTTCGGGGTCAGCCGGCGGCAAGATGGCCATGCCCAGGTCTTTGCCCGGACCGAGCAACTGCCCTTGGACCAAAAACACGTCGAGGTCGCCGTCGTTGTCGAAATCGAAGAGCGCGCCCCCGCCGCAGCTGATCTCCGGCAAATAGAACTCGCCGGTCATGCCGTTCCAATAAGTGACGTCGAGGCCAGCGTCTGCGAGCAGGGCAAAGATGGGCGGTGACGCACTGGTCGGGGGCAGTGCGGGTGGGGGATCGGCTGCAAGCAGGGGAGTGCAGGCGGTGAGGAGCAGCGTCCACCAGCAAGAACGGTCAAGGCGACGGCGCGCAGGCATGCCCACGAGTTCAGCGGACGCCCAGCGTCTGCAGCTGGCGGCTGGCCAGAGGGTGGTCCGGGCGGCGTTTCAAGACTTCTTGGAACTGCTCGATCGCCTGCTGCTGCTCGCCCAAGCGGAGCAGCACCCAGCCCAGATTGTAGCGGGCGTCCACGTGGTCCGGACGGCGCTGGATGGCCTGCGAGAGGAACTCGCCAGCTTCCGCCAAGCGGCCGAGGAGCGCGCTCGTGACCCCGGCATTGCTGTAAGCGTCGACGTAGTCGGGATCGAGCGCGATCGCACGCTGGAACTGCTCGACGGCGGCGGGCAGTTGGTTGAGTGCCAGATACGCTGTGCCCAATTCGTTGTGGATGGGGGCCCGCGGTTGTTGCGCCAGCGCCGCAAGGAGTGCGTCCCGGGCGGCTACCGCATCGCCCTGTTTGAGCAGGAGTCCGCCGAGGATGAACTGCGTCTCAGCGTCGTTGGGAGCGAGGCGTACTGCCTCGCGCAAGACGGCGAGTGCGCGCTCGGACTGACCGAGCGCGAGCAGGGTTTGGCCCAGTCGGCGATGTGCGGCGCTCGCTGTGGGCTCGAGCGCGACGAGGGTTTCGAGGTGGATCAGGGCCTGGTCAGTTTTGCCCTGTTGGAGCAGCAGTTCGGCCAGGGCAGAGTGATCAGGCGCTGAGCGGGGGGCAATGCGGATGGCCGAACCATAGTGGGCGATCGCCCCGTCGATTTCGCCGTCCGCCGCGAAAATTTTGCCCAGACGGCGATGCACCGCCAAAACGTCTTTGTTGCGTTCGAGCACCTGCTGGTAATGGATGACCGCGGTGGCGCGGTCTCCCTGGTCTTCGTAGTACCGCCCCAGGTCTTCCGCGAGGGCAACTTGGGGATCTTTCGACTCGGCGCAAAAAGGGCCTGGCACGGTGGTCAAGCCGGTGATCAAGACGATTCCGACGAGCGCCCCGACGAGCTTGGCGCTCTGCGCCCGCGGTTGTGCGCGCCACGCCGTCATGGCGTAAGACACGGTCCAGGCCGCGCTGATCGCCCAGAGCGGTACCAAGGCCGTTCGGGTGTCAGCCGAAGCGCCCAAGCAGAGCAGGGTCAAGGCATAAGGCAGGAGCACGGTCGCAAGCGACCGGACGCCGGGTTGCCGCCAGCCCAAGACCAAGCCAAGAAGTCCCAACGGCAAGAGCAGCCCGCTGGGGAAGCCCCAGGGGCCGACCGCAAAAAGGAGCCAGCGCAGGAGCCAGACGTCGTGGCTGCGCTGGCGGAGGCCGCCGAGCGGGGCTACCTCGCGGGCGCTCAGGAGTTCGCCCAACGCGGTGCTCAAGCTGCGGATGCCCGCGAGCGGCTGGGCGCGAGCCCAAGCCATGAGTTCGCGGCCCCACGGCTGCGCCGGCCAGACGGTGGTGGTCGGAGCGCTGGTCGGGGAGGCTGGGCTGCTGAGTTTTGGCGCAGCTGGTGCAGCTGGCGCTGCTGGAGTCACTCGCGCGGGCCAGGCGTCCAGGGTTTGCCACATTTCGCGGACGGAACCTTGGCGTAAGGCGCAGCCTGAGGGGTGGAGGGTCAGGTAGGCGTCGAGTCCGGTCGCGGCGGGCAGAAGTTGGACCTTCCCCGCCAGTCGGTAGCTGAGCCCGGCGAAGAGCAACAGCACCAGCGCCGCGCCGGCCAGCAGCGCGCGGACCAGGCGCTGGCGCTCCGGGCCTTTGGGTGTGCGCAGCGCCACGACCAAGGCCCCTGCCAGAACGGGTAAGAAGGCGAGGTGGAGCCAAGAGCCGAGCGCCGCGAGCGCACCCCACAGCAAGCCGCGCCGCCCAGAGGCCGGCTGTCCCAAATCGCGTCCGAGCCAGGCGAGCAGGACCCCGAGCAGCGCGCTCCAGGTGGTGGGCAGCAACTGGGTTTCATAGAAGATCAGCGGTCCAGAAGCGGCGACGAGGAGCGCTGCCCCGCCGGCCAGGGCTGGGCGCATCCACTGTCGGGCCAGCTGGAAAGTCAACCCGCAGGTGATCGCCCCGGCCAGGGCCTGGGCCAAGCGTGGCAGCCACCAACCGTCATTGCAGGCGTAGACCAGCCCGAGCCACAGCGCGTAAAGCGGTGACCGCCACAGCCACAGGTGGGAGGCTTCGCCCGCGGCCAGCGCTTGGCCGGCGCGGTCGAAAGCCCAGGCATCGCCCAGCGGCACTGCCAGTGCGGGAACGTCTCGGCTCTGGAGCAACACCAGCAGCCGCAAGGCCAGGGCGAACCCGGTCCAAGCCAGGGCAGCCCAGAGCATCTTGCGGGTTAGGTGAGGGGAAGTGGACACGGCGTTCCTTAAGAGTAAGAAGTCGGACTTGTCGGACTTGTCGGACGGTGAGCGGGCCGCTGAGCCCCTCACCGTCCGTGGGTGGGTGATCGTCAGAAACCGCGCTCGCGTTCGCCGGGGTCGACGGGCGGTTCAGGCGGTTCTTCGGGCGTGCCGTTGTCGCCGCCGCCGTTGTCGCCGCCGCCGTTGTCGCCGTTGCCATCGCCGTTGCCACCGCCGTTGTTGCCGTTGCCACCGCCGTTGTCGCCGTTGCCGTTGCCACCGCCTTCGTCATCACCGCCAGCGTCGCCACCTTCATCCCCTGCGTCATTGCCGCCGCCGTCGGAGCCACTGCCCAGGAGTTTTTCCAGGGTGGAGCGGTCGGGGACGCCGAGGGCGAAACGCAGGTTGGCTTCGGCTGCGGCCGTGAAGTCGATCGACGCAGTCACGGGATAGCTGGTGCCCAGGCTGGCCAGTGGGCCAAAGATGTAATCGCTGAAGTTGACCAGCGGAATGTTGGCATTGTAGGCGCGATTGATCGCTCGGATGAACGCGTTGGCCACTACCGCGTAGCCAAAGGCCGAGGCGTGGACCCCGTCGGTGCTGAACAAGCCCCCGCTCAAGAAGCGCGCGCTGAACGAGATGCCGGCAACCTCCAAGCCTTCGGTGGCAATCCGCGCAAAGATCTCGTTGACGTCGACCAGGGCGGCGCCGGTCTCGGTGGCGACCGTGCGGATCACCCGGTTGAACTCGGCAACCCGGGCGCTGATGCGGGAGACCTCGGAACCGCTCAAGACCACGTGGTCGCTCAACGGTTCACCCGATCCGCCGAGCTGGCGCGGGATGCCTTTGCCCTGCCGTAGCTCGCCGGTCGCAGTGAGCAGCACGAAATCGACCCCTGGGGTCAAGGGACCGTTGGGACCGATGAGCGGCACCACTTGACCATTGACCAGGACCGGCTCGTTGGTCGCGGGATTGACCACCACCGGCGGCACTGCGGTGACGAATGGGATGGCGGTGACGTTGGGGATGGTCGCGAGCGCGAGTTGCGCCCCGCTCGCGCGCAGCGCGCCGGCAATCGTCCGGTATTTGGACTCAAACGCGGCGAGCGAGGTCAAGGTCACGTCCTCGATCACCACGCCGCTGGTGGCCGCGGCTAGGGCGTCGTTGTTGCCGATCCACAAGGTGGCGAAGGTCGGACGCAGGAACAGCGCCTGCTCGAGCTGGGTCCCCAGCCCGCGCAGGATCAGGTCGTGGAGTCCGCCGGTGCGGGTGTTGATCACGTCATGGACTTCCGCGCCCGGGACCGCCAAGTTGTCGTAGGGTCGCGGCAACTGCAGGTTGGTCGGGGCGCCGAACCCGCTCGCCGGGGCAATCGTCAAGGGCGCCAGATTCGCCACTTGGAGCACGGGCGGAATGCCCGGTTTGCTGACCAGTGGGAGCTCGAAACGCGCGTTGGGTCCGCGGGCCTGACGGCTGATCAAGGCGGGATAACTGACCCGCTGGACTTCATCGACCAAACCCCCGCTGATGAAACCCGCGGTCAGGCTGTCGCCCACGGCCACGTAGCGGTTGAAGTTGGCAGTGCCGGTGTCCTGGGCGAGCGCGCTGTTCGCTGCGAGCAGCGCGACCGCCGCAAAGCCTAAGAGCTTGCGGCTCGAACGCGAACGTGAACAGTTGAGAGAGCGCATGGTCTACCTCTGCTTCCCAGTCAAACGTGAATCGGTCGAACGTGAATCGGTTATAGGGTCGTTACATCAGATCTTCCACGTCGCGCCTACCAGCCAGACCGTGGTGTTGTAGGTTCCGAAAAAGGAGTCACGATTGGTGGTAGTGGTCCGTTCAATGAGCTGCAGGTACATGATCGCCAAGTCAAGCCGATCGTGCCAGCCAAAGCCGATGGTGATGCCATCGCGATTGGCGTCGGGCAAGAGCGGACCTACGGACTCGTCGGGTTGGGGTGACTCGTCATACACGTAGCCAAAACGCCACTGGTTGTCCCCGGCATCGACCCGCACACCCAGGCGGTAGTGCAGCGCGTCTTCGTACTCCTCGGGAACAACTTGGCTGAACTGCGGGTGGTTGACGAAGGTCAGGGGCAACTGATCGAAGGAGCTCCAACCGGTCTGGTTGAGGTCGAACTCGACGAGCACCCGATCGGTCAAGCCGAATGCCACGCCGAGGCTGATGAGGTCAGGGAATTCGAGGTTGGTTTCGACCGGCAATTCCTGGTTGAAGGGAATGGTGCGCGCGACAATCGCGTCGAGCACCGGGTTGCCGCTGGGCAGCTGCGCAAAAACCGCGTCACCGGAAAAATCGACTTCGATCGCGCTGCGGTAGGAAAAGCCCCAAGACAAGCGGCGGTTGACCTTGTGCAACAACCCGACGTTCCAGCCAAGGCCGTTGTCGAGATCGCTTTCGAGCAACACGGTGCCAGCGTCGAAGACCCGGAAATTGAGCGGGTTGATCGCGGCCACATGGCGGAAAAGCTCGACTTTCGCGGCGCGGACGGAGACGCCCAGCCCCACGCCGAGGTGCTCGTTCACTTGCCAGCCGATGCTCGGGTTGAGGTCGAAGCATTTGAGTTCGGACCTGGCGCTGAGGAAACGTCCAGGCCAGTTGGCGCGATCTTTCCACTCGACCGACAAGCCAAAAGGCGAGTTGAAACCGAAACCGAAGGTCAAGTTTTTGGAGATCGGTCGCACATAGTAGTAGTGAGGTGGAGTGAAGAACGGTTCTTCCGCGGTTCCCGTGGCGTTTGCCCCGGGAAAGGGGTCGATCCCGGCAAAGTCCACCTCGACCGGTTTGATCACGGTCATGCCGAGCTCGTGGCGTTGTTTTTTCAGGAAAGCCAACCCGCCGACGTTGTGGAATATGGCCGAGCCGTCATCCGCCTGTGCGGTGAAGGCTCCAGCCATGCCCATCGCTTTGCTCCCTTGTTCGAAAATCGAGAAACCCGCTCCCTGAACCGGTAGCGCCGACGCGACCGTCAGGGTCAAAAGCCCCAGAATCCAAATCCCTTGTTTACGCCTCAGCATCCCATCGCTCCTCTCGATGAATTCGTTGAATCTGCCGTCCTTATCTACCGTCCTTATCTACCGTTCTTAATCTACCGTTTTCATCTGCTCTGCGGTCTGCGGTTCCAGGGTCGTAGCCAGCGTTTGCGCTGAGTTTTTTCCGCGGTTTCACCCTCGAGCCGTGCGCCGCAAGCTCTGCGCCGCAGATTTTTGCCACTCACCGCACTTTATCGTAAACTAGGATGAGCGCAACGGTGAGGCTCCCTCTGGTTACCAAGTTCACGTCGTTCGACCCTGGTGCGAGCAGACTTCGGCCGGCCAGCAGGACCCCGGGAGTGGATGGGTCGAGCAGTTGGCAGCACAGCGGGCGAATCCCTGGCAGGTCAGCGGTAGCGCAGCGCCTTGACCGCCTCGCGCGCTTCGCGGTCGAGTTCGCGTTCGCGTTCGGTCTGCCGCTTGTCGAACAGCTTCTTGCCCTGAGCGAGCGCGATTTCGACCTTGATGCGGCGGCCTTTGAGATAGAGCGAGAGGGGCACCACGGTCATTCCCTTGCCCTGGCTACGGCTTTCCAGGCGAGTGCAGTCGCGCTTTTTGAGGAGCAGCTTGCGCGGGCGGTCAGGGAGGTGGTTCTCGCGGTTGCCGTGGCTGTAGGGAGCGATGTGGACGCCGACGAGAAAGGCTTCGCCGTTGCGGAACTCGACAAAGCCGTCCTGCAGCTGGACGCGGCCGGTGCGCGCGGCCTTGACTTCCGTGCCAGTGAGTGCAATCCCAGCTTCGAGCTGGTCCAGGAGATGATATTCGTGGCGGGCTCGCCGATTGCTGGCGAGCTGCCGGGTATAAAGAACTTCGGTGGTCATGTTGGAACCTGGTGCTTTCCGGCTTTTCTCGCCTGCCGTTCGTCGCGCGCGCGGCAGGCGGGCGGCGTGGTCGCCTTTGCCTGGGCTGTGCCTCGGGCTGCTCGCATTGCTTTTCGGCTGGCTGTGGACCCTGCCGCTAGGCGCTGCTAAGAGCGACGCCGATCCGCGGATTGTAGACCTCAGCGTGGCGATCGACAACCTGCAGGTCTTGCTGTCTTTCAGTTTGGCGGGCGCTTTTGACGAACAGCTCCGGCGCCGAATCGAGAGCGGCTTGCCGACCAGCCTCGGCTACCAGTTCGAGCTCACCCGGACGCGCAAGCGCTGGTTTGACAAGCGGGTGATCCTCGGCGAGCTGCAGGTGGTGGCGATGTACAACGGGATTACCCGCGAGTATTTGATCAACTACAAGTATGATGGCAACTTGACCGAGAGCCGGGTGGTCCGCGACCCGCAGGCGCTCGAACCGGCGATGACCGAGTTGTACCGGTTCCCGGCTTTTCAGCTCGACTCGGTGGCGGACCGGCAAAATCTGCGCGTGCGGGTGCGCGCCGAGGTCGGGACGCGCACCGTGTTCTTCTTTGTCCCGACCACGGCGCAAACTCCGTGGGCAGAAGCGCAACTCGAATTGCCCTGAACCCAACCACCGTGCGCCAGTGACCCTGAGCCATGCTCCGCAATACCGCGACCCACCTCAAAACCGATCTGCTCAAGCGCAGCAAAGACAACCGCTTCATTTTTGCGGGTCTAGCCGCTGTGCTGGTGATCTGCACGCTGTTTTACTACTTGGTAGAGCGCGGTCGTGCCTTGCCCCAGCCGCTGCTCGCCAACCGGCTGCTGCTCTTCGTGCTGTGGTATGTCAATGTGATCTTGATCTTGACCGTTGCCCTGATCTTGGTGCGCTCGGTGTTCAAGATTCTGGTCGACCGGCATAACCGCATCCTCGGCTCGAAATTCAAGACCAAGCTGGTGCTCAGTTCGATCGCCTTGTCGTTGATCCCGGTGCTGATCTTGTTCCCTTTTGCCACCCAGTTGTTGCTCGGCTCCTTTGAACGCTGGTTCGCGCTGCCGATCGAAGACGTGGTCAAGCAAGCCGCCGACACCGCCAATGCGTTGACCACCCAGATCGAGAACACCAACTTGCGCGATGCCCAGCGGGCCCTGGAGACCATGCGGAGTTTCGATCTCGGAGACTTGAGCCAGCGGCCAGCCCTGCAGCGGCAGTTGCAAGCGTGGCGCGAAGAACTCGACCTCGATTATCTCGCGCTCTACGACGGCATGGCGCTGATCTACGGCACTGCGGATCCGCTCTCGGGGATCAGCCGAGACCTCGCTTTTCGCGGCGTGGATCGCCTGCTGCGCGACGCCATCGCCAATGGCAAGGCCGTGCGCGTCGAGCAAACCGCGTCGATTGCGGGTCAAGTGATCCTCGCGGCCCGGGCCATGGAACGTCCATTGCCGCCCAGAGAGCGTAAGCCGTCGGCAGGCACCCCAGCAGCCCGGGTCCAAGCAAATCCAGCAGCGTCGCGGCTGGCCGCTGGGGAGCCGCCCGCGCACACGGTGATCGTGACTGCCACCATCTTGCCATCAGACCTCGCCGCCAAAAGTCAGGCGCTGATCCGGGCTTACCAAAATTACTTGCAATCTGCGACCAATCAAGAAGAGTTGCAGACCCTGTACTTGCAGCTCCTGTTGATGGTGGCCTTGCTGGTGATTCTCGCTTTCTCTTCGATCGGGATGCGTCTTTCGCGCCGGATCACAATTCCGATCCAAGAACTCGCGGTGGGAACCAGTAGGATCAGCCGCGGTGACCTCGATTACCGGGTCAAAGTCGAGGTCGACGACGAGCTCGGCGTCTTGGTCGACGGCTTCAACCGGATGACCGAGGACTTGCAGCGCAATAAGGAGTTGGTGGACCGCAGCACGCGCGAACTGCGCGACGCTAACGAGCAGCTGGCCGCGGTCCTGCAAAACGTCGCCGCTGGGGTGATTTCGCTCGACTCGTCTGGGCGCATAGCAACTTGCAACGGGGCTGCGCTCAAGATTTTGCACCAGAGTGCGGAAGACGTGATCGGCCAGCCGAGCGAACGGGCCTGGGCCGACCTGGAACGCAGCAAGCTAGCGAGACTGCTCGCCCACGAAGCCGGGGAAGCCAGCGGCCAGCTGCGGATCACTTTGGACGGAGGGTGGAAAACTCTCGAAGTCAAGGTCACCGAGCTTGCGGATGCGAGCGGGCAAGTGCGCGGGCGGGTG
>CAZCOV010000040.1:0-3464 GCA_964499975.1 uncultured Thermoanaerobaculia bacterium
GTCGTCGTCGGGTTTTCGCGTTTTGCGGTCGAGAACCAGGATGGCAACTTTTCCCTGGGTGATTGCGAGCAAGGGTACCGAGGGTACTGCGGATGGTGGAACAACACGGGGAGTGGGAGGAGGAGGAGGAGGAGGAGGAGGCTCAACGATCGTCCGGCCTGGAAATGGCTCTTCACTCAATGCGACCGGGTCGGTGTGCGTGGGGTCCTGAGGCGTGCTCGAACTTTGCTCGCGCTTCTCGTCGCTGGTTGGGGGTTGGCGCCACTGCTCTAGGAGATCCGGGGCAAAGACGCCGAGCAGGACCAGCACAAGCACGCCAGCAGCGAGGGTCAAAAAATGACGGCGAGTCATGCCGGCGGAACGGCTTGGCTTATCGGGCGCGGGCGCGGTCCAGGGGGTGTTGGGGGGACCCTGACTCACGGCGTTCGCGGGTTTGGCCCCGAAACGGTCCGTATTCCGTCCCATCCAAGAAGGCATTTGCAGTGGCGCGGGGGCGTCCTCTCTCATGGCGGGCAAGCCATCGCCCAAGAGAATCCTGGCATCGGGATGGCCGTAGAGGCTGTAGGCCAACCAGGCCATCTCATCGGCATCTTGTTTGCGCAGCTGGTGCCGGGCCAGGCGGACAGCCTCTCCCAGCGGCTTGCCGCACGCCAGCTGCTGATAGAAAACCTGGGCGAAGTAGCAAGCACGCTGGTCGGCGACCGACCAGTAGGGCGCGAGAAACGCGCTGCAGCCACAGCGTCGCACCCATCTAGGCGCCCAACCATCGAGGCCGGTCAGCGAATGATCCAGGCGTCCGGTCTGGCAGGCGTTGAGGAAAACCACCGGTTGCGCTTGCCGCAGAGCCTTCTCCAGCGCCGGTGACAGGTGGCGCGCGCGAAGCGCTTGGTCCAACACCTGGAGCTTGGCTTCGCCAGGGCGGTCTTCAGCAAACGCTCCATGCCCGGCAAAGTGGAGCAGGTCATAGCTTTCCTGACCGAGAAGCTCCAGGGCTTCTTGGAACCGGGTATCCGAATGAAAGCTACCGGCAAGTCCTGGCGTGGCCTCGACCAAAGCGAGAAGATATTGCAACTCAAGGTCAGCAGCGGCAAGTTCGTCACTGGGTCTGAGGCCCAAAATCCGCAAGATCTGTTTTTCGGGCAAGAGAGGGGTTTCTCCGCTCAGCCAGCGACTCATCTGAAAGCGCATGCAGAAGAAGTCGTCGTCCTCGAACTCATAAGGACGCAAGATTTCCCAGGGGATCCACGGCTCATCCGAGACGATCAACAGCGTCCGCACTTTTTCCCGGACATCGCGGTAAATCCGGCGCAATTCACGCGGGAAAAGCGCCTGGTACAAGTCGTGCCCCAGGGCGTTCAGTTCAAGGAGAACACTCCGCCGATCGATGACTTCGCCTTCGACGTCACGCCGGTGGTGCAGACCCTCGAGCTGTTGGAAGAGCTGCTTTTGAAACCGCTCCGGGGCATGCAGCGGATGGCCCGCGATCGGCTCTTGGTAGAAGTCCAGCGCGCGGGACGGCGAGTTGAGGACGAAATCCAGGGTGTGGCCACCGCGCCCCCAGGGCGTGGTCACCCGGATTTCGAGATCAATCGACGGAATCTGACTGCGAGTACTCACGGCGGAGCCCATTTCCTTCCTTGCTTGGACAACGCGTGAATCCAGGCTGAACTGGACCAACGAAAGCGGTGCTCGGGTCAGGCTGTCCGCCATCTTTGAACGGGCATAGAATATCGGCAGTATGGACAAAAGATGGTCGGACCCAGCCTCTCCCGTCGATTTGGACTTGCGGGTCGAGACGATTCGCAGCTCGGGTGAGCTGGTGCTGGAATACCAGCTCAGCTCCCCAAGCGGGGCTGTCGCGGCGTTCTACGACAAGCTGCGCAGCGAGCCGCTGAAGAACCCAGACGGCTTCAAGACTGGGATTTATGCCCAGCTGGCGAGCTTGCACCATGGCACGACTGTGGATGGGCGGTTACTTCTGGATGAGAAGATCCAGCGTGAGCTGGAATCGCTCGGACATCTTCTCTATGGGCGACTCTTTCCCCCGCCGATGCGCGACGCTTATCGCCGTTTTCGTCACGCCAAGAGCCTTCGCATCATTTCGGATGAGCCCTGGATTCCGTGGGAGTTGCTGAAGGCCGATGAGGGCGACGCCGAGGATGATTTCTTCTGCCTCCAGTTTCGCTTGAGCCGCTGGTTTGCTGGGATCCCTCCGGTAGACGCGAAGCGGATAAGGCGCCTGGCGATCATCGTAGGAGCTGCGCCCGAAGGGATGGCGTCCTTGCGTGCAGCTGGGTTGGAAGCAGCGCGGCTCGAACGCCTGGCCAGGGAAAACGGTGTCGCGGTGACGCCGCTGACGGAGGCGCGGCTGCAAGACCTCGAGACGCTCTTGCTGGAAGGTGGACAAGATCTTTACCACTTCGTTGGCCACGGCGAGTACGATGCCGCTCAACCTGATGAGTCCGCCTTGCTCATGGGGGATGCCTTCAGAAGCCGTCACTTGACCGGGGCGATAGCTCGGCGGCTGCGCGCAGATCGTCCGCTCGTCGTGACCAGCGCTTGCGAGGTGGGCCAGCAGGGCTGGTCACTCACCGGGCTCGGAGGCTGGGCCGAGCGCTGGATCAAAGAGTGTGAATGCAGCGCCTTTATTGGTCCACAATGGCAGGTCAAAGACGAACGGGCGGCAGCGTTCGCCGACGTCCTTTACCGTCACCTTCCTGAGGTGCCTCTGGGCGAGGCCGTGCGTCAGGCCCGGCTGGAGGTCCAGCGATCCTTTCCGGGCAAGGTCGACTGGCTGGCATACAGCTTCTACGGCCATCCGAATACGCAGGTTGCTTGGGGCGAGAGCTCTGGCCGATCCAGGCCTCGTGATCGCGGTGGCAAGGTTTCCGATGAGCGAAATGAACGCGCTGAAACCGAGGATGCAAAGCGGCTCGCCCGCCAGTTGGTTGGCGACTTTCTGCGCGAGGAGGCGCCGACCCGGCAGCGAGAGATTGAGCAGGGTTTCGAAGGCTTCTACAGCGAGGCTGAGCAACGACTGGCCGCGTTCCGGCATGAGGAGGTCCATGGCGACTGGCGGCTGCCGTTCGATGCTTCCTTCGGTGCTAAAATGCTGCTCGGTGCGCACAACCTGCCGAGCCCCGCCCCGACAACTCCACTGGGCTTTCCGGTACCTCAACCTATTGTTTTCCCGCGGGGTAGCGCCACCGCCCCGCTCGCCAGAGCCTCACGTTTGCCGCTGCCTCCGGCCTCCTTTCTGGGGCGAGACGTGGATCTTCGAAATCTCAAGCAGGGGCTGTGCCGCTCCCCCGGCAGTAGCGCTGAGCGCGGGCCGGTCTTGCTAGTGATGGGCTGGCCGGGGATCGGCAAGACCACCATGACCACGGCGTTGGCCAACGATCGAGATTTGCGCGAGGCGTTTCCAGACGGCATACTATGGACCGCGCTCGATCAGTCGCCCAGCC
>CAZCOV010000040.1:3474-13283 GCA_964499975.1 uncultured Thermoanaerobaculia bacterium
GCTCTTGGTGTATTGCCTTGGGCAGCCCGGGGACTTCTCTGACCGCCACGATCGAGGAATCCTCTCTCCTGCTCGGTTATCTCCTGCGACGGCGCCGAGTTTTGCTGCTCGTGGATGACGTCTGGGAAGCGCCTCACGCCCAGCCCTTTCTCGTGGGTGGCCCGGGTTGCGCCATGCTGGTGACGACCCGGCTCCCCGCAGTGGCCGACCAAATAACCGAGAATTCCGAATCGATCTACCGATTAAAACCACTGAGCGAAGAAGCCGGGCTCGAATTGCTGCGCTCGCGCGCTCCCGAGGTAGTCGCCGCCTACCCGGAAGAGTGCCGGATCTTGGCTTGCGAGCTCGAAGGTCTCCCCCTTTCTCTCCACGTCGCTGGCCGGATGCTCGCCAAAGAAACTCGGCTATGGAGCCCTGCCGAGCTTCTCGAAACGCTTCGCGGGGGTGGGCAGCTGCTCAACCAGAGCGCCCCGAGCGACTGCGCAGATCTGAGCCACCAGACGCTCCCGACGCTCTCCATCCTCCTCGCCAAGAGTACCGAACGGCTACCACCAGAGCTATTCGAACGCTTTGCGTACCTCGGTGACTTCGCGCCCAAACCGGCGACATTCGATCTCGCGGCGCTACGGGCGGTCTGGGACGTCGAGGATCCGCGGCCATCGGTGCGCGCCTTGGTCGATCTCGGTCTGCTTGAGCCGGTCGGCGAAGGCCGCTTTTGGATGCACGCGCTACTCGTCGCCCATGCGAGGTCTTTGCTCGAGGACTGAGGCCCTTGAGATGCAACGAAAGGTCAAGCGGCCCGGCCGGTTTCGCGCTCATCAGCATTATCTCGCTCTACTCGCGAGCTTCGATCGGGAGTTCATCCGGCGCGACGAGCGCCTGAACGAGATCCTCGACGCGTTCGACAAAGACTGGCCTCAAGTCAGCGATGCGCGCTTCCGGGTCTGTCAGGCTGCCGCTCACCACCCGGAAGCGGCACAACTGTGCCTGGCCTTTGCGCTCACGGGGGAGGACATTCGCGAGTTTCGGCGACCGCCAGCCGAGCGGATCGAATGGGCCCTGACCGCGCTCGCCATCCCCGGTGGAGTCGAAGATCCCTCGCTGCGGTCTCGCCTTCTCTTCAGGCTAGGCGCAGCGTATTTCGTTGTGGGGGATCTCAAGAAAGCCCTCGACTGCCAGGAAAAATGTCTGCAGATCGGCCGCGAGACTGGAGACTGGCACCTCGAAAGCTCTGCGTTGAGCGCCCTTGGGTATACCTGCAATGCGTTCGAAAATCCAGAGCGCGCTCTGGGTTTGTTCAAACAACGGCTGCGGCTGGCTCGAAAGCATGATGACCGACGCGAGGAGTGCTATGCCCTGGGCGATCTGGCGAGCATCGAGTTCGGTCTCGGCCAGCTTCGCGAAGCAATCGCTCACAACGAGGAACGTCTGGAGATCGCCCGGGAGAAACACGACTGGAGTCAAGAGGGTTATGCGCTGAGCCACCTTGTTGCCGGGTTCTACCGGTTGGGCGATCTACGCCGCAGCCGCGAGCTTGCCGAGCAGCAGCAAACGCTGGCGAAACGACATCATGACCGAGGCCTCGAAGGATATGCGCTGGGCAACCTCGGTGCGATCGCCATCCGCGAGAAGCGGCTCGACGAGGCCATCGAATTGTACAAGGTCCGGCTCAAGAATGCCGAGCTTCTTGGCGACCTGCAGGAAGAGGGGTTCGCGTTGGGGGATCTCGGCACCCTCTACGTCATCCGAGGAGAGCTGAGAAAAGCTAGGGCTTGTTACCAAAGAAGGTTGGACAATGCGGTCCACAGTGGTCTTGTGCAGGAGCATGGCTATGCCTTGGGAAATCTGGGAAGCCTTTGTGAGGATGTCGGCGACCTTGATGGCGGGAGAGAGTATTATCTCCGCCGTTGGGAAAACGCGCAGATCACCGGTATGAGAGAAGAGAAGATCCTGGCGGCGGGCAACTTGGGAATGCTCGAGCTTCTGGCTGGTCAGACCGATCGCTCGCTGGCATGGTACGGCCAGAAGCTGGCCCTCGCTCACGAGGCAGAGGACCGGTTTCTGCAGGCCAATGCGCTGAACAACTTGTGCATGGCCTTTCTGGTTCGGGGCGCCAGAGAAGAAGCCCGGGCACACCTCGCCGCTGCCCGCAAGATCTACCATGATCTTTCGCGCAAGCCCTCATTGCAGTTTCGATTCTGCCAAACCCTGCTGTTCTGCCCACAGTTTCTGCTCCCTCTTGCAATCGCCGTTACGAAACGCCTGGCTTCAGCGCATTTGCGGCGCAGGATACGCCACTACATGGAGTCTGTCCGGGAATGAGAGCTCGTGGCTGGTTGCTAGCAGTCGTCCTGATGTCACACGGGCTCTTGGCTTGGGCGATCGCTAGCCAGCAGGCCAACACCACGCGGTTTGCTCAGGTCGACTTCAACACCTACTATGCCGCGGCGGTTCTCTGGGCCGAAGGGCGCAATCCATACGACGGTCAAAGCACTGAGGATTTCCTCCGGAGCCATGATCTTGCCTACATACCCGACAGCAACTATATCTATCCGCCGTACTTCGCCGCCGTGCTTTCTCTGGGTATTTTCTTACCGCTTTTGATCTTCGGGTTTCTCTGGTACGTCGTGAACCTTGCCAGTCTGGCCATGGCTCTCTGCCTGATCTTGCGAGGGCAGCGCCTTTCGGCTTCTGACGCATTGCCACTGTGGCGAGATGCCCTCGTGTTTGCTTGTTTGTTTGCGCCCGTGTGCCATGCGTTCTACGTCGGCCAGACGAATGCCGTTTTGCTGCTCCTGGTTGCCGCGGCGTTTTTGTGTTGCCAGCGGGGGCGGGAGGTCGCAGCCGGCGTTTTGTTGGGGATAGCGACCCTGATCAAGATTTCTCCTGGGCTTCTCGCCCTTCATTTCCTCCTGGCGCGTCGGCATATTGCGCTTGTCGCGATGGCGGTCACGACTGTGGGGATTCCGGTCATCACGTTGCCGTTTTTCCGGGACGATCTCGCTGCCTTCTTTGCCACCGTGCCGCAGCGCTTAAGCCAACCGATGCCACATCTCGTCAATCAGTCGCTCAACGGTTTCTTCAGCCGTCTTTTCACGACGAATGCCTTCACCGAGCCGGTCGTCGCGCTCGATCCGGTCGGTGTGCTGACTCTCGTGAAGGTAGTGAGCCTCGTGGTTTTTTTCTGGGTGCTCGCTCTGCTCGTTCTGCGGCGAAGAGAGCTCGATAGGAACGCCGATCTCTCGTTTGGGGCCTTGATCACCTTGCCTGTGATTGTCTCCCCCTTCTCCTGGGAAAATTTTTACTTGCTTCTCTTGTTCCCGATCCTGGCCTTGGTACGCAGACAGCATCTCATCGGCACCGCCGCAAAAGGGGCGATCGTTCTCTCGGTCGCTTTGATCAGTGCTCAACGGTTGTGGGATCCGTTCACGAACGCTCCCGCGGATTTTCCCGCCTTGCGCGCGGCGTCACCGCTGATGTCTTTGGGTTTGTATGGGGCTTTCATCCTGCTCGGGCTTCAGCTCACGAGAGAAGCTTGGCGCGACTGAAAACGACGTCGAACAACATTGTCCAAAAAGACCTTGCGACGTGTCGCTCTATTTGCGCGTTGACCAGCTCTCCAGCTCATGCTGCGACGAGGATGAATGGCGCCCAGCACGCCGGCCCGGCGAAAGGTCGGGAGTCCGGATGTTCGAGCATGAAGCGGTCTCTGTGCACGAAGTGGTCGCGGGGTGAACCTCCACTCCGCACAAAGCAAAAGCCGAGGTCGCACGACCTCGGCCCTTGGCGTTTATCCTACGCTTGGGTCAGTTGGCAAAGGCGGAAACCGGGACCGCAAGAGCGTTGAAGACCTGGCAGGTTTCAATCGGCACTGCGTTGGCCTTTTGCTGGGGGCAGCGCGGTTCATAGCACTTGCAAGTGCAGCGCCCACACCAGCCTTCACTGGAGCTCTTGAGGGAGCCGCCACCCTTGGCGCAAGCGGCGGCGCAGTCCGCCGCGCAGTCGGTAACCAGCGCGTGCCACAAACAGCCGATCCCAGCGATAGCTCCCGCTCCGATCACGATGATGATGACCACCGCTTTGGTGATAGCAAGGGTGGTCGTGCCCGCGGGAATGTTGAGTTCGAGGATGCGCTGCGAACCGTCGGGCAGAACCAAGGTACCGGTGGCAAAACCAGTAGTGGCATTCCAGGCCCCAAAATATTGATAGGTCAAGGTCGCACCGAGCCCATCCGGAAGCGTGAAAGTCGAAGCAAAGTTGCCGCCGCTTTCAGTCACGCTGGTGATATTGATCCCATTGATCGCGCTGGCTGGAACTGAGCCGACTTGCGAGCTGTCCGCCGACCGGTAGAAAAGGCTGCCGTCGGCTTGCTTGTAGTATTCATAGGACTGGCTCGTTTCCGGGAAGGTCGCGGTGAAGAAACTCGGCCATTGGTTGGACGCAATCTTTTCCTGCAAGAGAATCCCGTCTGCTGCCCCGTCACTTTCTTGCGCAAACAGCGCGGGTGGGAAAAGTAAGCTCAAAATGCAGATGGCATAGGTGCAACAGAGGAAAAAACCGGGGAAGGTGCGTTGGATTTGGCTCATTTTTCAACCCTTTCTCTCGTTGGTTCCGCAAGTGATTGAGTTCGGATCACGGCGATGCGGAAGCGCCTGCGACCGGTTACAGAGCGAATTTCCTGTTGAGAAAGGACCGCTTCTGGGTCCTTTGACTCAGGTTCTTTGCTTTTGCATTTTGGTCACTCAGCGTAGCTGTGACCTGGGTACTGCTCAACCGACAACAGCTTCAATAGCAAGTTGCGGGCCAGGTCGCAGCCGCTGCGCAGGCGATCGCACTCAACGGGCGTAAGTCTTTGTAGCGAAAGGGAAAATCCCTGTGACCAGCGAACTGTCACAGGGGGCTTGCTGGCAGGGTTGAGAAAACCACTACTCAAACAGGGCGGTCGGGGTGGGGTGGGGTTTACCCAGGGACCGGGATTTTGATCTTGTGGTGGGACGCTTCACCCCGGATCTGCGGCGGAGCCAACGTTTTCGTCTTGCAGCAAAGCAGCTTTTTGGTCGGTGACCAGGTCACTGTGGCAGGCCGCTTTGTGCCCCTGATCCCCGCCCATGCGCTGCCGGGTTTTGCTCGCCAGGCGGTGGAGTTCGTCCGGGCTCAAGACCCCGCGCGCGGCGAGGATCTGCCGCTGTTGTGGGGTCAAAGCCGCGCTGACTTTCGGCTTGTCCCAGACATAGGCGGCGTCTTTGCCCGAAGCGAAGTCGACGATCTCTTTGGAAATCCGCACGCTGCACCAGTCGTGGCCGCACATCGCGCAAAAATCGGTGTCGACGTCTAGGTCTTCGTCGTGGAAGGCGCGGGCGGTGTCGCTGTCGAAGGCGAGGTTGAAGTGCTCTTCCCAGTTCAAAGCGGCGCGCGCTTTGGTCAGCTCGTCGTCCCAGTCGCGGGTGCCGGGAATGCCGAGCGCGACGTCTGCCGCATGTGCCGCGATCTTGTAGGCAATGCAACCCTGCTTGACGTCTTCTTTCTTGGGCAAGCCGAGGTGCTCTTTGGGGGTGACGTAGCACAGCATGCTCGCCCCGTGATAGGCCGCGGCCGTGGCGCCGATCGCGCTGGTGATGTGGTCGTAGCCGGGGAAAACGTCGGTGACCAGCGGTCCGAGCACGTAAAAAGGTGCGCCATGACAGATCCGGCGTTCGAGCTTCATGTTGTATTCGATTTGGTCGAAAGGAATGTGGCCAGGGCCTTCGATCATCACCTGGACGCCTTGGGCCCAGGCCCGTTCGGTGAGCTCGCCCAAGGTCGAAAGTTCGGCCAACTGGGCCGCGTCCGTGGCGTCGGACAGCCCCCCTGGACGCAGGCCATCGCCGAGGGAAAAGCTGACGTCGTAGGCGCGCATGATGGCGCAGATTTCGTCGAAAAGCTCGTACATCGGGTTTTGTCGACCATGGACGAGCATCCACTTGGCGAGCAGCGACCCACCGCGGGAGACGATCCCGATCAAGCGCTGCTTCACCAAAGGCAAGTGCTCGCGCAAAACTCCGGCGTGGATCGTGAAGTAGTCGACGCCTTGGCGGGCCTGGTGTTCGAGGGATTGCAAGATGACGTCGTGGCCCAGGTCTTCGATCCGCCGGCCGCGGATCATCGAGTAGATCGGCACGGTGCCGATCGGCACGGTGGCAGCGCGCAGGATGGCTTCGCGGCAGGCGTCGAGATCGCCCCCGGTCGAGAGGTCCATGACGGTGTCCGCGCCCCAGCGCACGGCCCACTCCAGCTTTTCGACTTCGGCAGCGGTCGCCGAGCTGACCGGCGACGCGCCGAGGTTGGCATTGATTTTGGTTCGGGCTGCCCGCCCGATCGCCATCGGGTCGAGCCGGTAGCCGAGGTGGACGCGGTTTGCTGGGATGATCATCCGTCCGGCAGCGACCTCGGCGCGCACTTGCTCTGCGCTCAAGTGGGGTTCGCGCACCGCCACCCGCTCCATTTCCGGGGTGATGAGGCCGAGCCGCGCTTTTTCGAGCTGGGTCACCGCGTGCCCTGCCGCGCGCGGCGCGGGGTTGAAATCCCCAGCGGTCCGCTCCGACGGCAGCGGCATTCCCGGCGTGTCAGGAGACGAGAAAGCCAAGGGGCCGCCGAGGTCAGGGCGCTGGGCAAAGCTGCCGGGGGTCGTGCCTTGACCGCGCGTGGACGGGTTGCAGGCGCCGTGGGTCGGCAGTTGAAAGCGCGCGGTGGGCGCGGCGTGGGACAGAGCAGGAAGGATGGGCAGTCGTGGGTTCATGGGCGAATCCTCCGCAGGATTGGAGTTCGCCGGCAAGTGAAGTCTGCGCGCAAGCCGCAACGCTTCCCTCCGCCGGTACGAACCGGTTCAGGTTCAACGGGTACTTCTCAGCGACCCGGCCCTGCTGCCGACCGAGTCGCGCCCCGAGCGTTTGGTCGCGCCTAGTTTATGAGGTTTTGGGTTGCCGCGCGCGCCCTTTTGCTGCGTCGACCCTTAGCTCCCTTGCTCGACCACGATCTGCTGGTCGACCGCGGAGACTGCCACGGCTTGCTCGCTGCCGTCCGGCCAGATGACTTTGAGCGAGTCCACACTCGTGCTTTTGCCCAAACCAAAAGTGACCGGCAGTTCCACTTGCGCAAGGTAGCTGCGGGTGGGCATCACCTGCCGCTTCTGGGTGATCCCACCCGCGGTCAGCTCGATCCACGCGTTGATCGCTTCGCGGCTCGGCGCCTTGCCCACCAGCTTGACCCGCAACCAGTGGTTGCCCAGTTTCTGATCGTTGCGCAACAAGAGCGGCGGACCCGCAATCTGGGTCAAGACCACGTCAAGGTCGCCGTCCGCGTCGATGTCGGCGTAGGCCACGCCCCGGCCGACGATCTTCTCAGCCAAGCCGGTGCCGTCGATCGGCGCTTCGACGAAGCCCAAATCCCCAGCGTTCCAGAACAGCTGTGCCGGCTGCTCATAGCTCTGACTGGGATCGACCGCGTTGATCTGGCTCTCGATGTGACCATTCGCTTCCAACACGTCGAGCCGGCCGTCGAGGTCGTAATCGAAAAGGATCAGACCGAATTTGAGCAGCAGCCGGCTCGGCGCGCCAATGCCTTCGCCAATGGCCTCGTCCACGAAGAAGCGCGGGTCGTCTTGCGCAACGTAGACCGAAGTCATTTCGTTGGCGAAGTTGCCGATCATGATCCCGAGGTTGTTGTCGTTGCGGTAGTAAGCCGCATCAATGCCCATGGCGCCGGTCACGTTGCCGTTGCGGTCATAAGCCAGACCAAAGTCTTCGCCCACTTCTTCGAAAGTGCCGTCACCGCGGTTGTGGAACAGGAATTTCTGGACGGTGTCGTTGGCCACGATGACGTCGACCCAGGAATCGCGGTCGACGTCGATCGGCGCGATCGCCAGCGATTTCGCCAAGGGCACGCCGGTTGCGCGGTTGACCACGTGGAGCCCGGCAGCTTCGGTCACGTCGGTGAAGGTGCCATTGCCTTCGTTGCGGTAGAGGTAGGGGAAGGTGCCCTGGAAGTTCTGCGGGGGACCAAAAGCACGCCCTACCCCGGTCAAGCGAAAGTCGAGGGCAAAGTCGATTTCGCGCGTCCATTTGACGTAGTTGCAGACGAAGAGGTCGAGATCACCGTCTTTGTCGTAGTCGAAAAAGCCGGAACCCGTACTCCAGTCCGCGGTCCCGCCAGCCACCCCAGCTTTGGCGGTGACGTCTTTGAACACGCCACCGTCGTTGCGCAACAACTTGTTGGGACCCACGGCCGAGATGAACACGTCAGGATCGCCGTCGGCGTCGTAGTCGCCTACGGCGACGCCCATACCGTAGAGCGTGAGGTTCATGCCGGTCTCGCGCGAGACGTCGGTGAAGCGACCACCGCCGTCGTTGCGGTAGAGGGCGGAGGTAGGCGCGGGGCTGGGGCTCGGATTGTGCGGCCAGTGGGTGGAGTTGACGAACAGCAAGTCTGGGTCGCCGTCTTGGTCGTAGTCGAGGAAAGCCACGCCGCCACCCATGGTTTCTGGAAGCAGCTTTTCACCCGTCGAGCCATTGAAATGGCGGAAGGTGATCCCGGCTTGAGCGGTGATGTTGACGAAGTCGACGGTCGGGGCCGTCGCGCTCTGGACCACTTGTTCGGGCGCGGCAGCTGCGATCTTGACTTCGGGTGCAGCGGCTTTGGGCCGTTTGGCGATCCAGATGCCCAAACCGATGATCACGGCCAGGCCGAGGATCACGATCATGGACCAGCGAAACGCCTTGCCGATGATGCGGTCATCTTCGGGGACGTAGTCCTCGTCTTCGAACTGGGCCAGCTGGGGGTCGACCCGCTCGTCTTGGGGCTTTTCTTGACGCAGGGCGTTGCTCATGGGCGACTCCGTTCTCATGGCTTTCGCCAATTCTTCCGGGGCAACGGCGGAGGTTCGCGGCTAAGGCGCCGCGGGACCTCCGCCGCGCCCCGTATTCTCATGCAGATGCTCGTTTAAGGGCCGAATCAGACGCAGGGCCGGACGCTTGAGGTAGTACTCCTGGTAAACCCGGTGGACCGGGTCGTCGGGGTAAGTGTGCGGCGCCAGGTACGGATACTGGGGCATGCCGTGGTAAGGCAGTGGCCCTACGGTCTGGGAGTGCGCGGTGTTGGCATCGCCGTCTTTGGCCCAACCATCGACGAAGAGCAAGTAGTCGCGCTGCCATCCTGGGGGAAGTGCTGGCAGTCCCTCGGCGGTGAAATGCAAACGCAGTTCGTCGCCCGAACCCATGATCACGAAGCGGTCGTCGATCGCCGACAACAGCTCGCGCACTTCGCCGAAGCGGGTGTAAAGCCCGCGGGTCGGGTTCCACATCGAGACCGGACGCACGTCGCTGTAAATGAAGAGTTCGGGCTGCTTGCGCTTGGGATGGACCACCACCCGCGAGAAACCGCGGAAGCGCAAGTCCGCGGCCAGGTTGGGCAACTCGTTCAAGCGGACCTCGGGGGCGGCGGCTGACTCCGCGAGGAAGATCTCGTCCCAGTAGACGCAGAGGTTGGTGACGATCCGCACTTCGCGCGAAGCGGAAAGGAACTTGCCGGTCAAGTCCACGGCAATGGTTTTGGGTTTGCCCGCCGGGATCCCCAGGTCAGCGATCACGGTTTGCCAGGTGCCAGCCGCATCGCGCACTTGCAGGTAGGGCAGGATCAGCCCTTGCTGACGCTCCTGCGACGCGGCGAGGAAGGTGCTGCCGTCCGCCCAGTCGACCCAGCCGCTCAAGATCAACACGGCCTCGTTGTCTTGGGCAGCCTGACCAAAATCGAGCTCCAGGCTGTGCAGTTCAGCCACC
>CAZCOV010000040.1:13293-25955 GCA_964499975.1 uncultured Thermoanaerobaculia bacterium
TCGCGGGCATAGCCGTCGGGGTAAACGCGGTCGCGCGCCAGGAGCTGGGTCCGCACGTCTTGACCGCGATGGTCGCGGGCGGTTTGGGGATGGCTGCGCTGCGCCGCGCCGAAGAGCCGAAACTCGGGGAAAGGCGGGGCCTTGAATTTATCGTTGGTGAAGACCTCGATGCCTTGCGGATGGTCGACCGCGAGCAGCCGGATTAAGTCGAGGTACGCGACCTCGCGCAGCTCTTCGGTGATCCGGATCTCATAGCTACCGTCCGCCTGGGGCTTGAGCGAGTCGCCCGCGATCTGGATGTATTCGTCGTGGTCGACCGGGAAAGTCTCGCCTTCGCCCGCGGCAGCGCCGAGCGGGGCCACGCCCAAAACATCGGTGATGAACTCGAACTCGTTGCCGTTCCAGGTGAAGATCATCGGGCATGAGCCGGATAAACGCTGCGCCTCCTCAAAGCTCGCGAGCTTGCCCACGACTTGCCGCGGCTCGTTTTGGATCAGGCCGTTGGGCCAGGTGATGCGCACGGTGTCGGCTTCGGTGTAGCTGCCCAACCCAAAATGCAGAGGCGCACCGGTGTAGATCTTTTTCTGGTAGCGAGAGCCCGCCTTGACTTCGATCTCGGCGCCATGCGCCTGCTTCATGTTCTTGACCCCGGCCAGCTGGACCGCGAGCCAGTGGTGGGAGGACACCGAGATGTTCTTGCGCAGTTGCAACTGGCCTTCGCTCTGGACCACCGCCAAGTCGACCCGACCGTCGGCGTCGAAGTCAGCAGCGGCCAGCGCGGGCCCGCCGCTGGTGTTGGGGCTGGCGGCAAAGTTGCCCAGGCCCTGGTTGCGCCACACGCCGGCGCCGTTTGCGAGGTCACTGAAACCGCGGTTCTCGAAGTCCGCGAGGACCACGGGCGCTTGGGTGCCCGCCAGCGGACGCCCGAGGAAGCCTTCTTTCTTGTCATTGAGCAGCACGGTCAGGCCCTTGGCATCCGCGGCCACGAGGTCGGTCCAGCCGTTGTTGTCGAGGTCGCCGGCGAGCAGTTGTTGGGTTCCCTGGGCCAAGGCTGCGAGCGGCCGCGCTGCGTAGCGGCCAGCGAGCAAGTCGCGGTAAAGGACGCTCGCGCGGTCCGCATAGGCGACCACCAGGTCCATGCCCTGGGTATCCGCGGCTAGGTCGACCCGCGCTCCCGCGGTCGCTGTACCCGCAGCAAAAGGGAACCCCGCGGTTTCATCGGAAAAGCCGGCGCTGCCGTTGTTGCGCACGCGGGCGGATTTGGCACCGAGCAGGAACAAGTCGAGGTCGTTGTCGTGGTCGTAGTCGAGCCACAGCAGATCGTGGTAATCCTGGTCGGCAATTCCCGCAGGAAGGCTGGGGCTTGCGGCCTTGAAGGTGCCGCCGGCGTTGGTGTAGAGCTGCACCCGCTTGGCGCCGAGCACTGCGAGGTCGACCAGCCCGTTGTTGTCAAAGTCACCGCTCGCCATCTTGCGGATGTCCTTGAGCGCTTCAAGGCCGCTCGGCACGAGCTTGCTGCCGCCCTGGAAGAGCTTCACCCCTTGGGCTGAAAACACCAGCAGGTCAGCGCCAGAATCGCCTTGGGCATCGAGCACGAGCAGGCCGGCAGTGGCTGCCGTGAGGCCGTTCTCGAGCCCCTTGGCCGCAAACTTGAGGACCGCCGGCTGGGTGTCGGCTAGCGGCTCGATCGTCTCGTAGATCTCGGCGTAGTAGGACCACTCGAGATCTTCGGGCACGGCGTCGTCTTTGTTGCGGTCCTTGATCGAGCGGAACAGGCTCATCGCAGCTTGCGCCTTGTCCGCTTGCTTGAGCTGACGGTAAAGCGTCGACAGCTGGAAGTGCGGTCCAGCGAGGTTTGAGTCGAGCGCGGCGGAGCGTTCGAAGTGTTGGACCGCGCGCTCGTTGTCGCCGCGCAACTTGTAGAGGGTCGCGAGGTTGTAGTGGGCGATCGCGTCGGTCGGGACCAGCTCGATCATTTTCTCGAACTGAACCAGGGCCTCGTCATAGCGCGAGGCCCGTTTGTAGGCGATGCCCAGGTTGAACCAGGTGTGCGGAATCTTGGGGTCTTGCTTTTGCGCCTGCTCGAGCTGGGCGATGCCTTCGGCGTCCTTGCCCGAACGCAGCAAAGCGAGGCCGTAGTTGACCCGCTCACGCGCTGAGTTGGGCGCCAGATCCAGGGCTTTCTTGAACTCACCGACCGCTTCGTATTGGGTCGTCGAGTTCTCGTAAAAAGCTTTACCCAAGTTGCGATGGTGCCAGAGCTGCTCTTCGGTGGTCGCGGCCGCCGCCAGCGCCGGCCAGACCACGGCCAGCAGGCCGCAACTCAACGCACCACGCCTGAGCCCGCAAAGAGGCGTGCAGGACCACCGCGCTCCGTTTCCTGGTTCCCTGTGCATCACTTCACCACTCCCTTGCCTTCCTCGATCATGGTCAGGGTGTTGATGGCGATCGGCGGACGACCGTCCTTGCCGGTGAGCATCTCGACCTGTCCGTTCGGCCAGCGGATGGCCACTTCGTCGATCTGCTGCACGCCGCCCAGCCCGAAGTGGAGCCGAGTGGTGCTCGCGCTCGAGTAGCCATTGCCGCCATTGACTTCGCGCAACCAAGTCTCACCACCTGCCTTGATCGTCACCCGGGCGCCGATCGCGTCGCGGTTGGAGCGGGTGCCGCGCAGCTTGAGCTCGACCCAGTTGCCCGGGTTCGGGGTGCTGCCCCGGAACAAAAGCGCCGGCTGGTTGGCGTTGGTTTGATACAAGTCGAGGAGACCGTCGTTGTCAAAGTCGGCCACCGCAATGCCGCGACCGTCGAGGTCGTTGTTGACCCCAGCGGCGGCCCCCACTTCCTTGAAGGTACCGTCGCCCAGGTTGGCGAACAAGCGTTGCTTCTGGTAACCGCTCCAGGTCATGTCGCCGATGTCGGGATAGCTGTCGAGGTCGGAGAAATCGACCCCCGGTTTGATGATGGTGGTCTCGAGCAGCACCGGCACGTAGTTGCCAGGACCGCGCGACCGCAGGCCATTGACCACGAACAGGTCTTCCCAACCATCATTGTCAAAATCGCCGAATTTGGCCGCCCAACCCCAGTCCGTGTCGCAAGTTCCGGTTTCTTTCGCGAGATCGGTCATCGTCCCATCACCGTTGTTGCTCCACAGCATGTTGCATTCTTTCATGTATTCGTCGGTGATGTTGGTGACGTAGACGTCGAGGAAGCCGTCGCGGTTGTAGTCGCCCATGTCGACGTTCATGCCCTTCCTAGTGTCGAGGCCGATCGCTTCCTTGGTGACGTCGGCGAACACGCCGCCGCCGCGGTTGATGAACAAACGATCTGTGCCATAGTCACTGGCGACGTAAACGTCCTGCAAGCCGTCATTGTCGAGGTCAGCATGGCCAAGGTCCAAGGACCAACCGGTGTGGTGGCTGAAACCAGCTTTCTCGGTCTCTTCGACAAAGCGCCGTGCGGTGTGCGGGTGGTCCGCCGGCTGATTGCGCCAGAACGTCACACCGCCACCGTTGATCGCGTTATCGAGATTGTTGGGCAGTACTTTTTTGGTCTTCAGATCGAGCAAGTTGACCGGCTGAAAGTAGTTGCCGAGCAAGATGTCGAGATAGCTGTCGTTGTCCGCATCGAAAACGATCATCGCGATGGTGTTGCCGAACTTGGTTCGCCCTGCGGCTTCGCTCACGTCTGCGAACCTGTAGACGCCTTGGGCATCCGGACCCAGGTTGCGGTAAAGGATTGGTGTCCCAAAGCGACCGACCAAAAGGTCGAGCTTGCCATCGTTGTCGTAGTCGAAAAAGAGCGCATCGGCAATGATTTGCAAAAGATCATTGCCGCCTGAAACTCCAGCTTCGACGGCGACATCTGTAAATTTGAAGTTGCCTTGGTTGACCATCAAGTGACTGAGTTTGCCGAGGTCGGAGTCGACCACGAACACATCATCAAGACCATCCGCGTTGAAGTCACCCACCGCAGCCGCGGAGCCGCCGTCGGTGAACATTTCGAGGACCTGCGCCTTGTGCCGGTCGCCGAATTTGCGCGTCGAGTGGACGAAGTGCATGCCGGCTTGCTCACCGATTTCCGTGAAGCGGATCCGGGTTGCGGCGCTGGTCCCGCTGGACTGTGCCGCGACCGCGAGCGGGAAGGACAGGGAAGTCAAGATCAGGCCAGCTCCACCCAGGAGCGCCCCGGCGGATTTCCTTGCCAGCTTCAAGGTTTCTCCTCCCACATTTCCCGCAAATTGGTGTCCACCCGCTGGGTCGCTGAAAAGTGCTGTTCGTAGAAGGCGTCGAGATCAGCACCCTGCAACGAGAGCCGAGTTTTCAAGTCCGCGTTATCGGGATAGAGCTTGAGCCCGGCTTGCCAGATCTCGCGCGCCTTGTCTAAGTTCGCAAGCCGCCAGTAGCCATCGCCCAGCGCCACGTAGCTCCGCACGTAGTAGGCTCTGGGAGCGCCGTTCTTGGTCAGAGCGAGGGATTTTTCCAAATCGTCGACTCCGAGCTGGGCCCGATTGAAAATCGCTGGCCAAAAAAGGTAGCTGTTGCCCCGAGTATAAAGCGTCAGCCAGTTTTCCCCTTCAGTGATCGCGGCCGTGAACTTCTCGAGCGCAGAATTGGCGAGGATGACTTGAGTGATCGCACCCGCGACCGGGATCTTGTCGACATAAGTAAAACCGTAGTTGAGAAAAGCGTTCGAGGCTTTGGGGTTGGCGGTCACCAGCTGTTCAAAGAAAGCCAGTGCCCGGTCGTACTCGCCAGCAGCAATCACGGTCTGGCGGTATTCCGACCCGAATTGCAAGTTGTTGGGATCGGCGCTGAGGGCCGCTTCGAGATGGGTCAACGCGGTTGCATAGTCCTTGGCCGCAGCAGCTTTCATGCCTTCTTCAAACTTGGCTGTGGGGTTGGCCATGGCTGCGCTCACCATGCAGCTCGCGACTAACGCGCAAAGCAGGACGGTCCCTATCTTTCTGTTCATCGGAATCGCCTCCGCAGGTCTTGAGGTGTTTCAGTTCTCTGGATCAAATCTAAACATTGGTGGCAGCACGCTGGGTCAAGGCGCTTTCACTGAGGTCTGCGGCGGATCGGACGCAGCCGCTGCAATTTTGGTGATCAGCGGATCGAGCGTGGCTTGCCCTTCGACGACTTGGTAAATGCGATTGGGCGTCACGTTGCTAAAGGTCTGCTTGAGCCCCGAGGGCCACTGGATTTCCAGGGTTTCGATCGTGGTGGCCTTGCCCAATCCGAAATAGACCCGCCGCGTGCTCTGGCTGGCAAACCCATTGCCGCCATTGACGAAGCTGAAATGGTCCATGCCGTCGCTCCGCACTTTGAGACGCGCGCCTGCGGCCTCGCGTGAGGTGGCGAACGCGGTGGCGAACTTGCCCGGTTGGGCCGCGCCGAAACTCCGCCCTTCGAGCAGAAATCCCACCCACGCATTGCCCGTAGGCTGGACATTGCGCCACAAGAAAGGTTCCTTGTTGGCGTTGGTGACGAACATGTCGAGCCGCCCGTCGTTGTCGACGTCGACTACGGCAATGCCGCGACCGTCGAGTTTCGAGTCGACCCCATGGCGCTTGGCCTCGTCTTTGAACAAGGCGCCGCCCTGATTATGGAAAAGTTTTTTGGGCTGGTAACCGCTCAGGGTCTTGTTGCCCATGGGCGGCCAGTTGGTCGCATTCGCCAGGTCGATGTTGGGCTGGGTGATCATTTGAAACACGTCGAGCACGTAATTTTCCGGTCCAGCTGAGACCCAACCATTGACCACGTAAAGATCATTCCAGCCGTCGTTGTCGTAATCGAAGAACTTCGCAGCCCAACCCCATCCGGTGTTGTGGGTCCCGGTCTCGCGCGACACGTCCGAGAAGGTGCCATCGCCGTTGTTGCGCCACAGGAAGTTGCCTTCGTTCATATATTCGTCGGTGATGTTGGTAACGTAGATGTCAAAAAAGCCATCGTTGTCGAAGTCACCCCAGTCGACGTTCATGCCTTTCTTGGTGTCGACGCCAATCGCTTTTTCGGTGGCATTGGTGAAGGTCCCATCACCATTGTTGAGGAAAAAGCTATCTGCGCCGAAATCGGCGGCAACGTAGAGATCTTCGTCGCCGTCGAGATCGCTGTCGGCGTGCCCTAAATCGAGGGTCCAGCCGCTGATCGCGATCCCCACGTCGGCGGTCACGTCTTTGAAATTGCCAGCGCCTTCGTTGCGCAGCACACTGACCCCACCACCATTCTTGGCCGTTTCAAAACTCTCGGGGAAAAACCGCGAGGTATCGGGTTTGAACAAGCTCACCCGCTGAAAGTAATTGCCGAGAAAAAGGTCAACATCGCCGTCGCGGTCATAATCGAACGCGATCGCGGTGATGCAGTTCAAGTACTCGGTCAGCGGGGCTTTAGTGATGTTGCGAAACGTGCCGTCGCCCTGGTTTTCGTACAGCAAGTTGTGACCAAAACGGATGACCAGCAAATCCGCCCACCCATCGTTGTTGTGGTCAAACCAGAGGGCATCGGCCACCGCATTGTTGGCGTCGTTGCCCCCTGAAACCCCAGCAGCCTCGCCCACTTCGGTGAAAGTGAAGTCGCCGTTGTTGCGATAAAGAAAGTTCTTGCCACCTTCTTGTGAATCGGTCACAAAAAGATCATCGAATCCATCGCGGTTGTAGTCCGCGGTCGCGACCGCAGCCCCCAGCGCGGTGTAGCCTTCCATGATGTGGGCATACGGGTTGTCGAACGACCGATTGGTGTGCTTGCGCGCCACCCCGGCTTTGGCGGTCACGTCTTGGAACCACGGCCCACCCGGATCTTGGGCAAGTCCGGACGAGGCCACGAGGACGGTGAGCCCCAGGCCCAACCATCCCTTAAAATCGCGCTTAAGCATTGGGAGTTCCTTGTGCGAGGTCAGCGGTTGGCGCGGCAGCCGGAGGGGCATAGACCTTCTCCACCACGTTGTCCTTACCTTCGGTGATCGCGATGATGCGGTTGGCCGCCACGTTCTTGAACACTTGCTTTTGCCCCGAACGCGGCCAGATCACGGTCAACTCGTCGACCATCGGTGCGTTTTCGCTGCGCGCATCGCCCAAACCGAAGTGCGCCCGCAAGCTGCTCTGCGAGCCATAGCCGTCGCCGAGCACGATCTCGCGCAGCTGCTTTTGACCGCCGTAGCTGATGATCACCCGGGCGCCCACGGCGTCCCGGTTGGTGCCCTTGGGCAGAGCGCCGGCGGCACCTTCAAGCTCGACCGCGAGCCAGTTGCGCGCCTGCCCAACTTCGTTCTTGAGCAAGGCATGGCGGTCAGTCGAGGCCGAAATCGCCATGTCGAGCACGCCGCGATTCCAGAAGTCCGCCACGGCCAGACCACGGCTGTTGACCAGCAGATCGCTGTCAGTGGCGCGGCCGATCTCCTTGAACTTGCCATTGCCGCGGTTGATCAAGTGACGATTGCGCTCCCAGCCATGCCACGACAAGTTGTTGAAGTTGGCGGGATTGAAAAAGGCGCCGGTCTTGTAGTCCTGCATCTTGCTGACCACGTTGTTTAAGAACTCGAGTTCGATCTCGGTCTCTTTTTCGTTGTAGACCCAACCATTGGCCGCGTAGATGTCTTGCCAGGCGTCGTTGTCGAAGTCATAGAAGCCCGAGCCCCAAAACCAGCCCGGCGGATTGGCGTCCGCTTCCCACGAGACATCATCGAAGCGGCCGTCGCCGCGGTTGCGCAGGAGGGTGTTGCCCGAAGCCATGTCTTTGAAAACCTTGATGAAGTCAAACCCGGACTGACGAAAAACCTGGAAGTAAAGCGGCATGTCAGTCCGCCACACGCCTTGCCGCCAGGTGTTGAACATGTAGCGCAAGACGGTCGGCTTCTCAGCGAACCAGCCTTCTTCCGAGCGGATGTGGGCGACGTAAATGTCGAGGTCCAGGTCGTTGTCGTAGTCGCCAAACGAAGCGCTCATGCCCGCGCCATACGCCAAGGTGTTGGTGGCAACCGTGACATCGGTGAAGGTCTCATCGCCGTTGTTGCGGTAGAGGGTCTTGCGGCCGAAGTCGTTGACCACGTAGAGATCGAGATCGCCATCGTCGTCGTAATCGCCGAACACCGTCCCCAGGCAAAGGCCGGTCTCCCCCACCCCAGCTTTCTCGGTGACGTTGGTGAAGGTGCCGTCGCCGTTGTTGCGGTAGAGCTGGTTGGGCTCACCGTTGCGGGCGTAAAACGTGGTGGGGATGGACGTCCGCGGTTCGAGGTAGCGGCCGACGTAGAGATCGAGGAAGCCGTCGTTGTTGTAATCCCCCCAGGACGCTACCGTCGTGCAGCAATCTGCGCCAATGCCCGCTTTCTCGGTGACGTTGGTGAAGGTGCCGTCGCCGTTGTTGTGGTAGAGCTGGTTGGGGGTGAAGGTGCGGCTGACGAAGAAGTCTTTGTAGCCGTCGTTGTCGTAGTCGGCAAAGAGCCCGACGCTCACGCCGTCGAGGCCGGACAAGCCCGACGCTTGGGTGATGTCGGCGAAGCTGCCATCACCCAGGTTGCGGAACAGTTTGGACTCGACCCCGTCCGGGATGAAGAGGTCATAAAAGCCGTCGTTGTCGACGTCTGCGGCCGTGATCCCGGCTGGACCGTAGATCAGCATGCCGAACTTGAGCGGCTGACGGAAAAACTCGGGGTAGTACTGGTTCTTGAAGTTGACCCCGGCTTGGGGGGCTACGTCGACGAAGTGGGGGCGCGCGCTGATCACCCGGTCGCCCTCGACGAGCGCCGCGCCGACCACCTCGACGCCGGCGGGGGTGTTCTTGAAACGCATCCGGAAGTAAGCCCGGTCGATCCCCGAACGCGGCTCACCTTGGGGGGTCCCGATCAGCTCGAAGCGCATGACCGCGACGGTCTCGTCCGCCTGCCACTCTTCCAAGCGATGGACGAAAATGCCGATCTCTTCGATCTCGGCAAAGCTCGCCAGGTATTGCCGCCACTCCTCGAGCGCAGCAGCCTTGTTCTGCTCGCCGCCTGCGGCCGTGAACTGGTAGATGCGCACATCGTCTTTTTGTTCGGCGAGCTTGAGGTGGTTGAAGCCGAGCGAGCTGCCGCGGAAATCAGCGCCATAGAATTTCTCGAGCGCGGCGGCGTCCCGCTTCTGCGCGGCGCGAGCGAACTCGGCCATGCGCAGCACTACCGTCTTGCCAGCGTTGAAAAAGGCCCAGCCAGAACGCTCACCATGCATGGCAGTCAAGTAGTAAGTCGGCACCAGCAGGACGACCAGAAGCAGCACTATCGTTAGCAGCCGACGCCGACGTAGAGTCTCAAGTATCTTGTTCATATCGCTACCCACTAAGATTTATGGAGACGGGTTCTTCAACACCGACAACCGCCCCTAGAGCACGGCTTCCCGCGGTGACTGGCACTGCTTGGATGACAGTGAGCCACCTCAGGTGTCGAAGTTTGCACCACGAGGTTTTCCAGGACAGGTTTTAGGTCTTCGCTTCTCGAGAACTGACGATCCCACTCGCAATCCTCAACCGGGTAGAGGGTAACCAAGCTACATCCAACCGTCAAGAACCACTCGTTCTGGTCCTCAAAGGGTTCATGTGCAAGGTCAGGGGTGCTACTCGAAAGATTCAGCGAGAAGATTCCAGATCGGACCGGCCGGTTCCCTGCAGTATACTCGACCACGGCGCGAACGGCGGCTCGGCAACCGTTGGCGTGATCCACCCTTACCCGCGCCCCCCAGGAGGACTGACTGCGATGAGCCCTGCCAACCCTCTGCGCTACGCCGCCGCAGCCTGCCAGGTCGACTTCCCCAATCCCCCGGATCGCAGCGGGATCGGAGCCCATGTCGAGCGGATGCTGGGGATGATCGATCATGCGGTGCAAGGCTATTCTCCCTTCTTGCCGATCAAACTGGTCGTATTTCCCGAGTTTGCCCACGCAGCCCCGGTTTATCCCACGGCACGCGAGCTGTATGACAAGCTGGCCGTGCCCATTCCGAACGAGCACACCGACCAATACGTAAACAAAGCGCGCGAGCACGACATCTACATCCAGACCGGGACGTTTCTCGAGCGGGACGACCGCTACGGTGAGGTGGTGTTCAATACCACCTGCCTGATCGGCCCCACCGGCATCTTGAGCAAGTACCGCAAGGTCCACACCTGGATCCCGTGGGAGGTGCATGCCAGTCCGCACGATCTCGCCGACTATCGCGAGGAGATCTATCCCGTGGTCCAGACGCCGATCGGCAATTTGGGGGTGGCGATCTGCTACGACTGGCTGTTTCCTGAAACCCTGCGCCAGTTGACCGCAAACGGCGCCGAAGTGTTGATCCGGGTTTCCGCCTACATGGACCCGTGGGGTGCCACCGCACCGCTCGACTGGTGGACGGTCGTCAACCGCTGCCGGGCGCTCGAGAACATCGCTTATGTGGTGGCCTCGAACCAGGCGGCTAGCCTGGCGCACTACCCGCCCTTTTCCTGGCCCGGCGGCAGCATGATCGTCGATTTCGAAGGGCGCATCCTGGCCCAGGCCGACCCCGGCCCGGGCGAGAAGATCGTGGTCGCGCCGCTCGATTTGAGCGCGCTGCGGCACGAACGCGCGACCCGGCGCGGGCATCAGACCTTAGCGCATCTGCGCAGCGAGACGCTGTCGCTTTACCGGCAAAGCTTCTACCCACCCGAGCGCGGCAGCGCGCGCCTGAACCTCGCTGACATCGACGCGGCGATCGTCCAGGCCAAGGCCAAGCTCGACTACTGATTCGGGCGACGGATGCAGGAAACGCGTTGGGTCGGGTGGATCCCTGCGGTCAAGACCTTACTGCTTCCCCCCGGCAGCCTGATCTGGCTCGGTCTCGGCGGTTGGCTCTTGGGGATGGGGCCAGCTGTCAGCTGGGGCAACTGGCTGGTGGGAGCGAGCCTCGGCGGACTATTCTTGCTCGGCATGCCGGTCACCCAGCAGCTGTTGTTCCGTCTGCTCGACCGCTACCCGCCGTTGGTTCCGCGGGCTGACCTGCTCGGCCCCGGCGCGATCGTGGTCCTCGACGCTGGCCGGCAAGAAGGCGCGCGCGAGTTTGCCGGTGACACGGCCAAGCCGCTGACGCTCGAGCGGCTGCACTACTGCGCCTGGCTCTACCGTCAGCTCGCTCAGGGTCAAGCCGCCGTTCCGGTGCTGGTGAGTGGTAACGGCGCGGGTCCGCTGATGGTCACACTCTTGCGTGAGAGCTACGGCGTTCCCGTGGCCTGGTGCGAACCGCACAGCCGCAACACCCACCAAAACGCGCAATTCTCAGCCGCGCTCCTGCGCGCTGCAGGGATAACGCACGTGGTCCTGGTCACCCATTTCTGGCACCTGCCGCGCGCTGCAGCTGCCTTTCGCCAAACGGGCTTGCGGGTCACCCCCGCGCCCCTGGGTTTTGCCGCTCTTGACCGCAGCGAACGCGGTCTGCTCGCTCTGGTCCCCCGCGCGACCGCCTGGCAAGGCAGCTACCTGGCGTTCCATGAATGGATCGGGCTCGCCTGGTATACGTTCCGCTACCTCTGGCGAAAAACAGCTCAAGGATTGCACGTCTGACACGTCTGAATAAGGCAACCCGCGCCGCCCTGGCTGCAAGACCTCAGGGACAGCTGTTGCAGGTCGACCAAGCCGCGACGTTGCCAGCGGAAAAGTCGTCAGTGAAGAGGCTTGCGTCCACCACGGTCACCGTGGCGGTGTCGCTCGCGCCTTGTTCGTCGAAGATGCGGTAGAGGATAGTGCAGTCTTGCGGCAAGTTTGAGTCTGGGGTGAGCAGTAAAAGACCGTGGTCTTCGCTGATCGTGCCTTGGCAGGTAGAGCTTTGGACGGCCACCTCGAGGGCTTCGCCATCGGGTTCGTAGTCGTTGAGCAAGACGGCGATCGTCAGGGGTTCGCCGACGACGTGTTCGATCTCGTCATCTTGAGCCACGGGCGGCTCGTTGCAGGCTTGGGCAGCGCGTGCGGCGAACAGGAAAGCCGCCAACAGCACGGCGAGCGGCCAGGGGACTCTCGATAGGTTTTGGAGAGTGCGCATGAAACCGAGTCTAGTCGCCGGGATGGGAAAAATCAACCTTTCCTTGGGTCGCTCCAAAGGCGTCATTTTTGCCAGTTTTTGCCATTCTCTGCCACTTGCCTTAGATCTGCCAACCGCTTGACCGCAGGGCAGAGATTTTTTGTTATCATGGCTGCGACCCACCCGGAAACCGGGGTCAAGACAACAAGATGCAAATCTCGATCACGGAATCCGCAACTGTCCTCGGCTGCTGCCAGCTGAGCTGTGACCTTGACGAGGAGACCCGTATTGGCTGAAGAAAAAGACAAGGGTTATCGCCTGCTCTTCTCGCATCCGACCATGGTCGAGCACCTGATCCGCTCTTTCGTCGGCGGACCGTGGCTTGAACGGCTCGACTTCAAAACCCTCGAAAAAGTCTCCGAACGCGACCTGAGCCCTGAGCTCGTGCGCCGCGAAAAGGACCTACTTTGGCGGCTGCGCTACCGCATCGATGAACTCGAGTTGTGGTTCTACGTCTTCTTCCACTTCGAATTCCAGAGCGATCCCGAGCCCTTCATGGCGCTTCGGGCGGCGCTCTACAAGCTGCTCTTCTATGAAGACTTGCGCCGTCAAGGCAAGCTGCTCCCCGGCGATAAACTGCCGCTGGTGCTCTCGGTGGTGGTTTACAATGGCA
>CAZCOV010000041.1:0-22143 GCA_964499975.1 uncultured Thermoanaerobaculia bacterium
CGGCGTTACTGGTTGCTGCGGCGAATCCATGGACTGCCGCGGCCGATCGTGATCTATGTGGGCGGCGCGAGCGGCACGGGGAAATCGACCCTCGCTCTCGAGCTGGCGCCGCTGTTGCGGATCTACCGTATCACCGCGACCGACACCGTCCGGCAGATGATGCGCATGGTCTTTTCAGCGGAGATCTTGCCCACCTTGCACCGTTCGAGTTTCGAAGTCCCGGCGCTCGCGGATCAAGAACCCGGGGGCGATGGGCCTGCGGAAGGGGATTTCGAGCGCCTGCTGATCGCCAACTTCGAGGACCAGGCCACGCGGGTCGCGGTGGGAGTGCGCGCGGTGGTGGACCGCGCCGCTGCTGAGAACATGAGCATGCTGATCGAAGGGGTCCATCTCTATCCGCCCCTGGTCCCGTTCCCCGACCTCGAAGGCGCGGCCTACCAAGTGCCGCTGATCCTCGCCACCTCGGATGCCGCCGCTCATCGCGGACGCTTTCTCTCCCGTGCGCGTTTCGGCGGCCGACGGGCCGAGCGCTATCTCGAGAACTTCACGGCGATTCGCCTGCTCCACGATTTCTTGGTCCACCAGGCAGAAACCTTCGACGTCCCTTGGCTCGACACCTCACGCCGCGTCCCGCCGGTTTTGGAGACTCTCCGCCTGGTGACCGGGGCGTTGGAGAAAAAGCTGCCGGCGAGCACGGTCAGCCGATGGGAAAAACCCCCTGCGACCGTGCCGGCTTTGCTGCTGATCATCGACGGCCTGGCGGATCGTCCGCTGGCAGTACTCGGCGGGCAGACCCCCCTCGCAGCAGCCGACACTCCGCACCTCGATCGCCTGGCCCGGGAAGGTCAGTGCGGCTTGGCGGAGGCGGTCCCTGCAGGAATGATTCCCGACACCGCGGCCGGCAGCTTGGCCTTGCTCGGGCAAGATCCCATGGCGATGAAGCGCGGGCCCGCAGAAGCCCTGGGCGCAGGCCTCGAGCTGTCCCGCGCTGACATTGCCTTGCGCGGCAATTTCGCCACCCTCGATGCTTCAGGCCGGGTGATTGATCGGCGAGCTGGGCGAATCCGGGAAGGAGCTGCGGCGCTCGCCCAGGCGCTCGATCGGCTCCCCTTACCCGGGCTGGCAGCGCAGGTGACGGTGCGGGTCAAGGCCACGACTGAACACCGTCTGGCCGTGGTGCTCCAAGGCGAGTGGTTGTCCTCTGCCATTGTGGGCAGCGATCCAGGCGAAAGTGAGCAACCCATCCCACCCCTCACCCCCCGTCCGCGCGACCCGCAAGACGAAGCCGCAGTTTTTACAGCAAATGCCCTGGCGCTCTGGGAGCGCCAAGCCCTCAAGATCTTGGCCGAGCACCCGGTCAACCGCGCGCGCCAGGCCCAAGGGCTCTTGCCGGCCAATGCGATCTTGACCCGCGACGCGGGTCGCCTGCACCCGCTCAAACCCCTTGCGAGCGGTGGGATTCCTTTGCGTCTCACTTGCATCAGCGGCGACCGTACCCTCCTCGGGCTTGCCAGCCAGCTGGGAGCGCAGACCATCACCGATGAGTCGATGACCGCTAACCTCGACACCAACCTCTCCGCCAAATTCAGTGCTGCCAAGGACGCGCTCAATCACAGCGACTTGGTGGTGGTCCACGTCAAAGGGGCGGACATCGCGGCCCACGATCGCCGACCCGAGCTCAAAGTTCGTTTCCTCGCCGCGCTCGACGCCGCACTCGGCCAGTTCCTCGCAGACTGTCCCCGCCCGCTGCGGATCGTGGTCGGGACCGACCACGCCACCCTCACCGAAAGCGGTCAGCATGCAGCGGATCCGTTGCCGGTTTTGCTCTGGGGCGAGGGGATCCCCGCAGATGCCGTTCTCCGCTTCGATGAGCGGGCGGCTGCCGTCGGCGCGCTCCAGCGCCTGCCCTCACAGCAGATTCTCAGCAAACTCTTCGAGCTGGACTAGAAGCACCCGCGATGCCGCGCAGCGCGCGGAGCCCTCAGGCCAGCCACCGCGCGCCTTCGCTGTCCACGCTTCCGCGCCAGATCACCGGACCTGCAGGAAGCGCGGCGCGCACGGTGACCGTGTCCCCCACGCGCTCGCCGATCGGCTGGTGGTGCCCCCAGCTCGCGCCAGTGGTCTGCACCATGATCTCCCTTGGGGTGATCGCTGCTTGCACCGTTCCCAACCGCCGCTCGCCTTCGCCGCGGAAGTCGGGCGGCCAGGGCGACGCCAAGTGCAACTGCCGTTCGCGCCAGACCAGACCAGCGAGCGGCGGCGTGCTGTTGTGCGCGTTGCCATCCATGACCGCCGCCAAGCCGTCGGTGTGGCGCTGGAAGTGCATCGGCACGCGCACTTTGACGGCTAGACGCTGCAGCTCCGCAAACACCCACTGGGCTTGGGCGGGAGTCCCCGAGTTCCGCAGCTGACGCAGGCGCGCTTGCTCTTCAGGGGCCAGCCAGTCATAGCGGATCACGCTGGCCACCCGGCCAGGCCAGGAGTCGTGGTGCTCCCACCAGTCAGCAGGAATGCGGGTACGCCGTCCGACCGCACGCTCCCAGAACGAGGCCAGCATGCCATTCGGCGCCCAAGACGTGGGGGTCCGCCCGCCGGGGACCAAGACCGAAGTCGCTAGCCCGTGGCCAGGCACCGGATAAGCGCCGAGCGAAATCAGCAAGGTGTAGGTGCGCAGCCAGCGGCGGGTCAGCTCGGTGAGGGTAGTGTCGGTTTTGGCTGCGGCTTCGACCAGCACCAGACCCAGCGCAAAGGCTGGCCAGCAATAAAGCGAGGAGAGTTGCTCGCGGCCCATGAAGTGATGGTAAAAGGCCGAGCTGGGATCGAGCTGCCGGGTCAAGTATTCGCGCAGTTCACCGCGGGCAAGGTCGCGGTCAAGCGGCGTGCCGGTCAAATACGCGGCGGCCATGCACAAGACGGGAATGTTCCACGAACCACCATCGCGCGGTTCCAGCGGCTTGAGCTCGGCCAGGAGCGCAGAGCTATGGGCTTGCCAATGCGGCCGCCACAGGTCGGGTCTTCCGGCTGCCCAGGCGTCGAGGCCATACGCAGCCACCCGTTCGGTCTGCCAGTCGTGGCCGTGAGGAGGAGGTGTCCAGGTCATGAGGCTTTCCTTTCTTGCAGACGGCAACCGTTACCCTGCAGGGCGATGCACGCCCCTGCACGTAGTAGGGTGGGCGCCAGCCCACCGTTTTTCCGCTCCCACCAAGATCAACGCGCTGGCGTTCATCAAGGTATCAGCGCTCTCCGCCTGTTGCAACGTCGGATGGAGTTGGAACCGCACACCGAGGGCTGGTTTTTTGTTGAACCTTGGGGGCAGCAGGCCGAGGTGGTAGGCTCGAACCCATGGTGCACACTGCGCTTTGGACCGGTTTCGCGCTCTTTCTTGCCAGCGCCTTAGCCAGCGCCTGGGGCTACCTGGTCATCCGTGTGCAGCGACAACGGCGGCAAGCCCCCACCCTGGCCCCAGCGTCGAGCGCCCCCCCGCAGGTGGACGTCACCGTGCTGTTGCCGGTGCGCGATGAGGAACGGAACATCCACGCTTGCTTGGACACGCTGCTCGCACAGTCGGCGCACCCCCAAGTCCTGGTGATCGACGATGGTTCGACGGATCGGACGGCTGCCTGGGTGGCAGCGCGGGCAGCACAGACGTCCTGCTTGCGGCTGATCCCGGCTGGGCCGCTGCCCCCAAACTGGCCGGGCAAGGTCCATGCGCTCGAGGTCGGACTGCGGGCAAGCACCACGCATTGGCTCCTGCTCACCGACGCCGACACCCGGCATCATCCAGAGCTGCTCGCAAGAGCCGTCGCCACGGCCGTCGCTGGGGGATTTTCCGTGGTCTCGGTCGCCGGCCGAGAAGTCGCGGTGGGCGTCGGCGAAAATCTCCTGACGCCGCCGGTTTTTGCTTTGCTCGACTTCCTTTTGGGGGACTGGCAAGCCGCGGCCTGCGGGCACGGGCCCGCGGTCGCCAATGGTCAGTTCTTGTTGATCGAACGGGAGATGTGGCTGGCAGCAGGCGGGTTCGCCACGGTCCGCCGTGCGCCGATCGACGACGTTGCGATTGCCGCACAGGTGCGGGCCGCGGGCAGGCGCACGGCTTTTTTCCGTGCCCCCGATCTCCTTGTCGTGCGGATGTACTGTGGCTGGCGCGCCACGCTGCGGGGTTGGCGGCGCAACCTGGGAGCGCTGCTCGGACCGCGCGCCCCCGGCGTGCTCTGGGGCATCCTGACCATGACCGCTGGGCCACCACTCTTGATCGGGCTGGCCTTGGTCAGCGGCCACTGGGTCGCAGCTTTGGTGTTGTGGGCAGGGGGAGGGCTGGCCTCAACCCTCCTCCGTCGCGGCAGCGGCAATGCTCCCGGCTATGGGCTCCTCTTCCCCTGCGACGCGCTGGCCTTGGGTTTGCTCGTGGTGGTGGCACGGCGCGATTTTCGCCGCGGCAAGCTCACCCCCTGGAAAGGTCGAGAGGTCGTCCTCCCGCCATTCTGAAGCTCAGCGCCTCTGACGACGCCGACCGACAGCTGGGCTCGCGCGAAAGTGACGGTTCCGGGCGGCGATCACCCTGACCGGGGCAAGAAATGAAGGTGTGGGGCCACACCCGGGGAGGTGTGACCCCATGAGAACTCGCCTTGAAAGTTGAGACATCGTTGCAAACAAATCCAAAAACAAACTCAAAGTACTGGCGAAACGCATCGTAATAGAACGCATGGCCATCTCCTCTCATCCTAGCTAAACTCAATGGAATTCACCCTCAAAAATCAGATCAGCGACTGCACCCTCCCAACAACGGGCTGGCTCCCCCTCTGTTTTGATCCCTGCTCCCTTGCTCGTCCTCGTTTCCCTCTCGCTGCTCATTCAACCCTTGCGCATCGCTTACGTTCGTCCTCACAGCTGCATTCTAGCAACCTGAAAATTGGGGGCCATCAGCGGGCTTGGCAAAGCAGGATCAGAAGTTGGCTAACCGCGCTTCACTCCGGACCTGCGCCAGCCGTCAGTCAAAAAAACGTTTGTCTATCCGCATTTGTCTGACAGCTTTACCGACCGGTTTGCTGTGGTGCCGTCTGGCGCCAACGCAGGAGGGCGTAGCGCAACCTCTTAGCTACGTAGGTGGTGTAGGGGCTGGGGCTAGATCCCCCCGGCTACCCGATTAGGCATCACCCGCGACACGCACGCCATGTCTTGTGTGAAGCAAATGGGCTAGTTCGAGGACACCCATTCTCAGTCCAAACTGCGGGACGTTGATCGGTGCGCAACCCAAGGCCAAGTTGAGCTTCATCAAGAATCTCCGAACGACGGGTTGACGATTTAAGAAGATGTCAAGATTCTTCGGGACAATGCCGAGCATCACCTGGCCGGAGTACTTGTAAACAACGACGTGATCCACTTCGTCCCAGCGCAGACGTCCCGCGCCGACTGCGCTGGCCGTGTCGGTGATCCCCATCGAATCAATCTCCAACGCGGGGCGCCGGACCGCCAATCGGTAGGCCGCGTAGAGGCCGCAGGCAGCGAAGAACGGAACACCCACGTACGAAGCAACAACGACCTCCCACACTGCCAGCCCTCGCGCGACGTTAGGAGTCCCGATCCAGACCCCGATGACCACGAAGGCGATCGAGCCCAGGAGCACGAGCGACATCTTCGGTCGGCTTTGGTAGATCACAACACGATTGGGATCGGTGCTCGGGTCTGGCATCATCTTCCCCTTCCGGTATGCCCAACCTATGATCCTCTGGCGCGTCAAGGGATTTTAAGGCAATCGCTGATCCCGGGTGGCGAATTCTTGGTCGAGACTTTCGCTTTCACCCCAGCCGCGCCGCAGCGAGCGGAGGGAGGACCGGCGCTAATTCACCCAGCGATCGGACGTTTCCTCGGCCAAGAGAACCCGCGTTTCTTCCGCTTCCCAGCGGGCGATTTGGGCTCTGTCCAGGTCACGGCGCCGCTTGAAAGCGACCAAGGCCAGGCCGGTGATCAGGAGCCACAAGGTCGTCGAGCTGGTCAAGAACGGCACCCAGCGGTTCCAGAAGTCGAGACGGCTCCAGAACTCGGCTTCTGCGCTGCCGAGCGTCAACCCTGTCGCTTGCTCGAACGCGAGGGGGAAGGGCGCTCCGCTGCGCACCCGTTGCAGGATGCGCGCGCCGACTTGCGGACCCTGCTGGGCGATCAAGTCGCGCACGAAAGCTGTGGCGAGCGCATAGGCCCGACCCGCGCCCGTGGGGCCGGCTTGGAAGTCCTGGTTCAGCCGGTCGAGGGCGAGGGTGTCGTGGCGCACGGTCGCGAGCCAGACCCGGCCGCGATCGTCGATTCCCCATTCGCGCGCCCAGTAAATCGCCAGCCCTTCATCCAGCCAACGGGGGATCGGCTGACCGCCGGCTGCGCGGTGGATCAGCACATGCGCGATTTCGTGCCGCAGCACCTGTTCAAGCGAGTGATCGGGATAAGCGGGCACGCGGTCGACGAGAAGGACCACCAGGCTGGCCGGACTGATCGCGTAACCCAGACTCCAAGACGGCGCCCGGCGGGCCTCGAGCGAGCCGTTGGGTGCCAGAATGACCCGGATCGGGGGGCCAGGATCGCTAAGCCCCAAGGAGGCGACGAGCTCGCGTCGTGCCGCGTGATCGGTCTGGGCAAGCTGGGTCGCGAGGTTTTGCAGCGCTTCCGGGGCAACAAATTCCAGCTGCGGCAAAGGGTCTGCCGCGCTCACCGGACCAGCGAGCGCGACCAGCAAAAGCAAAATCCTCAGCGCGTTCATAGCTTCTGTTCACCAGGGAGCTTTCCCAGCTCACGATCGAAGGTGCCGAGCGGCAGGTGACCTGCCCTCCAGTCTACAAGTAATACGTCTACAAGTAATACAAGGTGTCGTCGACCCGCGGCTTGAGGCTGCGCCGTGAGGTCAACGCCTTTTTGAGGGTGAAGAGCTGGTCCGTGGTGGCATCGTCGCCCAGCTCGTTCTCCATTTCCTGCTCCAGCTGCTCGGGATCTTCGCCCGCTTCAAGCCGGGTGATGAACTGCTCCATCGGGCCGCCCAGGGCGAGACCGCTGACCTGGCTGAAGCGGCGCATCATGCGGCCCATGGCGTGCGGGTCGGGTTCGCTGTCGAGGTCGCCCATCTCGCGCAGGACCGCGTCCATCGCGCCTTCGAGGCGGGCATCGTCGAGGTCGTCGAGCGACTCCGGCGGGCTCTCTCCGGAATGTTTCAAGGTCGCAAAGCGGGAGGGCCGACGGGGCAGCTCCAAACGGCCACAGCGGGGACAGCTCGGTTGTGCTGCGGTGTCGACCCGGGCGGAAAAAAAACTGTACACCGTGTGGCAATCAGCGCAGTAGAATTCGTAAATCGGCATGGCCATTCCTCAGTTTTTGGTCCTCAGATATCCCAGGCCAAGCTCGCTACGCCGGCGCAGGAACTCCTCGATTCTACTGGTTCACGCCAATCCTGATGCCAACCCCTATAATTGCCAGCGGGGAAACCGAACCGGTCCTCCTTTCAACTGACCCTGGGAGTGGAACTATGAGCGGATGGAGTCCGACCTCTTGGCAGACGAAGAAAACCAAGCAGCAACCCGTTTACCTTGAGCCCAAGAAGGCCGAACAGGTGGTGGAGCAGCTGTCGCGGCTTCCCCCGCTGGTGACGTCGTGGGAAATCGAGGCGCTCAAGCAGCAGCTGGCGGAGGTGGTAACCGGCCAGCGCTTTCTCCTCCAGGGGGGAGATTGCGCGGAAGTCTTTGCCGAATGCGAGTCCGGGACGATCGCCAACAAGCTCAAGATCTTGTTGCAGATGAGCCTGGTCTTGGTGCATGGCGGACGGCGGCGGGTGATCCGGGTCGGACGTTTTGCTGGCCAGTACGCCAAACCGCGCTCCGAGGACCTGGAAACCCGCGACGGGGTTACCCTACCGAGCTACCGCGGAGATCTCATCAACGGCGTTGGCTTTTCGCCTGAAGAACGGACGCAAGACCCTGAGCGCCTGTTACGCGGGTATGAGCGGGCAGCGCTCACGCTCAACTTCATCCGCGCGTTGATCGACGGCGGCTTTGCCGACCTCCACCATCCGGAGTACTGGGACCTCGACTTCGTTCGCCACACATCGCACGCGTCCGAGTATCAGCGGATGGTGGAGTCGATCGGTGAGTCCTTGCGCTTCATGGAAACACTGGCCGGACGGCAGGCTGGGGAGATTAACCGCATCGACTTCTTCACCAGCCACGAGGGTCTCCACCTGCTTTATGAAATGGCGCAGACCCGGCGGGTGCCACATCGTCCGGGGTGGTACAACTTATCCACCCACTTCCCGTGGATCGGGATGCGAACCGCCGACCTCGACTCCGGCCACGTCGAATACTTCCGCGGCATCAGCAATCCGATTGGGGTCAAGGTGGGGCCCGGAATGACGCCCGAGTGGTTGGCCGAGTTGATTGGGATCTTGAACCCCAACAACGAGGCCGGGCGTTTGACTTTGATCCACCGCTTTGGCGCCGGAAAAATCGCACGTTCGCTGCCGCCTTTGATCGAGATGGTTCAGCGCACGGGCAAGCGGGTGTTGTGGTGCTGCGACCCCATGCATGGCAACACCGAGCCCACCGCCAGCGGGGTCAAGACCCGCAAGTTCGAGCACGTCATGGCCGAACTCGACACCGCTTTCGACATCCACGCGGGCATGGGGTCCTACCTCGGCGGCGTCCATTTCGAGCTCACCGGCGAGAACGTCACCGAGTGCGTGGGCGGTGCCCGTGGGCTCGGGGAGCAAGAGCTCCAACGGTCTTACAAGAGTTTTGTCGACCCGCGGCTCAATTACGAGCAAGCACTGGAAATGGCGATGCACATCGCGCAACGGATGTCCCGTATGGCTGCGGTTTAGGATGTGTGTGGAAGGGCCTGCCGGGCGAACGTCCTCGACCATGATTCTAAACCGCAAATTGCGGTCCCCCATCTGCAACATCAAGAGAAGCTCGCCCGCTGCGGAGTTTGCGCTGGGCGCTGGCCCTTGCGCTCAGGCGTCAGCCATGGCTTTGAGGCCTTTGAGCGCCCGCACTTTGACTACCCGCCGTGCGGGTTTTGCGGGGATCATGATCTCTTCACTATTGAAGGGGTTGATCCCCTTGCGCGCTTTGGTCGCCTTCTTTTTCGCAACCGTGAACTTGACGATCCCGGGCAGGGTAAAGATTCCGGGGCCGCGGGATTTCAGGTGCCGCTGGACGATGTCGGTGAGCGACGCGAAAACGTTGGCCACGTCTTTCTTGGGCAGGCCGGTCTCTTCACTGATTGCAGCAAAGAGCTGAGCTTTGGTGAACGACTCACGAACGGCTGCGCTTTTCTTGCCATTTTCAGCTGCCATATCTCCTCCGAACTTGGGCGATTAGGGGTTGTGCGGATCGCAGGTCTTGCCTTGTCGGTCAGAATCTACCGGAGCTGAACCCGGTGGATTGCGGCAAATGCTTGACCCCTGACGTCCGATGTGCCTACTTTAACCTGAAATCGCAGGAAGATGCAAATCCCTGCCGAAAAAAAGGACCCTCGGGAGGTGTTTTCCACCCGGCGAACCGGCGAGCCGGCGATCCGGTGGCCGCGTTGGCGGTGCAGGGCTTTTCAGGTAGGCTCAGCGCGACAGGTTCCGCGACAGGTGCAAGGGGGAACGCAACACCAGGAGCCCAGCTATGAGTGCAAGTGAGGTCAGTTTCTTCGACCAAGTCAACCGCAACTTTGACAAGGCCGCAGCTTATACCCAGCACGATCCCACGCTTTTGGCCGGCATCAAGATCTGCAACAGCGTCTACCACATATCCTTCCCACTCAAACGGGATGATGGTTCGATTGAGGTGATCCAAGCCTGGCGGGCAGAACACAGTCAGCACAAACTGCCGACCAAAGGCGGAGTGCGCTACAGCTCGACCGTCAACGAAGACGAGGTGATGGCGCTGGCCGCGCTTATGACTTACAAATGCGCGATCGTCAACGTGCCTTTTGGCGGGGCCAAGGGCGGCGTCAAGATCGACCGCAGCCAATACAGCGTTGCCGAGCTCGAACGCGTCACCAGGCGCTACACCTACGAATTGATTCGCAAGAACTTCATCGGTCCTGGGGTGGACGTGCCCGCGCCGGACTACGGCACGGGCCCGCGGGAAATGGCGTGGATGAAAGACACGTATGAAGCCCTTGCTGCCGACACCTTGAACGCCCAAGCCTGCGTGACCGGCAAGCCGATCGCCCAGGGCGGCGTCCACGGCCGTGAAGAAGCCACTGGCCTCGGGGTTTTCTTCGGCGTGCGGGAAGCTCTGAGCCACGCGGACGACATGCACGCGCTGGGCCTCACCCACGGACTTCCGGGCAAGACTGTGGTCGTCCAGGGGTTAGGCAATGTGGGTTTCAATGCCGCCAAGTTTTTCGAGCAAGGGGGCGCGCGGGTGATTGCCGTGGCTGAATGGGACGGGGCAATTGCCAACCCTGCCGGCATCGACGTCCGGGCGCTGCAAGCCTACCGCGCCCAAAACAAGGGGGCGATTTTGGGTTTCCCGGGGGCCCAACCGCTCGCCAGCAGCGCTGCTGCGCTGGAACTGCCGTGCGACATCTTGGTGCCTGCCGCGCTCGAACACGTGATCACCAGCCAGAACGTTGAACGCATCCGCGCCAAAATCATCGCCGAAGCAGCCAATGGTCCAGTGACCTCCGAAGCGAGCGAATTCCTGGCACGGCAAGGCGTCATGGTCATTCCCGACTCTTACCTCAATGCCGGCGGCGTGGTGGTCTCTTACTTCGAATGGGTCAAGAACCTCTCGCACGTCCGTTTTGGCCGGCTCCAGAAGCGCTGGCAGAGTCAGTCTCACCAGGGCCTGCTGAGCGCGGTCGAAGGTATGACCGGCGCGCAGTTTTCACCTGACGTGGCGCAGAGCTTCATCAAAGGGCCGGATGAGATCGACTTGGTGAACTCGGGGCTTGAGGAAACCATGGTGAATGGCTTTCGCGAAATCCGCGACATCCAGCGCGCCCACCACGGCGAGATCGACCTGCGCACCGCGGCCTTCATCGCCGCGATCGATAAGATCGTGGTCAGCTACCAGGACCTCGGGATCTTTCCGTAACGGTGCGTCGACCCCCTCAGTCGAGATCCCATGGGCGCACCGGGGGCTTGTCATCGGGCTCTTCTTCCGCGCGGCGCATGGCTTCGCGAAATTTTTCTTCGAGCAGGCGATCGCGGTCCTTGAGCGCTACGAACTCTCGCTCGAAAATCTCGCCCGCGCGAGCCTTGGCCGCATCGAGTTCAGAGAAGAGCGCAGCAAAATCTTTGCTCTCATGGGCTTGCTCGGGGCGTCGATGGTGGAGCACGGCACCTGTGGACCTGTCGATGACCAGCTCGGAGCCACAATCCGGACAGCGGAGGCTGAGTTTCGTCGTCTTGCTCACGGTTTAATTCTACATCTGTTGGTTGGCGAGGGCGATATATAAAATGATGAGCAGGAGGATGGCATCATGCGCCGATCACTATACCGATCCAATCGAGATTTGCGGCTGGCCGAACGCCGACTCGAAGCAGGCCGCGACCGCTGGGGAATCCAAGACGATGAGCCCGAATGGGATGACGCAACCGATTGGGACGAGGACGACACCTCGGACTGGGAGGATGACGAAACCGGGGACTGGGACGACGAATCTTCGCCGGGGGAAGAGGATTCGATGGCTGGTGGGTTCGGCAGAGATTTGCCCTCGAGCGGGCTCTTGAGCTTCTACGATCGACTGCGCATGCGCATGGTGCGCCGCCTGGAAAGCAGCCGGCTGGGCGGTCAAACTGCCCAAGCCTTGCTGCTGGTGCCGGACGTCTTTGTCCTGCTGCTGCGTTTGTCGTTGGACCGGCGGGTTCAAGCCTCCGATCGGACGCTGCTCGTGGGGGCCCTGGCGTATTTCGTTTTGCCGCTCGATCTCTTACCCGAAATGCTGGTCGGGTCAGCGGGGTTCCTCGACGATTTGATCCTGGCGGTCGCGGTCCTGGCGCGGTCGATGGGTGGCGACCTCGAACCGCTGGCCCAGAAGTACTGGAGCGGCTCCCCCCATCTGCGCATCACCCTGCGCGATCTCCTGGTCTCGGCTGACCAGCTCCTCGGCCGCAGTCTCTACGCCCGTCTCCAGGCTTTTTTGCGCCGACGCGGCATCGACGTCCAGGCAGCGTGAGCCGCGGTTGGATGACGGATCTGTCGGGGGAGGGGATTGGTGGGTGAGCTGGGATGCCCCAGCTCACCCAAGGCAGCTCCGTCAGGAGGTAGCTCCGTCAGGATCAGGGTAGGACTGCGCTCAAAGGTCAGCTGCTTTGATGCTCGCGACCAGCTGCAAAATGACCGGCTTCAAGACCTTGTCGAACATCCGCTCGTCGTAGTCAGTGCCGCCGCCGATGCCAGCCACCTTGATATTTTGGGCTTTCTCCTCACCGCGCGCCTCGTCAGCCCACAAGATTTCGCCGGTTTCGGTGTCGATGATCCGCGCATTCAGCGCCGCAACAAAGGTCTTCTTCTTGACCGAGAACGAAGGCAGGCCGCCGATTCCACCCGAGCTGGCTTCTTTGCCGGTGGATCCATATTCGGTGACCGCGCCGGTCAGGAAATACTGGACCCCGAGCAGCTTGCCGGCCTTGACCGCAGTCTTGGTGTCGATGTCGCCGGACAGCGAGAGATTCTTCTCTTGCATCAATGCGGCCAGTTGCTCGCGGTCGACGACCCGAAACTTGCCGCTCTTGACCAGCTCGGTCACGAAAACGTCCTGGGCTGCGGCAGCGCCGCCATGCCACCACCATTGATTGTCAGCTTTGTTCTTGAACTCCAAAACGGCGATGCGTGGCTTCTTCGCTTTGTCCTGGCCCACAAGGGCCGGGCTGACGATAGCTACTAAAAGCGCTGCTGATACCAGAATTTGCAAAACTCGTTTCATGTACGTATCCTCCTTCGCAGGCGTCAAGATCGTGATCTTATCGCGAACCGGTGCTAGAAGCGTCAAGGTCAGTCACGGCAGCATCGCCTGCCGCTCACAGAGCTTACAGGTGACGTTCACAGACTGCAATTCTGGAAACGATGCAACTCTCGCAAATCGCACAAGACTCCGGCTGAATTGGCAAAGTTGGTCTAGATTAGTCAAGTTGACCGTGATTTTTTGGCCGGCCTGGCCCGGCCACGCGTGACTCGGGCATTCGTGACCTGCACTCAAGTAAGATAACGGTTGCCGAACTGCGGTCTTGAACCGCGCGGCTTCTGGGTCTTGACGACGCTTGACGAGTCGAGGTGACCATGGGTGAGTTGGCCTGGCTGGAACGACGCCGCAGAGCGACCAAGTGCAAAATCCACGGGATCTACTTTGATCCGGCGCTCACTGCGGGTTGCATCTTGTGCCGCAAGGAGGGGCGCCACCGCCAGTATCGTGGACCGCAGCTCGTGGTTTTGCTGCTGGCCCTTTTGGGGATCGCGGTCGCGCTCTTTCGCATGTTCGGCCCGGCGCCCACGGCTCCGCTGGTGGAAGCGGACTTGGGGCCGCCAAATGAGCCGGTGGTAGCTGCGCCGGGGCCATCTGCCGAGCGCCTCGATCCGGAGCCCTTGCGCAGCGCGATCGAGGCCCTAGAAGCGACGCTCTTCATGCCGCGCTCCGACCAGCTTGCCGTGATCGGCGTGGCGATCAGCGGCGCCAGCGCGCAGTTGAGTGCCAACCTGCGCGCGCTGGGATCCGCTCCAGCCGTGGAGGTGGCAACTGAACTCGAAGTCTTGCTCGGGTCCTCGGCCGACGCGGGTTTCAACCTCAAGCAGCTCGGCCAAGAGCGCCAGGATTGGTTGCTGATTCGCAGCCGCCACTTCCAACCCGCGCGCTGGTTTGTGCGGCCTGCGGGTCTGGCCCAAACGGTCGATCGCGCAACCGTCGTCGCTTACCGCGAGTCAGCCGACCAACTACAAGCGCTGATCGACGAAGGAACTGCCCTGGTGGGTAGCCAGGCAACGCCCGAACAAGCCGCTTCTTGGCGTCGGCGCATTGCCGAGCTGGCACAGCAGATGCCGCTACGGCCAGGACCTGAGGCCGACGCCCGGCTGCTGGTGGTGGTGCAGGATCTGGAGCAAACCCTGGGACGGCTGCGCGCTCTGGCGCCCGAGCCTTTGCCCGAAGCAACGGCCGGTGCTCAATTCGTGGAGCTCGCCCGGCTGGCGCAGGAAACCCGACGCGCGCTCGACGATCTCCTGCTGTGACCTGGGAAGAGTTGATTCCTGGACGGCCGTTCGGCCGCTCGGCCGCTCGGCGGCATTTGACCTTGCAGCTGCCAGCGATTAGAGTTGCTGCCAAAGGCTTGTGATCTACGGCTCGGGGCAGTCGGCCCCCAGCCCAATCCGGCCGTTAGGGCGCTGCCGAGGAGCTTGTCGGTCGAAATGAAGCCCCAGCAAGAGAATGACAGCGGTGAACATCCAGATGAGGTCCCGCCGAAGAGCCGCGGCGAGACGTTTGGGACTTGGCTGCGCCGTCAACGGGTTGTCCGCGAAATCGAGCTGCGCGAAATCGCCGACGCGAGTAAGATCAGTATCCGTTATTTGCAGGCGTTGGAGGATGATCGATTCGAGGTCCTGCCGGCGCCGGTCTTTGCCAAAGGTTTCTTGCGCCAATATGCCAAGTATGTGGGGCTGGATCCCGAGGAGGTCGTCAACTTCTTTTTGACCGCCCGCGCAGAGACTCCATGGGAAGAACAGCCGACCCGGCTCAAGCGCAAATCGGGAGCGCCGTCAGCTTGGTCGTTTTTGGGGTTGTTTCTCCTGGTTGCAGCCTTGTTGCTCGGAGTGATCGGGCTGCTCTCCTTCCTACGCCAGCCATCGCGTTGGGGGCAAGAAACGGTCAGCAATTCTTCGCGTGGCACCTTGCCCGCTGCCCCCGCAAGAGATGCCGCCGGGCAGCCGCAGCCATCCGGAGGCGATGCTCTACCGAGCCCCGCGTCCGAAGGCGAAAGCAGCGCGCCCGAAGGAGCGGCGACGGATGCAGCGACGCTTTCGGAGGAAACCCTCGCGCCACCGGCTAACCCGCCGCCGCAGGGGGCTCTCTCCACCGTGGGCGCAAGCCTGGCCAATGCCCCGCCCCAGCCGACAGCAGCGCAGCCCCAACTGCGGGTTACCCTCGACTTTGCCGCCCAATGTTGGGTTGAAGCCAAAGTCGACGGAGTGCGTCAAGTTGCCGAAATGCGGGCCCAAGGAGAATCCCTCAAGCTCAGCGGAGAACGCGAGATCCAGCTCAAGTTTGGCAACATCAAAGCGGTCGAGATCCAGCTCAATGGCCGTCCCGTGCGGCTTGCACCTGCGGGCAACTCGGTGGTGCGCGAGCTCACCCTCAATCTCGAAACGCTCAGCCAGCTGGCAGAGGGCAAGCCGCTTTGAGCCAGCCGACCACGTTGCTCGAGCAGATCCTTTCCGGGCAAAACCGCCAGCTCCAGATGCTGGCGGCGCAGGGGCTGGTCCCCTTGCCGCCCGACGAGTTGCTGCCGATCCAGGTCGCATTGACGTTGAGCCCCGACGCCGACGTTGCGGCGCACGCGGTCCAGGCCCTGCAACAGCTCGACACGCAATGGTTGGCAGATTTTGTCAGTCACGGCGGTGGCCCCCGCGAGCTGGAATACTTCGCGACCCACTCCTTCAATCCCGCGGTGGTCGAGGCGATCATCCGGCGTAGGGATGTACCGCGCGACTTGCTGGTGCAGCTGGGACTGCGAATTGGGCCTGAGTTGCAGGAAATCCTGATCCTCCGTCAGGACGCGATTCTCGAAGAGCCAGCGATCCTGGTGGCACTTGAGAGCAATCCCCAACTCTCAGCTTACGCTCGCCGTCGGTTGTGGGAATACCGGGAGCACTTGCTGCCCAAAGAGAAGGTACCGCCCAAGACCGCAGAAGAGATCGCGGCAGAGGCCGATGCTTTGACCGAGGAGGAAGTGATCGCAGCGCTCGAGGAAGCGCGGCAAAAGCCAACAAGCGCCGAGCCGGGTGGCGAGGAAGCTAGCACAGACCTCAAGGGTTTGAGCGAAGGACAAATTCGCGGCCTGCCGGTGCCGGTGCGGATCAAACTTGGGCGGGGTGCCAACCGCCAGCTGCGCAACATCTTGATCCGCGACCACAACGCGCAAGTCGCGCTGTCGGTCTTGAGCAGCGCCCAACTCACCGATCAAGAGGTTGAGACCATCGCCAACAGTCGCGCGGTGGTGTTCGAGGTGTTGGAAGAGATCCCCAAACGCCGCGACTGGATTCGCAAGTACATGGTGGTCAAAGCACTGGTCAAGAACCCGCGAACCCAGCTGGCAACCGCCATGCGGCTGGTGCCACGCCTTTCCCTGCGGGACTTGCGCGAGTTGTCGCGGGACAAAAACGTAGCTGATAGCATACGGGGCGTGGCCCTCCGGCTCTACCAGGCCAAACGCTGAACGCGGCAACAGAGCCCCGCGGCAAAACATTTGCGGCAGAGCCAACGCCGGAGCCAGCCCGGCAGAGCTAGCGGGTGCCTGGGTGGAGGGTTCGATTTCGGGGCCTCACGGGGGAATGGGTGGATGGTTGGTTGTAGGATGCATCTGAGATGAGCAAGGACTTCTACGCTGTGTTATCAATGCCGCGCAACGCGACGCAAGCCCAGATCCGCAGCCGTTTTCTCGAAATCGCTCGGGAAAGCCATCCAGATCGCTTCAAGGGAGAAGAGAAAGTGCAAGCGGAGAAGGCATTTCAGGAGTTTACCGAAGCCTTCAACGTTTTGAGCGACCCTGACCGCCGCCGGCGTCACGACCTCGAACTCGATCGCCCTGCAGCCGGCCCGGTCCATGATCCGGAAAAAGCCTCGCGGGTCTACATCAACCGCGGCATTCGCGCTTACCGTCAAGAGAACTACATCGAAGCAGCGAATAATTTCGATCGGGCGATCCAGGCCAGCCCGGACAACCACCAGGCTTGGCATCACCTGGCGCTCACCTGCATGCAGGAGGAACGCTGGTTGCCGAAAGCGCGCGACGCCATCGTGCGCGCTTGCGAGCTGCGCCCGCAGCAGGTCGCGTATCTCAAGCTGGCGGGCAAGATCTTTCTCCAGAGCGGCTTGGTAAAAGAAGCGAAGCGGTACTATAATGACGCCTTGCGTCTGGACGACAACGATCCCACGATCCACAAAGCTCTCCAGGCCCTCGCGGGGACGCTGCCCATGGAGGGCGCTTCCCGCAAACAAGAGAACGAGTCCGGCAAAACGTCCGGGCTATTTAGGAAGCTCTGGTAATGCTGCGTATCAGGTCCTTTGGTCAAACCGACGTCGGGTTGTTGCGAACCCACAATGAGGACTGTTTTGAAGCGGATGACCAGGGCCAGATGTACATCGTCGCCGACGGCATGGGAGGGCACAACCACGGAGAAGTCGCCTCGCGTATCACCGTGGACTCCGTCCTCCACTTCATGACCCAGCCCTCCGGCAACGACACGTCTGCTGCTGGCTACGACGCCACTCTGAAGCACCACAGCAACCGCTTGAAACGTTCGATCCAGGTGGCCCACGATCGGGTCCTGCGCGCAATTCGTGAAGATGGCACGCTGCTCGGCATGGGCACGACGGTGGTCGGTACCACCCTCAAAGACGACGTGATCGCGATTGCCCATGTCGGCGATTCGCGGACTTACCGTTTGCGCAACGGGAATTTGGAGCTTTTGACCCAAGACCATACGTGGGTCAACGAACAAGTCGTCGCGGGCTATCTTTCCGAAGAGCAGGCCAAGACCCATCCTCTGAAGAATGTGGTGACCCGGGCGCTGGGCGGTGACAGCGAGGTCATCGTCGATGTGACGGAAACCCGGGTGTTTGTGGGCGACCTCTTCCTGCTCTGCTCGGATGGCCTGACCACCATGCTCAGCGATCAGGAAATCCACCAACGGCTGGTCAGCGACTTGTCGCTCGAGGAGAAATGCCGCCTGCTGATCCAAGACGCCAACGCCCGCGGCGGTTTCGACAACATCACCGTGCTGTTGCTGCTGGTGGAAGACGTCCCGGGTGTTTTGCCAGCGGAACGCCCACCTGACAGCTGACCGACGATTTCGCGGCGGTACTTTGGCGGCGGTACTTTGGCGGCACCGCGGCGGTATTTTGACCACTTGGGCCGACGCCCACTTTTGACGGCAAGCGAACCATGGACTGGACGACCCTGATCGGGCAGCGCCCGCCAGAGCTCGCCGCGCTGCGGCTGATGACCGTCGTCCATCACCTCGGTCAACCGGTCAAGAGTGGGGATTTTTGCGCGGCGATTGCGGGTGAAAGCCAGCTTTTGTGTCTCACTCACCTGATCGTGCATCCGCTCGACTTGGCCTTTCTGGTGCTGGATCAAGTTGCGCTGCGGCCCGAGCTGCGGCAGGTGCGGGAGCTGCGGGGGCAAGTCCGCCGGCTCTTGGGCCAGGAAGGCGAGCCGCGCCGGCCTGGGTCGGGTTGGGCGGCCAGCCGCTGCGACCGCCTCACCCCGGTGCGTTGGGAGCGGCAGGATGACGTCCTGGCTTTCCTCGCCAGCCGCAACTTGCTCCAGGTGGTTTGGGGATCCCAGCTGGCTGCGAGGACGAACGTACCTAGGCCCGAGCAAGAACTGCTTTATGTCCTGACCGAAACCGGGGCAGCCGTGGTGGCAGCCCAGGACAAAGCGTCGGGAACGTCGGGCTTGCTGGCTTTATGGCGGGAAAACTGTCAGCTGCTGCGCATCCTCTTGCCCGACTTAAGCCAGCAGGATCTGCGCGCCCTCTTGCTGGCGGTGAGAGAGCGAGTCGACAGTTTTGCACACGCGGCGCAGCTGGCCGCCGAGGATGACCTGATCCGCCAGCTGGGCGTTTCCGTCTGGGGTGAACTGCCATGATCGACCTGGATTCCCTTGCTGCGGCCGTGCGTCACTCATTGCCCGGAATTTCACCGCGCGACCTGCGGGCTGGCCTTCAGGGACTCGAATCAGCGTTGAGCGTGCAACCACGCCCGCGCACCCAGTTGCGCTTACAGCAACTGCGCTTCAGCGGACAAAGACGCGGAGACTTCCGATTCGCTCCGGGGGTCAACGTGTTGCGGGCTGGCAATGACAAGGGGAAATCTTCCTTGCTCAAGCTGATCCACTTCTGCCTCGGCGGCAAGAACGAACTCAAGCGCGATGTCGACAGCTGGATCGATGTTGTCGAGTTGGCGTTTGAACTGGCGGGAGTGCCGCACGCGATCCGCATCGACAAGAAACGGCGACCGCAGGGCAAGTTGGTTTTGGGTGGACTGGCCGACTTGGCGAGCAAGGACCCCTTGGTCACCTTCGCCAACGGTCGGGAACTGCAAGAGCGGCTCGAACACTTCTTCAACGATGCCTTCGGACTGCGTCCGCTGATGGGGACGCAAAAAGACTCGCGCAAGGGCAGTGATGCGCTGCTCGACGCCCCGACCTCTTACCGCGCGTACTTGCGGGGCATGTACATCAACCAAGACCTCGGGTACACCGACTTGATCACCGACGGCGTGCCCTATGGCAACCTGTTCATGAAAGTGGTGGGGATGCTCCTCGGAATCCACGGCATCGATGCTTTCTTTGCCGCGGACTCGCGCCGCGCACACTGTGAGAATGCTCTGGCCAAAGAGGAGCGCTACCACCGACGTGTCGAGGCTTCCTTGGGGCTGCGCGACCTCGCCACGCTCGATGAAGAAATCAAGCGGCTCGAACAATACATCGATGAGCGCAAGATGGAGCGCGCCGCCCTCCTGGTGCGCGCTACTTCCGATGATCTCGATCGTCGGCTGAGCGAGCTGACCCACAAGCTGGTCCAGGTCGACAACGCGCGCGAGCGCTTAGCGCGGCAGTTGCGTCAAGTCGAAGCCCAGCTGGAGGCCACCCGCGGAGAAGCTAGCGAGCTCGCTGCTGCGCTCGCCAGCCGCGAAGTCATGGCCGCAGTGCATCCTGACCGTTGCCCGGTCTGCGCCACCCAGCTCGCCGCGCGGCCGCGCGCCGCCGCACCGCCAGGCTCCTGCATTCTGTGCCACGAAGTGGTCGCACCGCCCGCAGGGCCTGACTTTGCGTCCATCGTGCGCGGACGCCTGAGCGAAGCCGAGCAATCTCTGGCCGAGCAGCAACAGCAAGCGGCGAGCTTACGCGCAGAACTCGCAGGGGTTGAAGCACGAGCAGCCCAGTTTGGTCAGCAAAAACGCCAGCTCCAGGCACAGTTGCGCGCAGCGCACCAGGGGACCGGCGAATTGGATCAAGAAATCGAACTCGAAACCCGCTACCTCGGTCGCTTGGAGGCCGAGCGGGAGACCACCACTCGCCTGGTCTCAGCCGAAGGTGGCGCGCCGCTCAAGAAAGAGCTGCAGCGGAAGCAAATCCTCGACGCCGTCGTGCGCCACCTGCGCACCGCCCATGCCGAAATCAATGAGCGCATCAAGCGTGAGTTCTCCGCTCGCGTGCTCCAGTACTGCTCGACGATCGGTCTACCTGGGCTTGAAGAAGTGAGTCTCGACGCCCAACTGCGACCCCACATCCGCCAAAACGGTGAGGTCTATTCGTTCGATGGCTTGAGCCCGGGCGAGCGGGTGCGGTTTACCCTCGCTTTCTATCTGGCGCTGGCGATTGCCACGGCAGAAGACCTTGAATATGGCGCGCACCCCGGGCTCTTGCTCATCGACTCTCCAGGCAAGGAAGAAATGGTGCTCAAGGACTTTGCCGCGGTCGTCGAGCTGTTGCGCCTGATCGAAGACAAGCACGCAGACAAGGTTCAAGTCATCGTCGCCACCACGGTTCCCGCGATTCGCGGCGCGACAGCTGCGGAAAAACAGGTCTTCATCGACAACGACGATGAGTCGCTCTTCAGCTAGCCCATGGCTGTAGCTAGCCCATGGCTGTAGTTGCTGTAGCTAGCGCATGGCTGTGCGACCTCGGCCGATCTTTCTGCGAGGCTTGAACCTCCGAACTCAGCGGGCTCCAGGCGCCCCCGCCAAGCTGCCGCCAGCGCCGCCAGCGCTTCAACTATTCTCTTGACGCTGCAAGCAGGATATGCTCTAGCATGCCCGGAACCGGGTTTTGACGCCTGGGAACTGTTTTTGTGAGGTTGCGGGAGGGTTTTTGGGCTGACCGGGCCAGTGAGAGCGGCGAAAATATAGCAGTTCACGTATTTCTGTCTTGACACTTGACATCCGCTGCTGTTACCCTCCTTAGACGCTGCTCGAGTCGTGTTAACTTAGCATCACTATTGGCTTTCAAGCTTTGCTGGCAAGCGACACGCGACGCGAAATGGGAGAGGCCCCAGGCCAAGCCAAAGGACGCCCAGGTAGCCACCACCCAGGCAGCAACCGGCCGGGCAGTCGTGACCAAGGCAGAAACGCCAGGCAGTAACGCCAAGGCGATACGAGAGTAGGTGGTCAAAAGGTGTTGTTCTCTCGCTCCAAGGGAGTCGTAGGTCTGGACATCGGGAGCGCGACCATCAAACTGGTCGAGCTCAAGGAGCGCAAGGGCGGACAGTTCCAGCTTCAGCGTCTGGGCGTCGAGCCCCTGTCTCCCGAAGCCATCGTCGACGGCTCGATCATGGATTCTTCTCTGGTCGTCGATGCGATTCAGAAGCTCAATCAGCAGACCGGGGTCAAGACACCCAACTTCGCCACTTCGGTCTCGGGCCACTCCGTGATCATCAAAAAGATCGAACTGCCAGCCATGCAACCCGACGAACTGGCGGAGTCGATCCAATGGGAAGCCGAGCAGCACATCCCCTTCGACATCAACGACGTGCGTCTGGACTACGTGACCTTGAGCGATGAGGAGCCGGCCGGCGGCGAAACCATGCAGGTGCTCCTGGTCGCGGTCAAGCGCGAGAAAGTCAACGATTACGTCTCGGTGATTTCGCAGAGCGGCAAGAGCCCGGTGATCGTCGATGTCGACGCGTTTGCGATCCAAAACGCGTATGAACTGAACTACGACCTCGACCCGCTCAAAGTCGTCGCCCTGGTCAATATGGGGGCTGCGGTCACCAACATCAACATCGTTGCCCGTGGGCAGAGCGTTTTTTGGCGCGACATCTCCTTTGGCGGGAATCAGTTCACCGAAGCCCTGCAACGCGAGTTCAACATCTCCTTCGATCAAGCCGAGCAGTTGAAGCGGGGCGACAACGTGGGCAGCTACACCGCCAACGACGCGCGCAAGGTGCTCGATACCGT
>CAZCOV010000041.1:22153-25670 GCA_964499975.1 uncultured Thermoanaerobaculia bacterium
GCGAGATCCAAAAGACCTTTGACTTTTTTGCCGCGACTTCTTCCGAAGGTGCAGTGGATGAACTGGTCTTGTCGGGGGGGTGTGCGCTCACGCCCAACTTGCAAGAAGTGCTCCGCGAACGCTTCGGCGTGCCCACCGAGTTGCTCAATCCATTCCGTCGGATGCAGATCAAAGAAAACGATTTTGACCGTACCTGGCTGGAATCGCTGGGGCCGATGTTGGCGGTCGCGGTCGGACTTGCCATTCGGCGGGTCGGGGACTAGACGATGATCAAAATCAATCTCATCTCGGAAGGTCGCAAGCCAGTCGTCGCGCGCAAGGCCAAGCCCAAGCTGAGCTTTGGCGACCAGGACCCGAGCGCCTTGATCCTCGGGGCGGGTATCTTGATCGGGGTGCTCGTGGTGGGTGTTTGGTGGTATTTGCTAGACCAAGAAGAAAGAAAGATTAACGCTGCGGTAGCTGAAGCCAACGCCGAAGTCGAGCGGTTACGGCCGATCATCGCCGAAGTGGATCAGTTCAAGGCCAAGCAAGCTGCCCTCGAAAACAAGATCACGGTGATCAAGGACCTCAAGCGCAAGCAGCAGGGCCCCGTCCACATCATGGATGAGATCTCGAAAGCGATTCCGGACCTGCTCTGGCTTGACCGCATGACGCTCCAAGGAACTTTTGTCACTCTCCAAGGCCAGGCGTTCAACACCAGCGCGATTGCCGCTTTCATCGAAAACCTTAATCGCGTCGTAGAATTCAAAGAGCCGGACACCAAGAGCATTCAGCAGAACCGCGATGGCGGCAGCTATAGTTTTCAAATCCACTTCAGCTTTGTGCAACAAGAGCCGCCCCCTGAAGCCGAAGAAGATGCCGCAGCTCCCGCGGGAGGGGCGCCGGCTGCAGCAGGAGGGGCGAATGCCTGAGTTGAACTCCTTGCCTCAGCCTGAGCAGGGAAAGTGCAGCGCAGAGGACCTAACGTCGTCTGTCGCCGGCTGCTTTAGGGGAGCGAGAGGTAGCGGAAAATGGCCATAGAAACGGGTCTCGAAGGAAAACCCTGGTACGTGTCCGCGGGGGTGGCGGTGGTCCTGGCAGCGATCATCGTGTGGGCGGTTCATTTTGCCAAGCTGAAGAGCATGGAGAGTCACATCCGCAAGCAGGAAGGCGTCTTGGCACAGCTGGAGCAAAAGATCAATGAAGGGCGGGCAGCTGAAAAAAGCCTGCCGCAATTCCGCGAACAGGTCCAGCGGCTCGAACTCGAACTCGAAAAACTTTTGCGCATTTTGCCGCCGCGGCGCAACACCGAGGATCTCTTGCGCCGCGTCCGGACGCTCACCGAACAAGGCGATTTCAACCTCTTGAGCTTCCGTCCAGGGGGGCTTGAGCCGCGCGATTTTTATTCTTCGTGGCCGATCCAGATCGCGCTCTATGGCACCTACCACAATCTGGCGTTGTTTTTCGATCGCATCCGCCAATTCTCGCGGATCATCAACATCGAAGACATGACGATTGAAGCCTTGCGCGCGGGTTCGCACCACACCATCAGCTCACAATTCACCGCCAAGACGTTTCTCTACAACGAGCCAGAGGAAGAAGCTGGCGCGAAGGGGAACCCATGAGGAGCTCAACCCGCGTAAAACTCGGCGCTTTTTGCTGCGCGTTTTGTTGTTGGAGCTGGTTGGCAACCGTACCGAGCCAGGCACAAGACGACCAGTACGTCCCGCCGGAGGGAGAGAGTCAGACCCCGTCCAGCGGTACCACCAATCTTGAAAATATCGACGAGTTGCTGGAACAAGACGAAGATGTCCTCGCCAGCCCTTCGACTTATAACTACGACCCGGGGGCCCGGCGGGATCCCTTCCGCTCGTTGATCCAGCAGCGACAGCAGGCACCGGAAGCTGAAGTTCAGCGTCCCCCGGGCATCCCTGGCTTGCTGATCGACGAAGTTCAAGTTCAAGGTGTTTTCGTGTTGCCCGATGGACCCGTAGTCCAGGTCCAGTCAGCCAGTCAGGAGACCAGTTTTTTGCTGCGTGCCGGTGATCAACTGTGGGATGGCGATGTAGTCAGTATTACGCTCGAAGGTGTTGTCTTCAAGCAAAAGATCAGCGATCCGACCGCGCGGAAACCTTTCCGCGAAGTGGTCAAGAAGCTGAATCCTTGAGCGCAGCGGAAGAAGGGCCAGAATGTCGAGCAAACCGACTTTGGGTCGGAGGCGAGTGCGATGAGAGATAGCGTCGAAAGAGAAAAAAACCCAGGAGTCCGAGCCGCGGCAGTAGGGGCGATGTTCATGTGCCTGGTGCTGTTGCAGGTCCAGACTACGGCAGCCCGCGGTCCCCAAGCCGGAGCCGCAGGGCAGCCGCAAGGCGTGGTGGCTTCAGCGCAAGTGATGACGCCGGCCGAAATCCGGGCGCTCGAACTCGGCCAGGAGGGAGGCGGTGCCAGCCTGCGACTGGTCGCCGATCGATCGCTGGTGTGGACCAACTATCGGGATGCCGAGGGACGCCTGGTGATCGAGTTGCCGAACACGGTGCCGGGTGCCAACCTCGCGGACCTCAAGCCGAGCGAAGGACTGATCGAATGGGTCAAGATCGAACGGCTCGACGATGCGGCTCGTCCCTTGACCCGCTTGGTGGTGCAAACTCGGCGGGAGAGCGAGCACTCACTCACCACCGAAGGGACGAACTTGCATTTGCGGCTGACTCCGGCCGGCCAGCTCGAACCCGAAGCGCCGGTAGCTTTGGCGTATGAGCCGCTGCCCGAGGAAGAGACCTTGGAGACTGCCCCTGAGTCAGCGCCGCCCGTGGAGAAAAGTGCGCCGGCGGTGCAAGCCGCAGCCCCCCCGCCAGAGCCTGAAGTTGTACCCGCGGCTGCCCCGCCACCCGTGGTTGCGGTGGCCGCTCCTGCGGTGACTGCTGATGTGGGAACTCCCGAGGCTCCGCGTCAAGGCCCCCCGCCGCGCGGCACGATGGCGACCCGGCTCACCGGGATCGAAGTCGTGACCACCTCTGGCGATACTGTGGTGCGGGTGGCGGGAGACGGCGAGTTCGCTTTCTCGACGTTTCGTCTGGAAAACCCTGATCGTTTCGTGCTCGACCTCGCAGGCGTGATCAACGCCACTTCGCGGCCCAATATGCCGGTCGCAGGCAGCTCTTGGGTCCAGCAGATCCGGATCGGACAGTTCAAGCCGCAACCAGAACCGGTTTCCCGCGTGGTTTTCGACCTTGCGCGGTTTGCGCCGCCGCAAGTCGAGCGTCAAGCCGATACCCTGGTCATCACCTTTGGCACTGCGGGTTCTGCAGCTGCAGGGCCCTCCACTCTGACGCAGGACGTGGCAGCCAAGGTCGCAGCCAAACCCGCTCCCCCGGCCAAAGCTGCCCCCGAAACAGCTGAAGCCCCGACGGAAACGCCTGCAGTTGCCGCCGTCCCTGAACCGGTGAAGGTGGCAGCTGCCCCGCCCGCAACTCCGGCCCCGGCGGCCGGCGTCCCGGCGGCCGGCGCCCCGGCGGCCGGCGCCCCGGCGCCGACGGAACCC
>CAZCOV010000042.1:0-8091 GCA_964499975.1 uncultured Thermoanaerobaculia bacterium
AGCCGGGAGGGGACGGGCGTGGGGGCTTCCTACTGGTACGTCACCACGAGCTGTGGCCGGTTCGCCGCGGTCGCGTTGTCGCCGGAGTAGTAGCCGATGTAGTCGTTGCCGCCGTCGTCGTTGTCGTCCAGATTGAAATAGATCCGGAGCTGGGTCGTCCCGGCCTTGTCGATGGCCGCGAGGCCGGCAGCGTTGAGGTTGCCTTCCGACCAAGTACCGTTCGACGCGGCATTGGAAAGGCTCGCTGCCTGGACGGCGGTCGCCGCGGCCTGGAAGTCGCCGGTCTGGAGCGCCGTCGAGCCGGAAAGGCCGCCCGACTGCACGTCGGCCCAGCAGGTACCGTGGGTCGTGAAGGGGCTGGTGCCCGAGACCGTACCGCGCAGCAGGCGTACCGTCGCCGAGAGGATCGTCGCGCCGTCGGGGAGCGACGAGGTGACGAAGGAGACGACCGACTTGTACTGCCGGTCCTGGTTGTTGTCGCCCACCCGCAGGGCGCTAGTGGTGCTGGCATTCGAGTTGATCGAGCCGCCGACGTTGGTGGTCTCGCCCGATTCCAGCACCCAGCCGTCCTGGGTGGAGATCGAGGTGAGCGTCACGGTGACCGGCGAGGTCGCAGCCGCCGGCGTGGCCGAGGCCTGGTTCGAGTTCGCGCCCTCGCCCTCGGCATTGGTCGCGGTCACGACGTAGTAGTAGGTCGTCCCGTTGGCCAAGCCGGTGTCGGTGTAGCTCGTGCCGACAATGTTGGTCTTGATCGTGGTGTAGGGGCCGCCGCTCGTGGTGCTGCGATGGACGCCGTAGCCGGCGGCGCGGCTCGCGGCCGTCCAGGCCAGGCTGGCCTGCCCGTCGCCCGGCGTGGCCGCAAGGCCGCTCGTCGCACCCGGCGCGGCGATGGGGTCCACTCGGAAGATGAACGTGCCCGACTTCATGTCGGAGAGCACGACGTTGCCCGAGGGCAGGAAGACATGGAGGTTCCAGGCACCGTTGTAGTTTCCGGTGACGGACTGGTTGAAGGTGCCGTCGCCGTCGGGATCGCGCCAGGTCTCGTATTTGCCGACCTCGATCGGGTTGGCCGGGTTCGAGATGTCGAACACCCGCAGGCCCGCTTCATAGTAGGCGGTCAGCAGGTATTTCCCGCGCACCTGGCCGTTGTGGATGCGGGAACTCGCCGTGGCATCGCCCGACCATTGGAACGTCGTCACCTGCACCGGGCTCGCCGGGTTGGAGACGTCGTAGACGCCGATGTCGCGGATGTTGAATTCCTCGAACGCGTAGAGGTAGTGCGAGTCGTCGTCCGGCCAGTTGCTGTGGGAGTAGATGCCGGAGACCGCGGCGGACTCGCCCAGCATCGTCGTGGTCCCGTTCGTGCGGACGTTGGTGATGTCGATGACGCGATAGCGCGTGGCATAGCCGTCCGCCACGTAGAGCAGGTCCTTGCCGCCCGCGCTCGCAACGTTCGCCCGCGCATAGCAGTCATGGCAGTCGTGGCCGCTGCCGCTCCAGCTCGCGATGAGGGGCGGATCGAAGGGGTTCTGCAGCAGGTCGAACACCTGGCAGCCGAGCGTCGTCCCGTTGTTGGCCGAGTTCATGAAGAGCAGCCCCATGCCGTCGTTGACGAACATAGTGTGGCCGTAGTTGGTGCGGCCCCGGTCGGCAATGCCCGCCGGCGGGATCGGATTGGAATCGACGCCGTGCGGGGTCGAGCCAGAGAGGTACGAGAGGTCCACGATCCACAGGTTGCCGTTCGATTGCGCGCCGACGTAGGCGTAGGTCTTTCCCGAAACGAGATCCTCATGAATGTCGACGTCGCGCCAGATGCGGCCTTTCGGCGGGCTCACGCCGCCCGACATGTCAATGTACTGGACGCGCAACGGCGCCGCCGGGTCGGTGACGTCGATGATGTGCAGGCCGAAGCTGTTGCATTGCAACGCATACTCCCGCGAGCCAGTGGCGTAGCCCCAGATGCCGTTGTAGAGCGTGCCGGTCGAGGTGTTGTCGCTGTAGTAAGGGTTCGGCGGCTGCGGGTTGAGCTGTCCCAGCAGTGTGACGTTGCCGTTGCCGGTATAGTCGGCCGGGGCCGCCGCCTGCACGATGTCCGGCTCGCCGAGCTGGAGCAGTGCGTTGATGTAGAGGTGCGTATCGGCCGACATCTGCCCGGCGGTCTCCTGGGCCTCCAGCCAACTGTCGAGCTGCGAGAGGTGGCCCTTGGCATAGAGCTCCTCGATATGGCGGTGCTGCACCTCGGTGATGGCGCCGCCTTCGACGAGCCCGTGCAGGTAGGCCGCGATCGCCTCGGGACTTTCCTCGTGGCCCCAGGCTATCGAGACAAAGACCGCGAACAGCAAGAGACCAGCGCAAACAGTACGCATCGGGGTTTCTCCTTGAGCAGCGCTGCAGTCAACGAAGCAAAACCACCTGAAAACGATGCGGCGGCTTGCCCTGCCATTGTAGCTCCGAGGCCCGGATTTTAACAGCGCTACGGTGACAGCTCGCTGTTCTACCCCTTGTGCTTTCCTAGCGTTTATCAGTAGAATTGCCTCATGAACACCATCGAGAAAGAAATCGACCGCATGTTGGACCTTCTGCGCGCCAAAATTCTCGAAAAGGGATATACTCAGCGCGAAATTCAGTCCCTTTTGGGTTGGGGCCCCAGCTACATCAGCCAGCTGATGAACCAGCAAAAATCCTTGCGTTTTGAGCAAATGCTGCGGATTCTGCAAGTGATCGGGGTCGACCCCCTCGATTTCTTTGCCGAACTCTACAAGCTGGACGAACTTCCGCAAGCTCCAGCGTCGGCAGCCCCGGATCCGGCTCTCGTCGCCAAGTTGCAGCAGGATCTCGCGGAGCAGCGGCAGTTGCTCCGCGCTTTGACCCGGCTGCTGGCCGACAAGCAGTTGCTCACGGGGCCAGAACGCTAGGCCATGCCGCCAGCGTCAAGCACTGCGCGACTGACCCAGCTGGCGCAGTCCTCGTTGCCAGCCTGGCTCGCCCAAAACCCAGCGCGCAGGCCAGGCTCGACCAGCTTGCCGCGGGTGCGAGTTTGCGGCAAGCTTGAGGGGTGGGAGCTGGGTTTCAAACCGTGCTTTTCGTGGCGAGTCACCTGGCCAGCTTGACTCTGATCGCGCTCACTTGCCTGCTTCTCGGCGAAACGGTCGTCTGGCGTTGCACCTGCTTTGCGGACCGCTGGGAGCGTGCGCTCCTAGCCCTGACGCTCGGCTGGGGTTTGCTCGCAACCGGCTTGTTCTTCCTCGGGCTTTTCGCTGGTTTCCGCCGCTTCTGGGTCCTGGGTTTTCTCGCCTTGATCCACCTCGGTGGCTACCCCACCTGGCAGCGGTGGCGCGCTGAGTTCACCCGGTGGCGCAACCCGCGGCCGCACTGGCTGCCGAGCTGGACGCTTTTGGGCGGAGCCGTGCTGGTCGTCCCTATCTTGTGGCTGGCCCTCTATCCGCCGACCAGCTTTGACGCCACCACTTATCACCTCCCTTATGTCGAGCACTTCATCGCGGCCGGACGGCTGACCTTCATTCCCAACTTGCGCGCTCCGGTTTTCCCGCAACTCAACGAGCTGCTTTTTGTGCTGGGATTTTTTCTCCGCGGCGAAGTCATGGCCCACCTGCTCCAGACCCTGGCCCTCTTCGCCGTGGCAGGCTTGCTCGTGCTATGGGGGACGCGGCAAGGGTCGAGCCGCTGCGGGCTGTGGGCTGCTGCGCTGTGGTTGGGGGTGCCGCTGGCCGTGTGGATCGGCACCCAGGCTTTTGTCGACGTCGGTCTCACTTTGCAAGTGACCGCAGCGCTCTACGCTTGGGAGCGCTGGGCGACCACGCGAAACCCGGAGTGGCTGGTCGGATCCGGGCTCTTTGCGGGATTTGCTGCCGGCAGCAAGTATCTGGGGCTCTTTTTCGTGGCAGCGCTCTTGGGCTGGACTGCCTACGAACTGGTTCGCAGCGGGTGCCGCGGACGCCAACTCCAGCCCCTCGGGATCCTTGCCGGAAGCGCCCTGCTCGCCCTCGCGCCCTGGTATGCGCGCATCCTCTACCACACCGGGAACCCAGTCTTCCCGTTTTATCCCGAGCTTTTCGGCGGGACCGAATGGACCTCCCCGGCACCAGCATCCGCCGGAGCTGTCTGCATCTGGGACACCCTCGGGCAAAAGCTGAAGTTCCTCGTCCTGGTTCCGTGGAACGCGGTGTTTGCGCGCGAACTCTTTCACCACCAAGCGCCGCTCACCCCGCTCTACTTGGTGTTGCTGCCGCTGGCAGCTCCCCTTGGGCTAAAGACGCCCTGGGGCCGACGGCTGCTCGGGCTGAGCGCGGTTTATGTTGGCTTCTGGTTGACGATCGACCATGATCTGCGCTACCTGCTCCCGATCTTGCCCGGCTTGCACTTGGTCCTCGCTTGGGGTGTGGAGCGCTGGCTGTCCTGGGTCTCACCCCAACGCCAGGGGTCAACCCGCTTCACGGTTGGGGTCGCGATGATCCTCTGCGCCCCCGGCTGGCTCTATGCGGGATACAAACTCGCCGCGCGCGGACCGCTACCCACCACCCCAGCCCAGCGCGAGGCTTACCTGCTCGCCCGCGTGCCGGGCTATGCGGCCATCCAGGTGCTCAACCGCATGCCCTCGGCGCAGTCCGCAGTGTACGGACTCTTTGCCGAACGCCTCAACTACTACGCCGACGGTCCCTACGTGGGCGACTGGTCAGGACCCGCACGTTACGCGCGGATCCTTGCGGTGCTCGCAGATGGGAAGGCCCTCCACCAGGAACTGCGCAAGCTCGGGGTCTGCAACTTGCTAGTCGCTCGGAGCGGCCCCCCGGTCCAGCTACCCGATGACGTCTTTTTCCAGCAAAACTTTCAACCGCTGCTCAAGACCAACGACCACGCGCTTTACCGCTTGCTGGACCCCGCCTGCAGCGAGTTAGCCAGCGCGGAACCCGCGAGGTCGAAACGGCGGTAGTCGCGGTTCCAGTAAGCGAGCGGCCCAGCCTCCGGACGGTTGACCTGACTCGCCTGCACTTCCCCCAGGTAGATGGTGTGCGAACCCGCGCGCATGCGGTCGCACAGCTTGCAGTCCAGCCAGGCCAGGCTGTCGACCAGGACCGGAGCGCCGGTCACCGCGGTCTGCCAATCGCCCACGAGAAAGCGATCCTCGGTTTTCTCGAAAGCGAACCGATGGGAGAGCTCGGCTTGGTCCTCGGCCAAAAAGTTGACCGCGAAAACCGCGTCTGCGGGTTCGAGCAACGCGTTGATGGCATGGGCCTGGTCGATCAAGACCGCGACCAAGGGCGGCTGGGCTGACACCGAAACAAAAGCGGACACCGTCATCCCATGTCTGCGGTCGCCCCAGCGGGAAGTCACAATGGTCACGCCCGCGGCAAAGTAACGCAAAGCGTCGCGAAAAGCTTCAGGGGAAATCATTCCATGCTCGCTTCCTCGCAGGCAGCTGTCCTGTGGCGGTTCGCTTGCCCGCTACGCCGGGTGCCTTTAGGTTCACCCGACACAGGGGGCACCCAGGTGCAGAATATTATCCAAAACTCTTGGGGACGAGCCTCCGCCCAGAAGCATTGGTGGCCCGTTTTTTCTGCAGCTCACCTGCTTTGCAGTGGACCATCCAGCCAAAACCGCGCCAGCGCAGCGAGCTCAGCGGCTTCGTCCTGCCGCCCGCGCTGCAACACCCCTCGCTGGTAAATCGTCAGCTTGTGACGGAGCATGGCCAGCGTTGCCCGCTGGTCCTCGGCTTGCAGCTCCCCTTGCTCCAGGATCTTCACCAAAGCACGAATGCGCCAACGGTCGAGCGCCGGGACGGTCCGCGACAGCTGATCGGGGTGCCCCCCGTGTTTGCGGATCAGCGGTTCAGCGAGGTACAGCACCGGGAAGACCGCGGTGATGCGCAACCACAGGTCATAGTCTTCGCAAGCGGGGAAATTCTCGTCGAAGTCGCCGACTCGCGCGAACACCCGGCGATGGATCAAGACCGAAGAGGGCGACATCGCGCACAAGGGCAAACAATGCTGAAAGATCGCGCCACCGCGCTTCGCATGGCGGGCGCCTGGGTTGACCCGACGGCCGTTGCGGATCCAGATCTCATCGGTGTGGCAAACCGCAAGCGGGTCTGGGGCACTGGTGAGGGCTGCGAGTTGCCGCTCGAGTTTGGTCGGCAACCACTCGTCGTCGGAATCGAGGAAAGCGACCCACTCGCCACTCGTTTGGCGGATTCCGTGGTTGCGTGCAGCACTTACCCCAGAAGGTGGGATTTCTGCGCAGCGCACCTGCGCAAAACTGGCGCGGACTTGGACCGCGGTGCCATCGGTCGAGCCGTCGTCAATGACCAGGATTTCATCCGCAGGGCGGGTTTGAGCTAGCACCGAGCGCACTGCCCGCAAGACCAGCTCAGCCCGATTGCGGGTGGGGATGACGACCGAAACCCGGCTCGCGTTCACTCCTCAGTCCTGGCTGGGCAAGGACACGCTGGCCCGCGCCCTGCGGACCGCGTCCTCAAGCCACCAAGGCATAGAGATAGAGGACGACGCCCAGCCCTGTCAACAGCCCGCCCACCAGCACGAAAACCAAAAAGGCGCTCGGGCTCGGGCTGACAAGGCAAGCGGCTTCTACCAAAAGCCCGCCTGCGACCAGTTTGCCAGCGTGCCCCAACCGACGTTCGAGGAATTCTTCCCGTTCACTCATGATGCTCTTCCTGCGTTTCGTGCTCTTCCTGTGTTTCGTGCTCTTCCTGCCAGAAATCCTGTTTTGCCAACGAACCGACGTCATGCACGACTTCGTGGCAGCCGCTGTCCAAGCAGGACAGCTGACCTGCCTTGATCGCTTTTAGATCCTCGCCATGGCCCCCGCTGTTTTCAAAGGAGCGGGCATTGCGATGGCAGTGGAGACATTCGCGGTTGGAATAAGGGGTGTAGAGGCTCAGTTTCTCCGGAACCGTGCCCAGATAGTGGACATAGACATGCCGCAGTCCCCGCAGCTTGGCTTGGAAGTCACCAAACATGGTGTAGTCCGTGTGGCAGGTAAAACAAGCGAAATGCCGGTCGATCAAACGGTTTTGGAAGTGGCGGGCGGCCAGGTACTCGCTGTCGTCGACCCGCAGACTCTGACCGTAAGGTTGCATTTCATGGCAGGAGAGACAGAACTCGGTGGTTTTTGAATTCTCGAGCTCGGCGAGAACCCCGCCTGCGAGCGCCAAGACCGGGAGCACGAAAAGCGCCACAAAAGCCACGATCTTGCCGTTGCGGTCGCGGGTCAGCGCCGGTCGTAGCGCCAACCAACCCGCCAGCGCCACGTTGACCAGAATCACCGCGTAGAGCAGGGCTGACGATGCCATGGACTCACCCTTTGCCCGGTTGAGCGCCGCCAGCTTGGCCCGCTTTGAGTTCGGTCAGCCAGCTGACCAGTTGGGTCAACTCTTCTTCGGTGCCCTTGAAACTGCGCTTGTGCTCCTTGTCAGCAATCTTGGTTTCTTTCTTGAGAAAGCCGCGCAACAGTTCTGGCGCGTGCCTGCCCGCATCGGAGAGGTCAGGGGCCTTGGTCGTTTCCGAGTCGGTTTGCGAGCGCTTGGCGATGTTGCGCGCGCTGACGGTATGGCAAAGGTTGCACTTGTGATCGAGAAAGAGCTGTTGACCAGCGGGTACGGATTCAGTCGCGGCTGGGGTTTGGGCGACCACCGGACTGCTCGCGAGCAGGACGGCGAGACCGAAAGCAGGAAGTGTCGAAATTCGCAGCATGGGTTTCTCCTGAGCTTGGGTTCGGTTTCCGGCGGGGTACTCCTCTCGGTGCTGCTGACGATACTCACTTTCCTGGGGCAGATCCATCTGCGAAAAGGTAGGAGCAATGCCCTCACATCCCTACCCCGACAGGTAGGTAGATATCTCCCGGTGCGCACGGCCGACGAGTGGTTGACCCGCTGCGGGGGTTGGTGGCCATCCAAGGCAGGGCAGGCACAGGGGCCTGCCCCTACAGATGGCGGTGTCAATGCTCCCTGACCCTGATCGGAGGGCTTGGTAGGGGCAACCCCCTGTGGTTGACCCGCTGCGGGGGGTTGGTGGCCATCCAAGGCAGGGCAGGCACAGGGGCCTGCCCCTACAGATG
>CAZCOV010000042.1:8191-25325 GCA_964499975.1 uncultured Thermoanaerobaculia bacterium
ACCCTGATCGGAGGGCTTGGTAGGGGCAACCCCCTGTGGTTGACCCGCTGCGGGGTCTTGCCCCTGGTCCAAGACTCGGACACCTTGTCGAGGGTGGCCAAACCACCAGAGAACGCCGACCGAGGCTCTTCCAACTGGGCGCCAGATGCGTCAGGGGGTCCCCAACCACCCCCGCCGGGAGTCTCTAGGAGCAGCCGGTCGCCGGGTAGGATTTCGGCTTGCGCGCATCCCGACAGCTCTTCGACTTCCCCGCTGGCGCGGATCAGCTGCTGCTGCCCGACCGCACCGGGCTCACCGCCGGCCGCACCATAAGGGCCGGTGCGGCGGTGCTGGCCGAGGAGCGACAAAGCGACCGGGGCGAGAAAGGTCAGCTCGCGGATCACTCCGTCACCCCCGCGAAACTGCCCGCGTCCACCGGAGCCGCGACGGATCGCGAAGCGCTCGAGCCGCACGGGGTAGCGGACTTCGAGGATCTCAGGGTCAGTGATTCGGGTATTGGTCATGTGGGTGTGGACCGCGCTCGCGCCCGCAAAGCCTGGCCCGGCACCAGCGCCGCCGCACACGGTTTCGTAGTAGCCGAAATGCTCGTTGCCAAACAGCACATTGTTCATGGTGCCTTGACTGCAGGCCGCCAGCCCGAACGCCTGGAGCAAGGTGTCGACCAGCCGCTGGCTGGTCTCGACATTGCCACCGACCACCGCAGGTGCGCGCTCGGGTGGGTCAACAAACGGTGGGTTCAAGATCCCAGGAGGCACCACCCATGTAACCGGCGCGAGCAGCCCTTCGTTGAGCGGCATGGGCTCGGCCACCAGCAAGCGCAGCACGTACAACACCGCGCTCCGCACCACCGCTGGCGGCGCGTTGAGGTTGCCGGGATGGACCGCGCCCGAGCCGGTGAAGTCGATCCGGGCGCAGCCATCTGCGAGCGTCACGGTCACGGCCAGGGGAGTGCCGTCATCGAGCTCTTGGGTTGCCCGCAGCACGCCAGGGGGCCAGCGCGCAAGCACGGCTGCTAGCTTGCGCGCGGCTTGCCGCTTGAGCGCGGTCATGGCTTGGGCCAGGGTGGCCGTGCCGTGATCATGGGCGAGCTGGAGCAGGGCCTGCGTCCCCTGCTGGTTGGCCGCGAGCGCGGCCTCGAGGTCGGCAAGGTTGTCCGCCACCGCGCGCGAGGGGTAGGGTCCGGTGGTGAGCAGCGCGCGCAGACTGGACCACTGCGGCTCGCCGCGGCGCACCAAGTAGCGCGGCGCGATCACCACGCCCTCTTCCGCGAGACAGCGGGCATCCGGGGGCATCGAGCCCGGACGCTTGCCACCGATTTCGGCATGGTGGGCGCGATTCGCGGCATAGCCAACGAGTTGCGGTGGGTCCTCTGGGGTGAAGACCGGGGTGATCACCGTGATGTCGGGCAAGTGGGAGCCACCGTAGGCAGGGTGGTTGGTCACGGCCACGTCGCCCGGACCGAGCGGGAGCAGCGCGCACACCTGGCGCACGCACAGCCCGAGCGCACCGAGGTGGACCGGGATGTGCGGCGCGTTGACCACCAGGTTGCCGTCAGGGTCGAGCAGCGCGCAGGAAAAGTCGAGGCGCTCGCGCACGTTGGTCGAAAGCGCGGTGCGCTGCAACATCTCGCCCATGTCTGTGGCAATTGAGCTCAGACGGTTGGTGAACAACTCGAGCGCGATGGGGTCTTGCAGTTCGGCAGCACTCGCAGCGGGCAGAGCGGACCGAGGATCTTGCGCGGACATGACACGCCAAGCCTAACCTTCCAGTAAGATAGCAGGCAAGGCTTCTGCAGCCAGCGGCAGGTGACGCGGGGGTCACGGTCGCGTCGGGTGCGCCCGTGTGCCCAGTCCCAGATAGCCGAGAGAACCGCCGCGAGCGGCCAGCGCGCAGTGAGGAGTGCATGTCAGAACCCCACCCCCCGAGGGCGAGTGAGCAGCTGAAGTGTCGCAAATGCGGCGCTATGGTCCCGCTACCCCCGGCAGCCACGCGCAATCCTGGGACGCCGTTGATTTGTCCGGGGTGCGGTGCGCAGTATCGCCTCCGCCCGCGCACAACACCGACCGCCGCCGGCCCAACTGCGGGATCGACCTCGGGATCAAACGCTGCCCTGACGTTGACGCCTTCCCCTGCGACGCTTGCCCCTCCTTCTGCTCCTTCCCCAGCGCTGCCCCCCGCTGCCGCCCCAGCCACACCCACCAGCGCACCGCCACCCACGAGCGCGCCTCCTGAGCTCGAACAGCAAGCCACGGTAGTTTCGGGGAAATTCCCGGCTGTCGGCTCACCCGCAGCCAGCCGTCCGCCGGACGTGGGTCCACCGACCAGCCGCTTGCCCGGAGACTTTCTCTACGGCGGCGACCCGCTCGGGGTCTTTGCCCCAGACGAAGTCCTCGCCGGGCGCTATCGCATCGTGCGCTTTCTCGCCAAAGGCGGCATGGGTGAGGTTTACGAAGCCGAAGATTTGGAACTGCGCGAACGGGTCGCGCTCAAAACGATCAGTGCTCATGTCGCGCGCCAAGACGCGATCGACCGCTTCAAGCGCGAAATCCACCTCGCACGCAAGGTCACCCATCCCAACGTTTGCCGTATCTTTGATCTCGGCCAGCACACGTCTGCGGGCGGGGCCGCTCATTCGAGTGTGTTCTTTCTCACCATGGAGTTGCTCGCGGGTGAGACCCTGGCGGCCCGTATCCGGCGCCAAGGACGGCTGTCCACCGACGCTGCCCTGCCCATCGTGGCGCAGCTGGCGCAAGCGCTCGACGCCGCCCATCGCGCGGGCATCGTCCACCGCGATTTCAAGAGCGAGAACATTTTTTTGGTCGAAGCACCGAGCGGCTTGCGGGTGGTGGTCACGGATTTTGGGGTTGCCCGCGGAGCGCAGAGCGACCAGTTCGCCGCGCTCGTCACTTCGACCGAAGTGGTTGGCACCCCCGCTTACATGGCGCCCGAACAAGTCGAAGGTGGACCGATCAGCGCCGCCACCGACATCTACGCCCTCGGGGTGGTGCTTTATGAGATGGTCACCGCGCGCTTGCCCTTCGAAAGCGACCACCCCCTGACCTCAGCGGTCAAGCGCTTGCGCGAGCCCCCCAAACCGCCCCACGTCCACGTGCCCGACCTCGACGCTCGCTGGGAAAAAACCATCCTGCGCTGCCTTGCGCTCAAACCCGGCGACCGTTTTGCCACCGCTGGCGACGCGGCCCAGACTCTGGTCAGCAAACCCGCGAGCAGTCCACCACCGGCCAGCAAAGCAGCGCCTTTCTCCGCGCCCGCTGCGGCCAAACCGCTCCTTAAGTCAAGCGAGCGTCGGCTCAAAGCGCTGAGCGTGGCTTTGCTTGTGGTGGTGACGCTCGCGGCTGGCCTCGTCTTGTGGAACCAACGCCACCCGAACCGCAGCCAGCGGGTCAACTTGCGGCGGGCAGTGGCCATTCTCGGCTTCTCCAACCTCACCCAGCGGGCTGAAGTCGCCTGGATCTCGACCGCTCTTGCCGAAATGCTCGGCACCGAGCTTGCCCGCGGGGCCACGCTGCGCACCATCCCGGGGGAAACCGTGGCGCGGCTCAAGCAGGAACTGGCCCTGCCCAGCGGGGCCCTGTCGCCCGAAACCTTGCAAGCGATCCGGACGCGGCTGGGTTGTGATTTCGTCGTCCATGGCAGCTATTTGAGCGTTGCTGGAGCGAACGGTGAGCGGATCCGGCTCGACCTCCAGCTGCAAGACGCAGCCCTCGGCAACACCGTGGCTGCGTTGAATCAAGAGGGACTCGATGCCGAGCTGTTCCAGCTGGTGGCAGACTTGGGCAAGGAACTGCGCCGCGAACTGGGCGCTACGGAGAAAGCTGAAGCCGACGCGGCTGAGTCCGGGCTGCCGACCTCGCCCAAAGCCGCTCGGCTCTACGCTGAAGCGCTCGAACAGCTGCGCCAGTCCCAACCCCTGGCAGCGCGCAACCTGCTGCAAGAAGCCGTGCAGCTCGAGCCGGCCAGTCCCATGCTCCACCATTCGCTGTCGCTCGCTTGGGCGGCCCTGGGCTACACCCAACGCGGCGCCGACGAAGCCAAGCAAGCCTTCGAGAGCTCGTCGCGGCTGTCGCGTGAAGACCGCTTGATGATCGAAGGACGCTACCACGAGGCCCAGCGCAACTGGCCCGCAGCGATCGAGGCTTACCGCACCTTATGGAGCGAATTCCCGGACGATCTCGAATACGGGCTGCGGCTGGTCGAAGTGCAAATCGCCGGGCGTGAGCCAGACCTCGCGCTGGCCACAGCCGACCAGCTCCGCCAACTTCCTGGCCCGCAAGCGGAGGACCCGCGGATCGCGCTCGCCGAAGCTTCGGCGGCAGGGCTTGCGACCCGTTTCGAACAGCAGCTGGAAGCCGGGTCGCGGGCCGCCACTCTGGCCGCTGCTCAAGGCGCCAAGTTCTTGGTCGCGCGCGCCCAGTTGACCCAGAGCCAGGCGCACCGCTTTTTGGGTCAAGCCAAAGAAGCCGAAGCCACGGCCGGGCAAGCCCTCGCCCTCTATCAGGAGCTGGAGCACCCGGTCGGCGCTGCCCTGGCGGCGACCGCGCTCGGCAACGCGCGCTTTGACCAGGGTGATTTCCCCGCGGCCAAAGAGCATTTCCAGCAAGCCATGACGCTTTACCAGCAGATCGGCGATCAAGGCGGCGTGGCTTCGGTGCTCAACAACCTCGCCTTGACCCACAAACGGCAAGGCGACCTGGAAAGCGCGCTCGCCGTCTTTGCGCAGGCTGCCGCGATTTACCGCGAAACCGGCGACGAACTCGGCCGCACCAACGTGCTCAACAACCTGGCGGTGATTCTGGTGGCCAAAGACCAGCTCCAAGCCGCCCGCGAGAACTTTGCAGCCGCGCTTTCGACCTGGGAGCAAAAGCAAGACCGGCTGGGTATTGCCTATGCCCTCAACAATCTGGCCGCAGTTTTACACCTTCAGGGGGACTTGACCGCCAGCCAAGTAATGCACCGGCGAGCGCTAGGGATCCGCGAAGAAGTCGGTCATAAAAATGGGATCGCGGTCTCGGAGACCAACCTAGGAATGGTGCTGACCGATCTGGGCGAGTTCGTCGAAGCGGAAAAACATCTCCTCCGCGGACGTGATCTGGCGGTCGAGACCCAAGACCGTTCAGCGCAGGCCCAGGCGCTCCATGCCCTGGGCGAGCTCGCCGTGGCCCGGGCGGATTTCAGCGCAGCACGGACGTTCTACGAGCAGGCGCTGGCGCTCCGCCGCGATTTGGGCGAGCAGCTCCAGAGCTTGGATAGCGAGCTCGCGCTGGCCCAGCTGGCCCTCGAAGAAGGCCAGGCCCCAGCGGCTGAACTCGCAGCACAACTCGCCCTGCGCCATGCCTTGCGCGACCAGCAAGCTTCAGCCGAAGCCCATGCGCGGGCCATCCTCGCGCTCGCTGCTCTGGCGCAGTCGCGCGCCGACGAAGCCCAGCGCGAAGCCCAGGCTGCCATGGAGCACAGCGTGAAGAGCGAACGGCTGGTAATCCGTCTGCGGGTGGCTTTGACCGCGGGCCGCGTCCGCGCCCAGACCAACGAAGCCAAAGCCGCCCTGCTCAGCTTGCAAGAGGTGGAAGCCCAGGCCGAACGGGCTGGCCTTGCTCGTCTGCGTCTCGAAGCGCGCCTAGCCCAAGCCGAGGCTCAACGCAGTGCGGGCAACCGGGCGGCCGCTGACGAATTGGTGAAAAGCGTCGGCCAAGAAGCGGGCCAGCTCGGCCTGGGGCTGATCGTGGCCAAAGCCAAGCAGCTATCGGCGTCCGCTGGATGAGTTGGTCCAGCGGCTGCGTTCTGCGTTCGGTATGGGTTCAAGTTGAGTTCGTGGGTGGGTGGCCTGCCGCAAGGAAAGCGTCGATCCGCTGCTGCTCTGCTGGCGTGAGCTCGATGAACTCGATGCCGATCGCGTTGCGCTCATCGTCGAGCACTTCGAGATAAGAGACACGGCCGTCGACTTCGAGAATTTCGTCGCCGAGCGCCAAGCTGAGACAGACGAGCGAGCGCAGGGGTAAGGCGTGGTGCAACTCCAGCCGCAGCCCGCCGTGCGAAATGTTGAGGGTTCGCCCGGTCGCGAGGTCAGCCCGAAAGCCTTCCTCGTCAAAGCGGCTCAGCTGCACCAGATGAATCTTTTCAATGCGGGGATGACTTCGACGTTCCGCGCCCATCTCCATTGCCTGCCTTCCGCCTGCCTGCTTTTGCCTGCCTTTTGCCGCCTGCCTTCTCAGCTTCTTGTCGCGTTGCTGCGTTCAGATGCTGGCGTAATGTAAACCGGAAATCTACCCGAGGTCAAGCCAACGTGCGCTCGAGCAGCAGTTCCGCAATCCCAGCCGAGAGGAAAAAACTGGGGTGACGCCAAGCCTGGAGGTACAGGCGTCGGTCGGCGAACCCAACGCCTTTCTCGAGATAGACTGGAAACTATGTCGCGATGGGATCCACCACCGCGCGGTTGGCAGCATGAGCTGATCGAGCAGTTGAGGCAAACCTTTGTCGAGCAACGTCGTCACCCTGGTTGAGGCGCTCGCGGGAAGCGAGGTGCGATTCGTCATCATCGGTGGCGTTGCCCTCGTGCTCCAGGGCTCCTCACGGACTACTCAGGACGTCGACGTCTGCTATGCGCGCGATCGCGCGAATCTCGAACGACTCGCAGCAGCCCTCGCTCCCCTCCACCCGAGGTTGCGCGGAGCGCCGCCAGGTCTACCGTTCCAGGTCGACGCGCGCACGCTGGCATCGGGGCTTAACTTCACCCTCACGACGGATGCGGGTGATTTCGACCTGCTCGGTGAGGTCACCGGAGTCGGGATGTACGAGGAGGTCGCCCGCGATGCCGACGTGATGGAGCTCGCCGGGTGCCAGGTTTTGGTCATGAGCCTCAGCGCGCTCGAACGCGCGAAGCGTTCAGCGGGGCGGATCAAAGATCTGGCAGATCTCGAGATCATCGAAGGGATCAAAAAACTGCGGGGGTGATAGACTAGAAACTATGTCGCGATGGGATCCACCACCGCGCGGTTGGCAGCATGAGCTGATCGAGCAGTTCCCCTCAGGGGTCGACTTGGCTCAGATCGCAGCGAATCTCAAGCTCACACCGACCGAGCGGATCGAGAAGATGGCGCGCTTCCAGCGCGAACTCGAGGAGTTGCGGCAAACTTTTGTCGAGCAACGGCGTCGCCCTGGTTGAGGCACTCGCGGCAAGCACGGTGCGATGCATTCGGTGACGGCGCTCGCGGGATCGAGAACCTCACGGGCCCGCAGCAGCAACCCGGTTACCGCCTTGACGCTTGGCTTCGGCTAAAGCGCGAACCGTGGCGTTGTGCAGCGCGGTGGCGTTCTGGAACATCGGAAAGCTGGCAATGCCGCAGCTGACGTTGGCGAAAAAGCTGGTGCCGCGCGCTTGCTGGCGGATTTCCCCGAACAGACTCCGCACTTCGTCGAGCACTTTCATGCCGCTCGTGGCGGTGGTGTTGGGCAAGACCACCGCAAACTCGTCGCCACCGTAGCGGCCGATCGTGTCCGAACGGCGCAGGCGTTGTTGCAGCAGACGCGACAAGCTCTTGATCACAGAATCACCGTTTAAGTGCCCCGAGGACTCATTGACCGCGCTCAGCTGGTCGATGTCGAACAGCGCAAAAGCAAACTGCGACTCCTCGCGCCGCGCCCGGCTCACTTCAGCTTCGAGGGCTTCCATGATCTTGGTGTGGTTGAGCAGGCCGGTGAGGCTGTCGCGCGTGGTCAAGTAGCGCCGCATGCGGGCACGCTGCGCGTGGTAGCGGATGCTCGAAATCAGCTGATCCGCGGTGATCGGCAAGGTGATGAAGTCGTCGCCGCCCGCGCGAATCGCCGCGAGCTGCTTGACCAGGTCGGTCTCTTCCGACTGAAAGACGATCGGGGTGTGGACGTAGGCGCCTTCTTGACGGATCAAGGTGGCGAGTTCATCGCCGCGACAATCCTTCATGTAGAGCGCGGTCAAAATCAGATCCGGCTGGAACTCGACCAGCTGCGCCATCACTTGGTCGGGCTTGCTCACCATGGCCGTGATCATGCCGCCGCTTTGCAGGACGAGCGCGGACTGCAGCGCGGTTTCGTAGTCGTCCTCGACCACCAAGATGCGGTAAGGATCGGCGGACTGGTGCTCGGTCAAAACTTCTAGCTTCTCGACCAGCTCGCGGCTGTCGATCGGCTTGAGCAAATAAGCGTCCGCGCCGGAACGGATGCCGCGCAAGCGGGCTTCCAGGTCGCTCGCCGCGGACACGATGATCAGGGAAGTGGGCACGTCCTCTTCGCGCTCGCGGCGGTGCGCGGCAATGAGCTCGATTTGTTGGTGGAACAGGTCGGGGGGATCGTCCTCCAGGACCACGGCCGCGGGCGCGGCGTTGTGCAGGGAACGTCCGAGCTGGCTGGCGGAAGTCACGGTGCGCGCGAGGTAGCCGAAACAGCCGAGCTGAAAGCTCAAATCCGAGGCCACTTGCGGGTCCTGCAGGGAGAGGTAGACCAGCTTGCGGATTTTCTGCTCAGCGGACTCGGTCACGACCACGCCTTCGAGCTCTTCGCGAACTTCCTGGTCGGCCTTGAGCGCTGCGATCCGCATGCTGGCGAGCAAGTTGTGGATCTCCTGCTGCTCCTCGACCCGGGGTGGCCCGCTCTCGCGCAGACGGTGGCCGAGCTGCCCTTCGAGCTGCCGCGCGACGTCGGCCAAGGCAAGGAAACCGAACCGGGCGGACGAGCCCGCGAGGCTGCGCGCGGACTGGCGCAAGCCCTCGATTTGATCCGGGCTGGCCGAACGGTTGAGCAAGCGGTTGCACGCACCGTGGAGCTGCGCCACCCGTTCGGGCAACTGGCGGGCATACAGCGTGCGGAGCGCGCGCAAGCGTTCGGTCAGGAGTTCCGTCGTGGCTTTCACAGGTTTCTCGGGTTGCCCAGGCCGGCGCGTTGCCCGCCCTGGTCCTCACGGCATTCCGAACCAGGCTAACACATCCCTACTTGCCGCGCACCGCGAGCGGACGGTAAAGCACGCGGCCTTTCTGCTGGCGCAGCTCGATTTCGACTTTGCCCGCAGGAGCGGCGCTCACGTCCAGGGTGATCAGGTAGTGGCCGCGCAAGACGCTGGCCAGACGTTCGACCGCGAGGTCTGCCAGGTGCGCGCTGTTGGTTTTGTGGTAGGTGCCGCCGGTATCGGCAGCGACCCGCTCGATTCCCACTTCGAGGCTGTGGGAGTCGGCGTCGGTGACGTCGAGCACAAAGACGGTGGCACGGGCGTCGCGCAGGGCACGCAGGGCAGGAAAGTAGCCCGCGGTCATGCGCACCCCGGCAAAGTCGAAGCGGCCGAGACCCCAGCCGAGGTAGACCACGTCTTTCTCGCCAGGCAGGCCTTGGAGCGCGGTTCCCAAGAATTGGAGCGCGGCCTCGGGCTCAGCCACTTCGCGCGCACGGTCGCGGTCGAAGTGGGCGAGGAGCGAGGGCCCGCGGCGCGAAGGCCCGCGGCGCGAAGGCCCGCGGTGCGAAGGCTCGCGGTGGTTGGGGCGCGCCAGGGCCGAGCCCCCGAAACGGATCGCCTGTTCCAAGGTAGCTGCCAGGGCCTGACGATCGCGGGTAAAGTCCTGCCACAGCTTGAGGTGCGAGTCGAAAGTGACGATCGCCACCCAATCGTCCGGGTGGAGGGTGGGGAGTAGGTCGTCGCTGACCACCTGGCGCACCCGCAAATGACCTTTGATGCGCACGGCGTTGAAGTCAGCCTGGATGTAGAGGACGATCAAGCGTCCGCTCGCCCCAGGCGGGGACAAGATGGGCAGAGAACCCGCGGTGGGTGCCGGGGCACCAGGTTCAAGCGGCAAGCTTTCGGGCAAGTCAGGAGCTGCCGATGACGCCACCCAGTCGACCGCGACCACCGGAATTTCTTGGCCGCGCACCCGGGCGATCAAGTCTTGGGGACCGAGGCCAAGCCGCGCATTGCCAAGGTCGTCCACCACCCGGGCGGTCACAACGGCATTGCTGATCGTGATCTCGTCGAAAAAACCTTCCGCGAACAGCTCGTCGTCCGCCGGGGACGCGCTGGGGTTGCCGCCGGAGGCTGCCGGGGGCTCTTCCCAGGCCACCACCCGGCGAGCGCTGGTCGGCGGCACAAAGGTGCGCAGCGCTGCCGGATCGTTCGTAAGCGGCTGGATTTCGGCGCGAAACCACGTCGGCTCACCTCCGGATCCAGGGCTGGGCGGCAAGGACATGACCTCGAAGCGGACAATCCAGTGGGTGGTCGGCTCGATCCACCAGCGCGACTCGCTCGTCCCGCCCATGCGCGACAGCCACAACACCCAACATTGCGCTTCGCCGCACGGCTCAGGGCCGTCGACCGCTGCACCTTCGGGGTCTTGGAACGCGGACGCGTTGCCGAGGAGCAGGGCGGGGATGGTCAGCGCGTCCAGGCTGCCCGCGCCGAGCGCAGCGAGCATGGCGGTGATCAGCGACGGGGTGGCCTTGACCTGGTCGAGCGCAGGATCATAGACCCCCGTGGCCGGGTCGCTCGCCAAGCCGTGAAAGAAGACCAGATGCCGCTCGTGCAGAGGCTCCTCGCGGGCCAGCTCCCACACCAGGCGGCCCCCCGAACGTACGGTTTGAAAGCTCAGGCGGGTTTTCTGGCCGGCAAAGGATTTTTCCAGCGTGCCGCGATCAAAATAGGTCTCGCGCTCGGCATAAGCGCGGAGCACTGCCGTAAGCAAGTCGAAAGCGCCGGGCGGGGTTGCCGGGGCGGGGGTTGCGGCGGCCAACCCAGTGGCGCTGCCCGCAAGCGCGAACAGGAGACCGAGCGCCAAGACTGGCGAGCAGCGCACTTTGCCCATGGGACTCAGGCGGTGATGCCCATTTTCTTCTTGAGTTCAGCCAGCGAATCGCTGGTGGTCGAAGGCGCCGGGACTTCGAGCGCTTGGTCGATTTCCTGGTCGACGGTTTTCGTCCCTTCGGCGATCTCGCCATAGGCCGAAGCCAGCGCTTCTTGCTCCATCACCCGCTCCTTCATCTTTTCGAGCATGGCGACCGTGCCGGACGAGTCGACCCCGGCGATTTGCTGGTTGATCTTGCGCATCGAGTCGGCGGTGCGGGCCCGGGCGCGCAAGGTGATCAGCTCGTTTTCGTAGCGGCCGATGTCGCGGCGCAGCTTCTCGACCTTGACTTGCAGCTGGTCGCCTGCGGTCTTTTGCACTTCGTAGTCTTTTTGAATCGAAGTTGCCCGTTGGGCCGCAGCGTCTTTTTGTTCGAGCGCTGAGGCCGCCAGCCGTTCGGCTTCGGCGGGTTGCATCTCACCCTTTTGCATGCGCTGCAAGAGCAGCATGGCTTTGCGCTCGTAGTCTGCGGAAAGACGCCGCTGATCTTCCGCGTCCTTGTTCAAGCGGATCGCCACGGACTTGACTTGCGCCAGGCTGGTCATCGCTTCTTGCAAGCTCTGCTTCAAATCGCGGATCGCTTGCTCGCTCATTTTGATCGGATCTTCGATTTTATCGACCACAGAATGGGTTTCGGATTGGACGACTTTAAACAGTCGGTGAAAAATACTCGCCATGATGCTTTCTCCTCAAGTGCCTACTGGTGAGAGTAGTGGATCAGTTCGTCCATGTTCTCGATCAGCGCCAGCGACAGCGCACTGATCGTCCCCTCGAACTCGTTGGCATCGAGGTTTTCGAGCTGCAGGGTATCGCGGACCAAGACATGTTCGCCCGCTTCGTCGAGCACGAAAGCGCCATGCACCAAGGTACGGTTGATCTGGAGCAGACGGCGATAGAAGCCGTTTTCGCGCTGCGGAACTTTCATGATCAGTTGCTCGAGCACCAGGATCGGTGACTCGCAGTCAATGATCAAATTCTTGATGCCTGACGCTTCATCTTCGACGATCAACACTTCGTCGGCCGGGTTCTCTTTCACGATCTGGAGGTCGAGGTCGAGAACGAAACGTTTTACCCGTTGGAATGCTTCTGACATGGAAATCTTTCCTCCGTTCCATCACTGGGGTAAGGTCATTTTTCGAGATGCGCCTTGAGCTGGTCGTGGGCGTGGTTCAGGCCCTTGACCAGTTCGGTCGCAATTTTTTGCCGTTCAGGGTCCTGGCTGTGCAAATCCGGATGATATTTGCGCACCATGCGCTTCCACGCCTCGTTCACTTGCGCGAGGTCAGCGCCGTAAGGCAGTTCGAGGTTGGCGTAGTAGCGCGCCAATTCGGGATTCAAAGGCGGCGGACGGACGCTTGACCCAGGCGGCGGACCGGGTGCGGGGTCAAAGGCGGAATCCGTCCCAAAACCCGGGGGTGCCGGGCGCTGCTGGCGGCGGGCCCGGGCGCCGAGCTGGGCGCGCAGGATGTGGTACAAGCGCTCCGCCAAAGTCATCGTGCCTGCCATCCTCCCATCAACCCCTTAGTAGAGGTCCCACCGCCCCGCCAGGTAGAGGTGGTAGACCGCCAGGTTGGACAGCTCGGTGACCGGGATCTGGTCCATGTTGTCGAAAATCCCCTTGCCGAAGTGGAGCATGCTCAGCATCGCGTCCGGATTCAAGAACCGGGTCTCGAGATTAGCAAATCGCAGCTCGCTCAGGGCGCGCCGGAGCTCGTCGGCAGGATCGGTAGGCCGGACCCCGGTAGGCCGGACCCCGGTAGGCCGGACCCCGGTTGGCCGTACCCCGAGCACCCAACCCCATTCGCCGAGGGTGGGGATGTGGTTGTGGTAAGGCACGGCGACGAGGTCTGCTGCCGCCACGGTTTTGGCGATCGAAACAAAAGCTTCGCGGGAAAAAAACGGACTGGTGGCCTGGGTGACCATGATCCCGCCAGGTTCAAGGTGCTGGCGGACCAGGCGGTAAAACGGCGCGCTGTAGAGCCGGGCCAGGCTGATGCTCCGCGGGTCGGGCAGGTCGATCAGGATGACGTTGTAGAGCGCGTCGCTGGTTTCGAGATAGGCGTAAGCATCGCGATGGACGAGGGTGAGCTTGGGATGGTCGAGGGCGCCGCGGTTGAGCGCGACCAGCACGGGGTGCTCACGGCCGAGCCGGGTCATCGCGGGATCGAGGTCGACCAGGGTGATGCGCTCGACGTCTTGATACTGCAAGACCTCGCGCGCAGCCAGCCCGTCCCCGCCGCCCAAAATCAGCACTTGCTGGCGGCTTGGGGCGAGGCTCATGGCAGGGTGGACCAAAGGCTCGTGGTAACGCTCTTCGTCGAAGCTGCTGAACTGCTCGCTGCCGTCGAGGTAGAGCCAGTGGTGGTCTCGCCAACGGGTGATGACAATGCGCTGGTAGCGGCTCTGCTCGGTATAAACCACCACGTCGCGATACTTCTGCTGCTCGCCAAAACGGACGATCGGCGGCGCCACCACGGCCAGGGTGACGAGGAAAACCGCCACGGCCAAAGCAGCCAAGGTCAAACGTCGGCGGTGCACCACGCTGTCTTGGGAGATCCAGAAAAACCCCACTGCCACGAGGAAGTTGACCGCGCCCAAAGCGATCGGGGTGTAGGTCAAGCCGAGGTGCGGGAGGGCCACGAAAGCGAAGAGCAAGCCGCCCAGAAGCGCGCCGTAATAATCCTTCTCAAAGACCGAGCTGACGTTGTCGCGCAATTCCTCGAACGCCTCGTTGATCCGAGTAGCGAGCGGCAGTTCGAGGCCGATCATCCAGCCGATGCCGAGCGCCAGAAGGTAAATGACAAGCCCTGCGCTCTCGACCCGACTCGCGAGCAAGAAGGCCAACGGCGCACTCACCGCGACCAGCACCGAGAGCACCAGCTCGGCGGTGATGAAAGCGTCGACCAGATTGCGCTGGATCAGCCGGCTCGAGCGGCTGCCCAACCCCATGGCAAACAGCATCAGCGAGATGAGCAGGGTCCATTGCAAGATCGCGTCGCCGAGGAGGTAGCTCGCGAGCGTGGCCATCACGTACTCGGCCACGATCCCGGCCAGGCCGGTGGCGAAGATGCAGACCTTGAGGACCGTGCTGCGGCGCAGCTCGCGCCCAGCCCCGCGCGCGGAACCGGCTACAGCGTCCACCCGAGGAGCAAGGAAGCGGCCAAGTAGGAAAAGGCTTCGAGCAAGCCTGCGCCCACGTTGGGCTTGGCCTGGTTGACCAGTTCGTCGGTGAGCTTGACCCCGGGCACGAGCAAGCTGTCCGTGCCCCACCGCACCAGCGGCATCAGCACCAGACCGGTGGCAGCAAACAGCGCGAATTGCGTCAAGTTGCTCGACCACGACACAAAGTCGCCGGTCGTACCCAGCCGCACCACGTTGCCGATCGCGATCAACAAACCGCCCATGGCCACACCCACCGCCACGTTGTCTTTTTCCACTTCCGCGTGGAGGTCGAAAGGCAAGATCGCGCTGTAGATCTTGCTGGCAGCGATCAACACCACCTGTCCCAGGCCCCAAAAGCACAGGGCGGTGAGCAGGCTCCCCTGCCCAGACACCGCGCCAGCGATGATCAGACCGCTTGCGATGTGGTTGCCGGCTTCAATGGCGCCAGTGCCCACGTTTTGATCTTCCACCACTTCCTTGGTGTTGTCGAACTTGGGCAGGAGGATCTTTTCGTTGATCCAAGCGGAAAAGTTGAGTAGCACGATCGCCAGCGCACCATAAAGGAAGATGCCGATCACGTCGTCGATCCAGCTTCCGCTCGGACCGCTGAGCACTCCGCCCAGAGCCAAAACCAGGCCGAGAAAGTAGCCCACCACTTCGAGCGACAGCGCGAAATTGTCACGTTCGAACAGCTGCTGATGCAAGTCGTAAGGGTGGACCTTGTCATAAACCAGCTTGCCCAAAAGCAAGAGGACAAAAACCGCGGACAGATCCCCCAGGCTGGTGATGATTTGATCGAGCATGGTTTCCTCACTTTCCGCCGCGGCTACCGGAGCTGCGGGAACGGGTACTGCTCATGGTGCTGCGCTCGGTACGGCCGGTCTTGATCCGGCTCTTGACCTTGTCAGCAAAGCTCTGCTTTTTGGCTTGCTGACGCGCGAGTTGGCGCTCATAGAACGATTTGTGGGTGGTCTGGGTGTAGGTGCCCTGGGTGCCGAAACGGCGTCCTTGCCCGAAATAGGGCTCGCGGCGCTCGCGGGCCGAGCGGAAGTCAGCCCACTCGTCGCGGTAGACCGGCTGACGAAACGAGCCGAAAATATGGCTCATCAGCGCATATTTGCCGTAAAACTCCCAAAACGAATTGCCGCTTGCGGGATCGGTTTTCCACGTCCCATAAGTAGGGTTGCCGACATATTGATAACCCGGTGGCTGTTGGGTCTTCTCGACGGGTTGGTCGGCTTCCTTGGTCAAAACCGCCATCCCCAAATAGGGTTCGTAGCGACGATAAAACTCCTCGCTCACCTCGACCCAATCTTCCGTTCGGTCGCGCAGCGCGGTCCCCGCTTCACTGCCCGGTTCGGCAAAAACGATCTTGTAATGGTGGTAGAAGTTGTCGGTGAAGTTGCCGCCCTCCTTCATGTCTTCGAGGATGACGGTGTATTCGGGATAATCCGCCAGTTCTTTTTCCAGGCGGGCCAACGGATCTTTTTGGGCGCAACCCCCTGCAAATAGCGCCAGGACCACGAGCGCTGCGGTCAGCAGTCCGCGCTTAAGCCGGGATTTTAGACGAGTGGGTCGCATCGCAGCCTCCAGGTTTCAAGCCTCGGGCGCGCCGGGCAGGATGTTGCTGAACTCGTAAGCTTCGACGCTCTTGCCCCACGTCGCATCGAACTCGGTCTCGCTCCACTGTTCGATGGTCACGAAGCTAGCTTCGTCCGCGCTTTGGTAGTCCCACAGGATCAACTCCTGGCGCGTCACCTTCCCGCCTGGAAAGAAGTATCCGGCGGTCGATACATCCTGGTAAAAATTCAGCCCCTGGTAGACCACTTCCGCGGGGGCGTCGTCGTGCTCCAGGATGTAGTTCCGCGCCTTGCCCAGGGCCCCGATCGGAATCTTCTGGGACAAGCTCCAGTGGGCGCCATCTTGGTGGATCACCTCCAAGTAGCGCTGATCGCGGCCGGCGGTGATCTCCCATTCCTCGACCTCGGTTTCACCGCCCCCAAATTCATAGCGGTTGTAGGCCGTCACTTTCCAGGTTTTGAGGTCGTAGTCGACCAGAAAGCCTACCTGCAGCTTTTCCAAGACCAGATCCTGCAGCGGATCGAACGCCGGGGGTGGCGCCTCGGGTGCGGGTTTGCGAAAAAAATCGAAGAGTGCCATGGGTTCATCCTCTCGGGGCCTCGCTCGTTCGAGGCAGATGATCTCGGCGCAGTATACGGCGTGGCGAGATCAGCTATTCAAGCCACGCTGGATCACATGCGACAACCGCACCAGGATGGGCCTGACGAAAGCGGCTGAGGGTCCACGCCACCGCCGCCATCCCCCCCGCCAGGACAACCCTGGGTGAGGTAGCCGCCGGCGACTTGGGCGAGCTGTTGGTCGACGAGCGAGCGCAGCGTTTCGCGTTGGAGGCGGATCTTGCTGGGCTTGGCGTTCATGGTTTCCTCCGGGTCATGAATTTCCTGCGGGTCCTGCGGTAAGATGTCACCCGCGGATCATACACCGTGGCTCGCTGCTGCGAGCCGGCATCGAGATCTGGTGATGAGCAGCTGGTTCAATCCCAAAACCGAGAAACGCACCAGCCCGATTCAAGGGCGTGGGCTCTTTGCTCGCGAAGCGATTGCCGCTGGGGAGATCGTCGCGGTCAAAGGTGGCACCATCCTGGACGCAGCCGCTTTTGCGCGCGTCCGCGCGGTTTTGTCGCCCGCGGAGATTCAAATCGAGGAAGGTCTCTACATTGCGCCCGGCAGCGCCGCCGAAATGGAAGCCAACCTCCTTTGCCTCAACCACTCCTGCGCCCCCAACGTGGGGGTGCGCGGGCAAATCACCTTTGTCGCCATGCTGGACATTCCCGCGGGCAGTGAGCTGACGATCGACTACGCGATGATCGACGGCGATCCCGCCGAGCAGATGGCTTGCGCCTGCGGCGCCGCGGAGTGCCGCAAAATGGTCACCGGGGACGACTGGCGCCGGCCCGAGCTCCAGCAGCGCTACGCGGGCTATTTTTCGCGCTACCTCGAAGACCGCTGGGCTGCCGCTGGAGCAACGGCGGTTGCGGGCTTGTCGGTTGCGGGCTCTTTGAGCACCATCGCCCGCAACTCCAG
>CAZCOV010000043.1:0-11232 GCA_964499975.1 uncultured Thermoanaerobaculia bacterium
CATCCCCGATCGCAGCGGCTGGCAACAGGCAAACGTGGTGGTCTCGGTGGGGCCCTCTCCGTTGACCAGGGTGAGGTGCTGACCGGCCCACACCTTGCCCACCGCGTCGGCGCCCAGCACGTCGCCGCCGGCGAGCAGCTGCTGCACCGACTGCAAAGCCGCGAGGCCATCCTCGACCATCGCGTGGAACAGCCCCGCAGTCAGCCACAGTGCGCTGACCCGCTCGCGCTCTAGGACCCTCCCCAAGGCGCGCAGCGCCGTCGGACCCGGCGGCGGGATCACCAGCCGTCCGCCGTGCAGCAGGGCTCCCCACAGCTCCAAGGTCGATGCATCAAAGGCCAGGGGCGCGAACAGCAACCACGTCTGGTGCGGACCAAAGCGGGCGAACTCACTGCCCAAAACCAGCCGCACGAGGTTGCGATGGCTGACTGCGACGCCTTTGGGGCGACCGGTCGAGCCGGAGGTGTACATCACATACGCCAAAGCGTCCGCCGAGCACAGGACGGGGGGCGGGGTTGCCGCTCGGGCTCCCTGCGCTGCATCCCAAGCCAGGGTGGTCGTGACTTGCGCCCGACCCAAGGACCCAGACCCAGGCGGTGCAGCGCGTTGCGTCGGCGCTGTCAGCACCAGGTCAACCCCGCTGTCCGCCAGCATCAGCGCCAGCCGCTCAGCCGGATATTCGGGGTCAAGCGGCAGGTAGGCCGCGCCAGCGGTGAGCACGCCCAGAATCGCCACCACCGCTGACGGCGAACGTTCAAAGGCCAGTCCCACCCGACTTTCGCAACTCACCCCCAGCCCCGCCAGGCGCTGCGCCAGACCATTCGCCCGCTGGGCCAGCTCGCGGTAACTGAGGCTGCTACCATCGTGAGCCGCCTCCGCCGGATAGAGCGCCACCGCGTCGGCAAAGAGAGCAGCCACTGCCGCAAAAAGTTCGGGGACTGTCTGCGCGGGAAAAGCGCGGGCCGTGTCGTTCCACTCACTCAACACCTGGTGACGCTCTGCGGCGGCTGACAGCCCCAACTCGTTCCACCGGCGTTCTGGCTCTGCCAACCCGGCGCCCAGCAGCCGCATCCAAGAGGACAGCCAGCGCGCTGCGGTGGTACGGTCGAACAGATCGCGGCAAAAAAGCAGCTGGCAAGCGAGCCCGCCGGCTTGCTCCTCGCAAGTCAATGTGAGGTCGAAGGGGGAGGTGGTGGCCACGAGCGGCAGCCGCTCCACCCTGAGCCCCGCTAAGGTCGGGGCGGCAAAGGGCACGTTCTGCAGCACCAACATCACCTGGAACAGGGGGGCATGGCCCAAGCTGCGCGTGGGTTGTAGCTCCGCGACCAGGCGTTCGAAAGGCACGTCCTGATGGCTGAAAGCCGCGAGCGCCCCTTGCCGGACCTGCGTCAGCAACTCGCTGAACCGGAGTTGCGGGCGCAGCTGCTGGCGGAGCACCAAGGTGTTGACAAAAAAACCGATCAGCCCTTCGAGCTCCTGCCGCTGTCGACCGGCAATCGGCGTGCCCACGCTGATGTCCCGCTGACCCGAAAGGCGAGCGAGCACCGCCACCCAGGCCGCGAGCAAAACCATGAACAGGGTGCTGCCGTTTTGTTGTCCCCAGGACTTGAGACCCCCCAACAACTCAGCAGGCAGCAGGGCTGAAACCGCGCCGCCGCAAAAACTCTGGACCGCCGGCCGCGGCCGGTCGGTGGGGAGTTCAAGCAACGGTGGGGCATCCGCGAGGACTTGCCGGAAGTGGGCGATCTGCGCGGCTAGGATCTCGCCTTGGAGCCACTCCCGCTGCCACCGCGCGTAATCTTGGTAGCGGATGCCGAGGTCCGGCAGCGGTGGGCTGGACGGCGCTGTCGTCGCGCGGCAAGACGCGGCATCAAACGCGGCATAAAACGCGGTGAGTTCGCGCGCCAACACCCCCAAGGACCAGCCGTCGCTCGCGATGTGATGCTGGGTCAAGAGCAAGTGATGCTCGTCCGGCCGCAAGCGCAGCAAGGTCGCCCGCCAACTCGGACCGCGCGCGAGGTCGAAAGGTTGCGCGGCTTCGCTGACCGCAAGTTCGCGGGCGACCCGGTCCGGGTGGGTCAGCCCGCTGAGGTCAATCTGGGGCAAGGGCACCGGCGCTGCGGGACGGATCACCAAACGCGGGCGACCCGCATCCGCCACGAACACCGCGCGCAGCACTTCGTGCCGATGGGCGATCTCGCTCAAGCTTTGCGCCAGCGCGCTGACGGCGAGCCGGCCGCGGAGGGCGAGCGACCAAGGGATGTTGTAGACCTCTTTGCGGACCAGCAGCTGGTCCAAAAACCACAGCCGCTCTTGCGCGAACGAGAGCTGCAAGGGGGTGTCGTCGGGGTAGCGGCAGAGCTGAAGCAGCGCCACCCGAGGGGTCAAGGTACGCGTCACGACGCGCCGGTAGAGCTCTGCCACGGTCGGCGCCTGGAACAACTCGCTCAGCCCGAGTTCGACCCCCCACTGCTGCTGGATCCGCGCGATCACTTGCGCGGCAAGCAGCGAATGCCCCCCCAGCGCAAAGAAGTTGGCGTCCGTCCCCGGCACGGGCGAGCCCAACACTTCCTGCCAGATCGCGAGCAATGCGGTTTCCCCTGCGCTTTGCGCTGCCACGCCAGCGCGCGCGTCGATTTGGGGTGCAGGCAGGGCGCTGCGGTCGACTTTCCCGTTGGGCAGCCGCGGCAAAGCGGTCAAGACCTCGATCCCGGGCAGCATGTACTCAGGCAGCCTGCGTTCGAGGTGGGCGAGCAGCTCCGCCGCATTCACGGCCCCCGGCGCCGGGGGTACCACATAAGCGATGAGCCGCGCGTCGCTCTGCCGCGAGCGCACCACCACCACGGCCTCGACGACTTGCGGATGGGACAAAAGCTGCGCTTCGACCTCCCCCAACTCGATGCGGAAACCACGCAACTTGACCTGGTGATCCAGCCGGCCGAGGAACTGCAGTTGCCCATCGCCCAGCCCGCGCACCCGGTCTCCCGTGCGATAGAGCCGCTGACCGCGGCCGCCGCTCACCCCATCGGGCACAAAGCGCGCTGCCGTCTGGGCTGGCCGCTGCCAGTAACCACGGGCGAGTCCCCAGCCGCTGAGACACAACTCCCCAGCCTCTCCCGGCAAGACCCGCAACAGCCGCGCATCCAGCACCCTGGCCTCGGTCCCTGGTAGGGGTTGCCCGATCGTCTCGACGCCGTCCGGCTCGCGTTGGGCCCAGGTCGAGTAGGTGGTGTCTTCCGAGGGGCCGTAAAGATCGAGCACCCGGGTCACCCCCTGGGCATAGAGCGCATCGACCAGATCCTTGCGCAAGGGCTCGCCCGCCAAGTTCACGGTCAGCAGGCTGGACGGCAACGCTTGCAAGCGCAGCAACTCCGCCGCTGCCGACGGCACGGTGTTGAGCAGCCGGCTCCGGCGCAACCGAGCGCGCAGCTCTGGGTCAGCCACGGCCAGGGCCTGCGCGACCACAATCGCGGTGCCACCCCAAGCCAGCGGGGCGAACAACTCGAACACCGAGAGGTCGAAGTTGATCGAAGTGGCCGCCACCAGCCCTGACAGTTCGCGGTCGGAATAGGCCTGGCGCGCCCAAAGCAAGAGCGCCACCACGCTGCGGTGGGTGATCGCCACCCCTTTGGGACGGCCGGTCGAACCGGAGGTGTAGAGCACATACGCCAGATTTTGCGCGGCCAGCGCGGAAGGGGGAGGCGCCGGAGTCGCAGGGGCTGCGGACCAGGTCGCGTTCAAGTCCACCACTACCGACTCGGCCACGGCCGCGGCCGGCAGCCGTCCGCGCAGATCGCGCGCACAAAGCAGCACCTGCGCTCCGGTGCTAGCCTGGGCATCTGCCAGCATGAAGGCCAGACGCTCGGCCGGGTAAGCCGGGTCGAGTGGGACATAAGCTCCCCCAGCGACCAGCACTGCGAGCAAGGCCACCACCAGCTCCGGCGTCCGTGCAGCGCACACGCCCACCCGCACTTCCGGACCCACGCCCAAACCGCGCAACTCGGCGGCCAGCTGCCCGGACCGCTGCGCCAGTTCCTGGTAGCTCAAAAACTGCCCGGTATGGGGGAAAACGAGCGCGATCCGCTCCGGCGTCCGCGCTGCTTGGGTAGCCCACAAAACCGGAACTGTCAGCGCACTGAGCCAGGCTTCCAGGCCATCTGATTCATAAAGCAAGGCATGGCGCTGGGTCTCGGAAAGCGCCTGGAGCCCACCCCGGGCAAACACCCCAAGGCCTGACTCGGGACCGCTGAATGAACTCACATCCTCCTCCTTAGACCGAGGGCCAGTCAGTACCCCATCAGCCCACCCAAACAGCCCACCAAAAACAGCGGGGCGGGATTCGGGGATGACTTACCGTGCTAGTTCTGTGCTAGGGATTGTGGGGCATCCACACAGATAAACCCATGCAGCTATGTGCCCGCGCAGACAAACACTACTGTTCCCCATCTTGACATAGCAACAGGTCGCTACGGAATAGCGCGAGGGACGTGGAGCTGGTGCCAACCTGTCACAATAAACATGGCACAATCTCCGCGATGGTCGATGCGATGACGGCGGCTCGTCCGCTCCGCTTGGCGCTCGTCGTGGGCGGGCTCGACGTGGGTGGCACGGAACGCCAGCTCTACCTCTTCCTCAAGGCCCTTGACCGCACCCGCTACCACTGCGCGGTGATCGTCCTCGACCCGCAGCAGCGCCAGCTGGCAGCAGCCATTGCTGGGCTCGACTGGGCTGAGCAGGGCGGTGAAATCTGCTGGCTGCCGCGGCGCGGACGGCTGGGCCAGCTCGGACGGCTGAACGCGCTGGTCCAGATCCTCCGCCGCTTCCAGCCGGACGTGGTCCATTCCTGGAGCTTTTTCGCCAATGCCTATGCCGGTCTGGCCGGCTGGCTGGCGCGTGTTCCGGTGCGTCTCGGTTCTTTGCGCGGCGGGTTGGCCGCCACCCGCGCATTGCCTGCGCTCTGGCGCTGGCTGTGCCGGGAGGCAGTCCAGGGGTTAGTGGTCAATGGTGAAACGGTGGCCAATGCCCTGGTCGCTGACGGCTACCCACGGGCGCGGATCGCCGTGGTCGAGAACGCGATCGAACTCCCGCCGCCGGATCCCCACGAACCGCCGCTCTCTGCTTTGCTCGCTGCGGTCGGGCTGGTCGGGGTTAAGCGGCTGATCGGCACCGTGGGCAACTTGCGGGTGGTCAAAAACCACGCCTTGCTGATCCGCGCCCTGGCCCAAATCGCCGACGAATTCCCGGACGTCGGGGCGATTGTGATCGGCAACGAAGACCCGGCCGAACCCGGGGTACGGCGCGACCTCAGAGCGCAGATCGCCGCGCAAGGCTTAGACCAGCGGGTGGCGCTGCTGGGTTTTCGCGCCGACGTTTTCGCCTGGCTGCGGCAATTGCAAGTCTTTGTTTTGCCCTCGAACAGCGAAGCGAGCCCCAACGCGGTGCTCGAGGCCATGGCGTGCGCCGTGCCAGTGATCGCGACCCGGGTGGGCGAGCTCCCGACCTGGATCACCCACGGGGTAAACGGCTGGCTGGTCGAAGTCGGCGACGTTGCCGGGCTGGCCGCGGGGCTGCGCCACCTGCTCGCCGATCCCGCGGCTGCCGGCGCGATGGGGCGCGCTGCCGCAGCCAAAATCATCCCCACGCGGAGTGCTGCTGCCCTGGCGCGCGCTTTAGAATCCCTGTACGGAACCGCGCTCCGCACGCACGGCCGTCTCACTGATGCAAACTGACGTCACCTCCGCCTTGCCTTACGGCTTTCCGCGCCACCCGAGTCGGGGATGGCAACCGCCCAGGGTCTACCCAGAAGTGGTGGTCCAGGAGTGGACGCTGGGGCAGATCCTGCTTTGGCTAGGGGTCCACGTGGCCTTCGCTTTTGCGCTCCGCAACCTGCCTTTCTTGGGGCTGGTGCAGTCCCTCACTTGCCTGTTCTTGGGACTGCGCTGGTTGGCGCAAGGCGCCCCGCTCGAACGCCTGATCGCGCTCGCGGGCTACGTCACCGCCATGGAAATTCTGTGGCGCGGGACCGACACCGTGATCGTGTACGAGTTTGCCAAATACACCGTCTGTCTGATCCTGCTGCTCGCGGCCCTGCGCTACCGCTTGCTCGCGTCCAGCCACAAGCTGCCGCTGCTCTACTTCGCGCTGCTCTTGCCGTCCATCTTGGTGCTTCCCGAGTTCGACCGCGAAGAAATCGCTTTCAACTTGACCGGACCCATGACCTTGGCCGTGGCGACTTGCTTTTTTAGCACGCAGAAGCTGACCCTACCCCAGCTCAAAAAGGTCCTGCTGGTGATGCTCGGCCCGGCCGTCGGTTTGTGCGCCCTCGCGAGCATCCTCAGCTTGAGCGCTGAAGTGTTCATCGTCCATGGCAAGGCCGGGTCAGCGGGTTTTGCGCCCAACCAGGTATCGTCGATTCTCGGTATGGGAGCGATCCTCGCCTTCACCTATCAGCTGCTCGAACGCCGCTCACGGCCGACCCGTGCCCTGATGTTTGGGCTCCTGTTGTGGTTTCTCGCCCAAAGTGCGGTGACCCTTTCCCGCGGCGGTCTGTGGGCAGCGTTGGGGGGCATTGCTGCGGCCTCGTTTTTCTTGCTGCGCGACCGGCAGACGCGGGCCGTCCTGGTGCTGCGCTTCACCCTGGTCGCGGTGCTCGGGATTTACTGGATCTTTCCTTTCGCCAACACCTTGACCGGCGGCATCTTGGGCGAACGGCTGACCAGCTTCGATGCGACCGGACGCGACCGGATCGTGGCCGGAGACTTCATGGCCTTCCACGACCATCCGCTGCTCGGCGTCGGGCCTGGCCAGTCGACCGTTTACCACGAGCGCACTTTCCGGGCGAGTAGCGCGCACACCGAATACAGCCGCTTGCTCTCCGAGCACGGTTCCATGGGGGCGCTGGCCCTGCTCATCCTGCTCGGGATCTGTGCCCGCCGCGCACTCCGTCCTTTGCCGTTGGGAGAAAAAGCGCTGGTCGCTGGCTTTACCACCTGGGCGCTCTTGTTCATGTTGCACGCCGCCATGCGCATGGCCGCGCCGGGCTTCCTGTTCGGGCTGGCCGCAGCTCGCTTTTACGCCTTGCCCAACCCGCAGGCCACACCCGCTGCCCGCAACGCTCGCCCGTGAACGACCCTTGGCTCGCGCTCTACCACTGTCTGCCCGGCCCGGCCCGTTCCGCGGCAGCCACTCTCTGGGGCTGGCACCTCGACCGCTGGCGCTTTGGCCCGGAATTCGAGGACCTGGTCGTAGCAGCCCTCGAACGCGACGGCTGGAGCGCGGCACGCTGGTCCGCTTTCCAAGAAGAACGCCTGGTCCTGGCGCTCGAACGGGCCGCCACCCGCGTGCCGTTTTACCGCCAGCACTGGCAAGCGCGGCGGCGGCGCGGGGATCGCGCACCGTGGTCTGACCTCGCCAACTGGCCACTGCTCGGCAAGGAAGATGTGCGGCAAAACCCCCGTGCCTTGCTCGCTGACGACTGCACTCCTCGCCAGCTGTACCCCGAACGCACCAGCGGCACCACCGGCACGCCGCTCCAGGTATGGTGGGGAAAGCGCGCTGTGCGCGCCTGGTTCGCCCTGCTCGAAGCGCGAACCCGGCGCTGGAACGGGGTCGCCCGGGGCATGCCGTGGGCTCTGCTCGGCGGTCAACTGGTGACCCCGGGAACCGCCAGCCAGCCGCCGTTTTGGGTGTGGAATGCGGCCATGCAGCAGCTCTACCTCTCGGTTTATCACCTGGCTCCGGCCAACCTCCCCAGCTACCTCGCAGCGCTCGAACGCTACGAGGTCCGCTACTTGCTGGGCTTCCCCTCGGCGATGTCGACGCTCGCTGCGGGGGCTTTGACGCGACCGACCCCTGGCCCCACCCTGCAAGTGGCGATCAGCCAGGGAGAACCCTTCTTGCCCGACCAGCGCCGAGTCCTCAACCAAGCGTTCGGCGCGGCCCCGCGGGAGACCTTCGGCATGGCCGAACTGGTGTGCGCCGCCAGCGAGTGCGCCCAAGGCACCTTGCACTGGTGGCCCGAAGTCGGCTGGACCGAAGTCCTGACCGCAGAGGGTCAACCAGCCCCGGCTGGCACCCCTGGGCGTCTGATCGCAACCAGCCTGCTCAACCTCGACATGCCCCTGATCCGTTACGACACCGGCAACTCGGTGACCCCAAATGTTGCCGCGACCCCCTGCGCCTGCGGCCGTGGCCTGCCCGCTGCGGGCACCATCCTCGGGCGGCACGACGACGTCCTGATCACTCCGGACGGTCGGCGGCTCGGGCGGCTCGACAGCGTGTTTCGCGCCGACCTGCCCATTCTCCAAGGCCAGCTAGTGCAAGAGCAGCCCGACCAAATCCGCGTCCGCGTGGTCCCCGCCCGCGGTTACACCGAGGTTCATAGCACCCGCTTGCGCCACCGGGTGGAGCAGCGCGTGGGGCCTGGCATCCGCATCGCCATCGAGACCGCAGCGCAAATCCAACCCGGGGCGGGCGGCAAGTTCCAAGCCGTCATCTCCCGCTGCGCCCCCAGCCCCACCGCCCCTGATCCCACGGCTCCGCGCGCGACCTCCCCTCCGGGGCAAGCACTGCGGGTGTTGATGGTGACCAGCGAGTGGCCGTCGACCGCAGCGCCCCACGCTGCCCCGTTCATCCTCCAACAAGTGACTTTCCTCCGCCGCTTGGGGGTACACATCGAAGTTCTATCTTTCCGCGGCGGGGGCAAACTCAGCAACTACCTGAGCGGTTGGTGGCGCGTGCACCAAGCCCTCAAGCGCAACCACTTCGACCTCATCCATGCCCAGTGGGGGCAAAGCGCGCTCCTCGCCTTACCGCGCAAACGTCCACTGGTCGTCACCTTCCGCGGCAGCGACCTCGAAGGGCTACCCGGACGCGACGGTCGGCCCACTGCTCGTGGTCGCTTGCTCCGCCTCCTGTCGCGCTGGGTGGCAACCCGCGCCGACCAGGTAGTTGCGGTTTCTGCGCGGCTCGCCCGCCACTTCCCTGAGCGGTCCTACCATGTGATCCCCAGCGGTCTTGACCTCAGCCGCTTCCACCCGCAACCGCAAGCGGCCGCGCGGCAAGCCCTCGCCCTGCCCCCGGGTCGGCGGCTGATCCTCTTCGCCGCCAGCCCCGACAACCCGATCAAGCGCTATCCGCTAGCCCAAGCCGCAGTCGCCTTACTGCCGCCGGAACTCGCCGCTGAGCTGATCATCCCGCCAGGCGTCCCGCACGAACGCATGCCCTTGTACATGAATGCGTGCGATGCCTTGCTCTTGACCTCGCTCCACGAAGGGTCGCCCAACGTGGTCAAAGAAGCCCTGGCCTGCAACCTGCCCGTGGTAAGCGTCGACGTGGGGGACGTCGGCCCCTGGCTCGCTCGGGTGGAAGGCTCGGTGCTCTGCCCGGACAGCACCCCGGAAACCCTGGCCCACGGCCTCGCCACCGTCCTCGGCCGCAACTCCCGTCCGGAGAGCGCACCGAGCATGCGCGAACTCGACGAAACCCGGCTCGCGACCCGCATGATCGCGGTCTATCAGGAGGCCCTGCGCCGTGTCTTTTTTCCCGAGATCTGAACTCCTGACCGCAGAACTCCCTGAAGCGGAGCTCCCCCGGGTGTCGGTGATCCTGCCGGTGCGCAACGAAGCGCGCTGGATTGCGTCCTGCCTCGACGCAGTTTTGGCCCAAGACTATCCCCCAGCAAAACTCGAAATCCTGGTCGCCGATGGCGCTTCGCAGGACGGCACCCGCGAGTTCGTCAGCGCGCGCGCCCGCCAGGATCCACGCATCCTTTTGCTCGACAATCCCGAGCACATCGTGGCGACCGGCATGAACCGTGCCCTGAAGCAAGCTAGCGGCGACGTGATCGTGCGGGTCGACGGCCATACCCTGATCGCGCCGGATTACGTCCGCCAGTGCGTCCTGGCGCTGACCCGCACCGCAGCCGCGTGCGTCGGAGGGCGGATGAACGCGGTCGGACAAGGCGCGGTGGGTCGTGCCGTGGCCCTCGCCACCAGCAGCCGTTTCGGGGTCGGCGGCGCGCGCTTCCACTACCTCGAGCAAGCCGCCTGGGTCGACACCGTCTACCTCGGGGCGTGGCGCCGCGACCTGTTCACTCGCCTCGGCCCGTTCGACGAAGAACTGGTGCGCAACCAAGACGACGAACTCAGCTACCGCATCCGCGCCCAAGGTGGACAGATCCTGCTCTCTCCCGCCATCCGTTCGCGTTACTTCTGCCGGGCTACCTTGGGCAGCTTGTGGCGCCAATACTTCCAGTACGGCTACTTCAAAGTGCGGGTCCTGCAAAAACATCCGCGTCAGATGCAGCCGCGCCAGTTCATCCCGCCGCTGTTTTTGCTCGTGCTCCTGACCAGCCTGCTCAGCGCTCCCGGGTCGACCACCGCCCGCTTCGTCCTCGCCACCATCAGCGCTGCTTACACCGCGGCCAACTTCGGGGCCTCGTTGTGGACCGCGCGCCGGGCTTGGCGCACCCTCCCTCTCCTGCCCCCGGTGTTCGCCTGCCTCCACTTCGCCTACGGCACCGGCTTTCTCTGGGGTCTGCTGCGCTTCGCGCGCCGCTTTGGGGAACGCCAGGTTTTGCTATAGGTTTTGCTATAATGCGCGCGAATCGACCCCGCGTCAGCGCGAGGGCAGCGGCTGAGGGTTCTACCGTGTCGCCCCCCGTTTGGAGCGTTGAGGTCCTTGCCCCGGATCCCTGACGATGCCCGACTCTGATCCCCAAGAGACCCGTCTAAAAGAGCTGAGAGAGCGCTGGGATGACGACCCGGATTCGCGCATTTATTTGCTGCTGGCCGAAGAGTATCGCAAACTCGGCCGGCTTGCCGAAGCCGCGGACGTGCTCGAACAAGGGCTCAAGCGCCGCCCCCGCGACCTTTCGGCAACGGTGGCCCTCGGCCGTTGTCGGCTCGAACTCGGCGAGTTCGACGCTGCCATTCCCCTGCTCCACAGCGTGATCGAACGCGATCCTGCCCATATCGTTGCCAACAAGCTCTTGGTCGAAGCTTATTTGCGGACCGCAGACCCAGACAGCGCAGGTCAGCGGCTCGAAATTTATCGGTTGCTCAACGATCGCGATCCGGAGCTGGAGCACCTCGAATACCGTTGGCGCCGCTTGCAATCCGAAGCACGGGTTGGCGAAGCTCGGACTTCCGACTCAGCCCCGCTGCCAGTCGAAGTCGCGTTGCCCCCACTTCCCGTGATCAGCGCTGCGCCCGCACTGGCACCACCAGAGAT
>CAZCOV010000043.1:11332-23048 GCA_964499975.1 uncultured Thermoanaerobaculia bacterium
CGCACCACCAGAGATCGCACCACCAGAGATCGCACCACCAGAGATCGCACCACCAGAGATCGCACCACCACAGATCGCACCACCAGCAGCCGGGGTGATCTTTGCGTTCGATCCGTGGACTCCGCCGCGCCCCAACCTCGACTCCCTGTGGGCGCAAGTCGGACCGCCCGCCCAGGATAGAGCCCTCTCCTCGCCAGGGTTGGCGGAACCGGAAATTGCGTTGCCGTCGGCGCCCGAACCCGAACCCGCCCACCTGGCGGGGTCGGACTGGCGCGCCGCTTCTGCCTGGGAAAACACGGGCTGGGAACCCGCTTGGGAACCCGCTGCCGAAGAAGCTGTGGCGGACGCCCAGGCCGGCGAAGTGAGCGCAGAGGACGACTTTGCAAAGTCCCAGGAAGACACCAAGCCCATGCCCAAGGTGGTCACAACGCCGGAAGCAGAGCTCGCCCCTGAGGAATCCGCTGCGTGGTTCAGCGAGTCAGCAGCCGGCTACGAACTCACCCAACCGTTGGTCGTGGCCGACCAAGCTGATCTGCTGCCACCGGCTGCCGAGCCTGCGGTCGGGCAATACAGCTTGACCGCAGAAGAGGTGACAAAGCCGCTGCTCGCCCTGCAAACCGCAGCACCAGAGCTTGCGGAACTCCTGCCGCTCCAGCTCGGCGAAGAAGATACCCGGCCGACGGCAGCGCGTCCTTGGAGCGAACCCGAGCCCTTCGCCGAACCCGCTGCGCCGGAGATCCCTTGGCCCGACCTCGCTCCGGCTTCGGGGTGGGTGGTCGCCTCAGTAGCAGAAGAGCCCGACGCCAACGAGCCAGGAGAAACCGAGCCGGGAGAAACCGAGCTGGAAGAAACCGAGATCGCCACTGCAACCTTGGGTGAGCTCTACCTCGGCCAAGGCTATCTCGACGAAGCCCAGCGGATCTTCGAGCAAGTTTTGCACCGCGATCCGGGCAATCACCCTGCGCTGACCGGGTTACGCAAGGTGATGCGACGGGTTCATGGTAAGCTGACCGCGGCTGAGCTCCTGCTCGAGCGGACTGCAGGTTCAACGCGCGCACCCGGTCTGACCGCTAAAAAAATCTTGGTCCTCGAAAGCTATTTGCAGCAAATCCGGGGTGTGGGGCAAACGCATGTTCAATGAACGACTGATGCAACTCAAAAACCGCATTCAGGGAACGCTGGCGCTGGCGCTGGTCGCCAAAGATGGTATCCCGGTCGAGTGGGTGTCCACCCAGGGACGGCTCGAGTTGGATCTCGAACTGATCGCTGCCGAGCTGATGTCGCAAATCCGGGCCATTTCCCAGAACCACCAGGAGCTGTCAGTGGGTGATGTGCGCCACATCGCGGTCAACACCGACCGCATGACCTTGATGGTCAGTCGGGTCACCAACGACTACTTCCTCCTGCTGATCCTGCGCGCTGGTTCGAATCAAGGTTTGGCCCGCTTTGAACTCCGGCGCGCGGTATTACTTTTCGAGCAGGATCTCCTTTGAAACCCCATCGCTTGAAGCCTCGCGCAGCCATCGCCAAGGCGCTGCGCTAGGGGTGATGCCCGCTAAACTTTGGCAGCAATTGGCAGCAAGAGGAACCAGAACGTGTTGACATTTGAGCAAATCACTGCGCTGGTCGAACTGGTGGCAACCCACCGTCTGGCTGGCGTCGAGATCGAACGGTCGGGATTCCGCCTCAAGATCGAGGGCCAAGCCCCCTTGGTCAACGTCCCTGCCGTAATTCCTGTGAGCCCGGGCCTGACAGCGGCAACTCCGGCTGCCGAGCCTCCGGCGCAGGCCCCGCCGGTGGCCGCCCCGGCAGCCCCAGTGGCCACCGCACCCGCGACGACCACCGCTGCTGACCACGTCTTGACCTCACCGATCGTCGGGACGTTTTATCGCGCGCCCAGCCCGGATACCCCGAACTTCGTCGATGTCGGAACCCGAGTGAAGAAAGGGCAAGTCCTCTGCATTGTGGAGGCGATGAAGCTGATGAATGAAATCGAGGCCGATGTCGACGGAGTGATCGTCGAGATTTTTCCCAAGAATGCCCAACCGGTCGAGTTTGGGGAGCCGCTGTTCGCGATCCGCATCGCCTAGCCAGAACCGGCTCTTAGCGCATGTTCAAAAAAATCCTGATCGCCAATCGTGGGGAAATCGCCCTGCGTATCATCCAGGCTTGCCGCGAACTGGGCATTGCCACAGTCGCTGTCCACAGCACCGCCGACCAGGACAGCCTGCACGTCACTTATGCTGACGAGGACGTCTGCATTGGGCCACCACCCTCCCCGCAAAGCTATCTCAACATCAAGAGCGTGATCGCAGCTGCCGAGATCACCGGCGCCGAAGCCATTCACCCCGGTTACGGGTTCTTGGCGGAGAACGCCCATTTTGCCGAGGTGCTCCAGGAGCATCAAATCGGCTGGATCGGACCACGGCCGGCCACGATTCGCGCCATGGGCGACAAGGCCAATGCGCGGCGCATGGCGATCGAGGCTGGGGTACCGATCTTGCCCGGAAGTACCGAGCCCTTGGCCAGCGCCCAAGCCGCGGCAGAACTCGCGGCCACGATCGGCTACCCGGTCATCCTCAAAGCTGCCGCTGGAGGTGGCGGCCGCGGCATGCGCGTGGTCAACGATCCGGCCGACATCGAAAAGCAGTTCGTCACCGCCAGCGAAGAAGCCGCCAAAGCTTTCAACGATGGTTCGATGTACCTCGAAAAGTACCTGATCCAGCCGCGGCACATCGAATTCCAAATCTTTGGCGATCGCTACGGCAAAGTGATCCACTTGGGTGAACGCGAGTGTTCGATCCAAAGACGACACCAGAAACTGATCGAAGAGTCACCTTCGGTCGCGCTCGACCAGGCCTTGCGCGACCGCATGGGTACGGCAGCGATCAAGCTGGCAGAAGCGGTGAACTACGAGAACGCCGGGACGATCGAGTTCTTGCTCGACCGCGATGGCAACTTCTACTTCATGGAAATGAACACCCGGATCCAGGTAGAGCACCCGGTCACCGAAATGGTGATGGGCGTCGACTTGGTCAAATTGCAACTGCGGGTAGCTGCGGGCGAAGCCTTGACCATCAAAGACAGCCTCAAACCGCGCGGACACGTGATCGAATGCCGGATCAACGCCGAAGATCCGGAAAAGTTCACGCCCTCCCCGGGAGTGCTCAAGACCTTGCACTTGCCGGGCGGACCCGGAGTGCGGGTTGATACCCATGCCTACCAGGAGTACCGCATTCCACCTTTTTACGATTCGATGATCGGCAAGCTGATCGTCCAGGGCCGTGACCGCGAAGAAGCGATCTCGCGGATGCTGCGGGCGCTCGATTTCTTCATCGTCGAAGGCATCAAAACCACAATTCCCCTCCACCAACAGATCCTGCGCGACAGCAAGTTTCGTCGGGGTGACCTCTCGACCCACTTCATGGAAGACTTCCTGGCACGGCGGGCCGCAGCCGCCACCCGCGAACACTGAAGCCCGATGTTGCCCCAGTCCCTACCCAAACTCTATGCCCTGGCCGACGCCTCCGTCTTGGGTGAGCAACTCCCCGCGGCCGTTCAAGCGATGGTGGCCGCTGGAGTGGAGTGGATCCAGGTGCGAGCTAAAAAGGTCAGCGGACTGGCGTTTTACCGCCTGCTCGAGCGCTGTGTGGCGCTGGCTGGGCCTTCGACCCGACTGTGGATCGACGACCGGGTCGACCTGGCAGCCCTTTTCCCCGTGGCCGGGGTCCACCTCGGGCAGACCGATTTGCCGCCCCAGCTCGCCCGCCAGATACTCGGGCCAGAGCCGTGGATCGGTCAGTCGACCCATAATCTTGAGCAGGTCCAGCGCGCAGCCGCGGATCCGGCGGTCGACGTGATCGCCTTGGGGCCGATTTTTGCGACCCAGAGCAAGGTCGACGCGCAACCGGTCGTCGGGCTTGAGGCTCTGGCTGCAGCGCGCCGCATCACCGAAAAGCCGCTGGTCGCGATCGGCGGCATGGACCTCCTGCGGCTGCCCCAAGCCCTGGCTGCTGGCGCTCATGTGGTTGCTGTTCTGGGAGCAGTTTGTCACGGCGACGTCGCGCGCAACTGCGCTCAGCTGATCGCTGCAACCCGCCTCTGATCAGGGGGTCTGACCTTGCCCTACCCGACCCGTTACGGCACGCCGGGTGGGGGACCAGATCGGCCGTGTGGTCCTCGTTGTGGCATGCGCATTTACCTCACAGGCTTCATGGGAGCTGGCAAAACCGCGGTTGGCGCTGCTCTGGCCAAACTTTTGGGCTACCCTTTCGTCGACCTCGATCAAGCGATTGAAACCCGGGCAGGGTTGCAGGTGCGCGAAATCTTCGCCCAGCACGGCGAAACTTACTTCCGCGGGCTCGAACACACCTGCCTCGAAAGCACGGCCGAACTCGATCCAGCGGTCGTCGCGACCGGTGGCGGCACCATGAGCCAGCCAGCTAACCGCGCCCTGATCGCGCGTTTGGGGATCGCGGTATGGCTCAATCCCGGCTTCGCAGTCATCGCGCAGCGGGTAGTTGGGCAGAAAAGGGAAGATCGTCCACTTTTTCGCGATGAGTTACAGGCGTGGCAGCTGTATCATCAGCGGCTCCCTGCCTACAAAACGGCAGAGTTGAACGTGGACATCAAAGGTGACGAGACAGTGGACGAGGTAGCTGCTAAAATCGCCTTTTTGCTTCGAGGAAGGCTTTGCGATACCTGATCATTTCTGACATGCATGGGAACAGCGATGCGCTGGCCGCTGTTTTCCGGGCGATCCGCGGCCAGCAATTCGACAGCACCCTGGTTTTGGGAGACCTCGTGGGCTATGGCGCGAGCCCCAACCAAGTGGTCGAGCGGGTGCGTGACCTCAATGGTCAGGTGTTCACCGTCCGGGGCAACCACGACAAGGTGGTGGCCGAACTCGAAGACGGGTCCAATTTCAATCAACCCGCCCTGCTCGCCGCCCGTTGGGCCACCCACCGCCTGACGCCCGCCAACTTGCGCTACGTGCGCGAACTCCCCAAGGGTCCGATCGCGATCAACGACGACCTCCACATCTGTCATGGCTCCCCCTTGGACGAAGACACCTATGTGTTTTCGATCTACGACGCCTACGAGATTTTCGCCAACTACGCGGTTCCTCTGGTGTTTTTCGGCCACACCCACATCCCCTCCCTCTTCATCCTGCACGCCGATGACATCGAAGTGGCCGTGGTGCAAGGCGAGTGTTTCACCTTAAAACTCGAAAAAGGCAAGCGCTACTTGCTCAACCCCGGTTCGATCGGCCAGCCGCGCGACCGCGACCCGCGGGCGGCCTTCGTCATCTACGACAGCGATCAACAGACCGTCGTGTGGCAGCGGGTCGAATACGCAGTGACCAAAGCCCAGGAACGGATCCTGCGCTCCGGCCTGCCCAAAGTCCTCGCGGATCGTCTGGCTCTCGGGGTGTGAGTCGCTAGGCCGCTGCCCAAACGGACAACGGCTGGCACCTCCTACACCGGCCCTCCTGCACAAACGGCTGGCACCCGGCTCCCGATTGGGGCTACGCGATCTGCGCGGCAATATAGCGACCGATCGCAAGCGCGGCTGTGGCCGCCGGGGAAGGTGCATTGAGCACGTGGACGGCGCGCGCGGTGGTCACGATGTGGAAGTCGTCGAGCAGTTGCCCTTGCGGGCTGACTGCTTGGGCGCGCACGCCACTGCCCGCCCGGACCACGTCTTCAAGCTGGATTTCCGGCACCAGGCGCTGCATGGCCGCAACAAAGCGGCGCGGACTGCGCGAGCGCAGCTCCTCAGCAATGCCGGTACGCCAGAAGCGCCGCGCTAGGTGCCAAAAACCAGGGTAGGTGAGGGTGGACAGGGTGTCGCGCAAGGAGAAATCCCGCCGCGTGTAGCCTTCGCGGCGCAGCGCTAAAACAGCGTTGGGACCCGCTTCGAGCCGACCGTCCACGGTGGGCGTGAAGTGGACGTCGAGGAAAGGAAAGCGGGGATCTGGCACTGGATAGACCGGCCCGCGCACCAGATGGCGGCGCTCGGCCTTGACCTCATAGTATTCGCCGCGAAACGGCACGATCCGCACGCCAGGATCTGCGCCGCACAAGCGCGCGATGCGGTCGCTCTGGAGCCCCGCGCAATTGACCAGCTGCGCCGCGCTGACTCGACCTGCTGCGGTTTCCAGCTGGACTGCGTCCGACCCGGTGCGGACGGCTTGCACTCGCGTACTGGTGCGCACCTTGCCGCCAGCCCGTTCGAGGCGGCGGACCAGAGCCTGGCACACCGCCACATAATCCACGATTCCTGTCTCGGGCACCCACAAAGCCGCGATCCCGCTGACGTGAGGCTCGTGCGCGCGGATGCCTGGGGAATCGAGCCGTTCGATGCTGGTCAACCCATTGCCACGTCCACGGCGCTCGAGTTCGTCGAGCGCGGGCAGCTCTGGCTCGTGGGTGGCGACCACCAGCTTGCCGCAGCGGCGATAAACCAGGTTCTCTTCAGCGCACAGCTGGTAGAGCGCTTGCCGGCCGGCGGTGCATAGCTGGGCCTTGAGCGAGCCCGGCTTGTAGTAAAGCCCAGAGTGGATCACCCCGCTGTTGTGTCCGGTCTGGTGGCGGGCGACGCGATCTTCGGCTTCGAGCACCAAGACCGACCCGCGCTCGATCAACGCCAGGGCCGTGGCCAGCCCGACAATCCCGCCGCCGACGATCGCAAAGTCGGCGGTCCTCTCGTCTTGGCTCGACATGAGGGAATCCTAGCAGAAGCGCGACCCATGCTAGACTCCGCGCTCGACGTCGCCCCCGACGTTGCCAACCGCCGATGGACTTGTGGCCCGCCGTCATGCCGATTTACCCTTACCGCGAAGTTCGTCCCCGCTTGGGCGATCGCGTGTTTTTGGCGCCCGACGCGGTCTTGACCGGCGACATCGCCGTCGGCGATGACGTCTCGTTTTGGTTTCACACCGTCGCCCGCGGTGACGTCCACTGGATCAAGATCGGCCGCGCGACCAATGTGCAAGACGGCACGGTGCTGCACGTGACCCACGAACGCTACCCGCTCACGATCGGCGAAGGCGTGGTGATCGGGCACAGCGCGGTGGTCCATGGCTGTACGGTCGAAGACGGGGCCTTGATCGGGATTGGCGCACGGGTGCTCGATGGCGCGGTGATCGAGCAGGGCGCCCAGGTCGGCGCGGGTGCGGTAGTGGCACCGCGCATGCGCGTTCCGGCTGGGCACTTGGTGCTGGGAATCCCGGCGCGGGTGGTCCGTCCGCTGACCGCCGCTGAAATCCAGCAGTTCGCGGAAATCCGCGATCGCTATGTAGCGCTCAAGAACGAATACGCACGCCAACTCGGCTGGGGTCACTGCGGCCAGGGCGTCTGAGCACAAACCCATGAGCCAGTGAATTTTGCAGCTAAGGGTCGACGCAGCAATAGATTCCCATTTCTGGCGCCCAGATTGGGAAGTTATTGCTGCGTCGACCCTAAGAATCGACCAGCGGAGAGGATTATGCGCAGAACCAAAGCCGGAGAGTTGACCGCAGCTGCGGTCGGACAGCGGGTCAAATTGCAAGGATGGGTGCAGCGTCGCCGCAACTTCGGCGGGCTTTTTTTCCTCGACTTGCGCGATCGCAGCGGTCTCGTCCAAGTGGTCGTCCATCCGGAAAACCAACCCGCAGCTCTGGCCACGCTCGAGCCCGTGCGCGCCGAGTGGGTGATCGAAATCGAAGGCGAGGTGGTCCTGCGGGCCCCGGCCAACGTGAACGCAGCGCTCAAAACCGGCGAGATCGAAGTCGTGGCAGACCGCGCCAGCGTGCTCAATCCAGCTGAGGTGCTGCCGTTCAGCCTCGAAGCGCATACCGACGCCAGCGACGAGCTGCGGCTCAAGCACCGCTACCTCGACTTGCGGCGGCCCGAGCTGCAGCGCAACTTCCTCCTCCGCGACCAAATGGTTTTAGCGACCCGCAGCTACTTGAACGAGCACGGCTTCGTTGACCTCGAAACCCCGATCCTCACCCGTTCGACCCCGGAAGGCGCGCGCGACTACCTGGTGCCGAGCCGCGTCCATCCGGGCGAGTTCTATGCCCTGCCGCAGTCGCCCCAGCTGTTCAAGCAAATCCTCATGGTCAGCGGGTTCGAACGCTATTTTCAGATCGCGCGCTGCTTTCGCGACGAGGACTTGCGGGCGGACCGGCAGCCCGAGTTCACGCAAATCGACCTCGAGCTCTCGTTCACTTCGGAGGACGAGATCGCCGAGCTGATCGAAGGTCTGTTCGTGCGGCTGTTTGCGCTCATCGGAGTGGAAGTCCCGGTGCCGTTCCCCCGCCTGTCTTATGCCGAAGCCATGACCCGCTATGGCAGCGATCGCCCCGACTTGCGCTATGGTCTGCCGATCGTCGAGCTCAGCGAAATCCTCGGTGCGAGCGGTTTCCGCGGTTTCCGCGAGGCCGTGGCGAGCGGCGGGGTGGTGCGCGGTTTTGCCGTACCCGACGCGGCAGCAGCTAGCCGCAAACAAGTCGATGAGTGGGCGCGCTTGGCCCGTCAGCACGGGGCGGCCGGCGTCTTGACCCTGCGTCGACAGGACGGCGAACTCAATTTCCAAGTCAAAGACGCGCTCACCGCTGGCGAACTCGCGGCTGCAGCCGCAGCGCTCGACCTCTCCGACCATGGGCTGGCACTGCTCGCCGCAGGTCCGGCAGCGACCACGGCAGCGGCTTTGGGTGCTTTGCGCGGGGAACTCGCGCGTACCTACGACCTGATCCCCAAGAACCGTCACGCCTTCCTGTGGGTGCGGGAGTTTCCCCTGTTCGAGTGGGACCCCGCACTTCTACGTTGGGCTTCTCTCCACCATCCCTTCACCAGTCCGGATCCGCGTGACCTTGAGCTGTTGGCGGAGCGACCGGGGGAGGTGCGGTCCCGGGCGTATGACGTCGTGCTCAACGGTTACGAGTTGGGCGGCGGCTCGATCCGGATCCACCGCCGCGAGCTCCAGCAGCAGGTCTTCTCGCTGCTGGGGATCTCACCCGAGGAGGCCGAGGCCCGCTTTGGTTTCCTGCTCGAAGCGCTCAAGTACGGAGCGCCACCGCACGGTGGCATCGCCATGGGGCTCGACCGCATCGCCATGCTGATGGCGGGCGCGTCTTCGCTGCGCGACGTCATCCTCTTCCCCAAGACCGCGTCGGCCACTTGTTTGATGACGGACGCCCCGTCCGCGGTCGATGCGGACCAGCTCGCCGAGCTGGGGATCGCGACTCTGCCGCGGAAGACCGACCCTCCGAGCTGACGACGATGGACGCTGCGGCCCAAGTCGTGGTCCAGGAACTCGCGCATCCGCGCGGTCGAACCCGGATCGTGAGCGGGATCGGGGTCTTGTCAGCCACCAGCTGGAGCGCTGAGGGAGCAAACTCCCTGGCGGATTGGTTGGCTGGCCGGACCTTGTTCATCCTCAAGACCCCCCACGTCGATGCGCTCCACGGCGCCCGCCTGGCGAGCCTGTGCGGTGCGGCGCAGCGGGTGGTCGAACTCGTCGTTGCAGACGGTGAAGGCGCCAAGAGCGTCCGCCAGGCGGAACAGCTGTGGAACGCGATGCTCACGGCGGGCGGCAAGCGGGACAGTCGGCTTTTGACCTTTGGCGGGGGCAGCGTCGGCGACTTGGGCGGGTTCGTGGCCGGCTGCTTCTTGCGCGGGATCCCTTACCTCCAAGTTCCCACCACCTTGCTCGCACAAGTCGATGCGGCCATCGGTGGCAAGACCGCGGTCGACTTGCCCGGCGGCAAGAACACCGTGGGGCTGTTCCACCATCCGGACTGGGTGCTCGCGGACACCGACCTGCTCACCACCCTACCTCGGAGCGAACTCAGTGCGGGTCTGGTCGAAGTGATCAAGATGGCCTTCTTGCTCGACCTCGAACTCCTCGCCCGGGTCGAACGCGACCTGGAAGCCTTGCTCGCGGCCGAGGTGCAGGCCCTGGCGCCGGTGGTAGCCGCGGCCATTGCCGTCAAGTGTCGGGTGGTGATGCTCGACCCTGAAGAGCGCGACCAGCGCCGCTGGCTCAACTTTGGTCATACCCTCGGGCATGCGCTCGAAGGCGTCCTGGGTTACACCGGCCTGCGCCATGGGGAAGCCGTGGCTTACGGCCTGCTCTTCGCCCTCCGCTTGGCGCTCCTCCGCGGGCTGCCGCGTCCTGCGGCCGAACGCCTGCATCAGCTGCTCTGCCGCCTGCCCTTGCCGGCTCTGCCCGAACTCGACGCTCTGGCCTTAGTCGACTTCATGTGGCGCGACAAAAAAGCCACAGAGCAGGGTCTCGTCTGGGTGCTGCCGCAAGACCTCGGGCGGGGCGTCATGGTCAACGACTTGGGGCGCGAGCAGGTCCTTGCCGAGCTGCGTGCGTTTCTGCTTGACCCTTGGTCCCTACCCGCTCCGCGGACCTGATCCGCAGCTAGCTTGACGTGCGCCCAGGATCGCTACCGCCGGGTGGCGATGGAGGAGGCTTGCGAGCTGGTTGAGGTGATCCTCGCGGGTCAGCATCGCAACATTCTACCTTGAAAATCGCAGGCAGAGCTTTCAATTTTCAAGCGAACTTTCAGCAGTTGCCTTGAAAATTGAAAGTGTCGCTTTCAATTTTCAAGGCTGCTGCCGGATGGAGCAGGCGGATTGGCGGGAGCTTCGCTGGCTGCGCGGGGATTGGAAAATCCAGTAATTTCACCGTAAAGCGGACCGCGTCCGCGCACCGCAAAGTCCGGCCGCAGGAAGCCGGGGCTGATGGGAAAGATCACCCGGAAGTCCGTGGTTCCCCCAGGCGAGAGCAGGTTCTTGCCCACGAAGGCTTCTCCCTGGGCGATGATCTTGTCCTGGGCATCGAACAGCGTGACGTTGAGCACCAGATCCCGCGCCAGGGTCTGGCCGGCGTTGCGCAGCATGCCGCGGATCTCGACCCCTTCCACGCTGGGGTTTTGTACTTGCTCCCAAGTCGTCACCTCGACTTGGACCGGGGGTGGGGTCGGCGGGGTCGGCGGGCTGCTACCTTCAGGTGGTGCAGCTGCGGCTCCACCCTCAGCCGTCCCGGCTGGCACCGGCGTTGAATCTGGGGTGCCTGGGGCTCCCGGCTGATCTGCGGACGCCTCAGCGGCTGGCGCGTTGGGGTCGGGAGCTTGGGGCTTGGGGCCGCCCCCCCCAAGATCTTCGTTGGTCAAAACGAAGGCTGCCTGTGGCTTAACCGTCTCGGGTTCCGGCGGGGGTGGTTTTGTGGCCGCGACCGTGGCGAGCGCGCTGGCGTCGAGGTCGACTTCCTTGAGACGCAAGGACGACAGCGTGCCACTCGGCAAGGTGAAGATCACCTGCGCACCCTTGATCTTCCACGCCCCCTGGGTCTCCAGACGCGCACCATCGCGCATCACCAGCCAGTCCGCGGAGAGCGGACCGGCCAGCAGGAAGATCCATGCGAGCCGCCAATTACAGCGTGGCTTCATTCGTTTTCTCGTCACATCGTTCGAGCGCGAGATAGGCATCCTGGGTGATCTCGAACGGCTGAACGTCCAAGATCGCCGTGACCCTGCGCTCGGCAACCGCGATGGGAACATCGTTGCGATTGGTGCGGATGCTCCCCCGCCGTCCTTGGCCACCGAGCAAAATCCCGGCCCGCTTGTAACGCGGCTTGCTCTCGTCCAGGCCGACTTCGCAGAGGTTGCAGGGAGCATCGACCAGCACACGATCAAAGATGCCAGGCGGTGGTATCCGGA
>CAZCOV010000043.1:23058-25271 GCA_964499975.1 uncultured Thermoanaerobaculia bacterium
ATCGACCAGCAGCATGGTAGGAAGCATGGTGGTTTCGAGCTGCGTCTGGGTGCCGGGCTCAGAGTCCATGATGACGGTCGAGTCGCGGAGGGGCTTGCCGCAGACCGGGATGTACTCCTTGGTGACCAGAATCTGTGCGGCGGCAAACCCGATCCCGGCATCAGCAGCAAAAAAAGTCTGCTCGACGAGTTCTTCATTGCTGCCGATCTGCGATTCGGTCGAGGTGACAAAGGCTAGCGAGAGCCCCAGCATGCTCAACAGCAGGATCACGAACAGAGCAATGACGTAAGCGCTTCCGGCCTGCGCGTTCGGCCGCGAAAGGTGGAGAGACGGTTTCATCGCAAGCTCCTCAAGTCGACGACGGTTTCCAAAATCTGCCGGCGGAACTGCCGCGCATCGACGGTTTGGCCTTCGACCCCTGTGGTCGTGCCGTTCATCAAGTTGTAAGCATAGGGATTGGCCACGGTGTAGTCGTGATCCTCGATCTGGGCGAGTTCCGGGCTCTGGTGTCGCGGATCCGGCTCAGGAGCCCGCACCAGGGTGCTGATCCGGGCATAGAGGAGCGGCAGCGGGCCGTTCCACGGGGCCACCCCGAGGGAAGCAGTATCATCGCCGGCATTGTAAAGCCAGTCATCGTCCTCCCCATCCGCGGTTTCCGTCGCCTGGCCATTTGCTACGCCGTCAGCATTGGTATCGAGCCCCAGCGCCACTTGCAGATCAAAAACGTTGTCGGCGATATCGAGCCTGAGATTGGCGGCATCGCCGAGGTAAGCGATTTCTGTTCCGGGATAAACCCGGGCATAGGAGAGCTTGGGCACCAGTTCTGAGCTCGCATCGCCGTCGACCGCATAGGCTTCGCGGATGTAGTAGCGATATTCTTCGAGCAACCCTGCATACACCACGCCGCGAGTGAAGTCAGCGAAGGTAGCTGCGCCGTTGTTCCACGACATGTGCTTGTAAAGTGCTGCGTGGTTGGAGTTGTCCGAATCGCGGGTGGTGAACGCCAACGTCACGGAATCCGCCGTCACGCTCGAACCCGCGGGGTTGAGCTGCGCGACCCCGTAGATCGAGGGATTCTGCGCGTCGACGAACAGCAAAGCTTCGGGACGATTGTTGGCGATGGCTTGCTGCAAAGAGCCGAGGTCTTGCTGAATCCCGGTAATCGTGTTCTTGGCGATCGTGACTTGCCCGGTCCGCCCGTCCAGGTCGGGTGGATTGAGCACGAACGACGCGGGGTTCATGTAATCGACGACATAAACCGGGGTGGATACAACGCCGCGGAAGATCAAAACGTCCGTACCTTCGAGGGCATAAACCCCTGAGCCCACCGCGATTTCGCGCGCAGCGGGAGTTGCGGGCAAGTTGTTGCGCACATCGAGCGCCGGACCGCGCAAGGTGAGGCCATTCGGCAAGGCGGTTCCGGTGATCAGACGGTCGATGTCCAATCCCCCGCGGCCGGCCATGCGCACGTTGCGCACCAGCTCGCGCTGCGCCACGCGCAAGCCTTGCTGCATATCGCTCAAGTTGAGCTGGGCGCGGGACAGCCGGGTCAACCGATCAAAGAGGTCGAGCAGGGCGACCATGATCACCACCATGATGGTCATGGCGATCAATAGTTCGAGCAGAGTGAAGCCTGCCTGGGGCTTGCCTGCCTGGGGATTGCGTTGCCGTTTTGTCCGCATCAGAAACTCCGCGCTGTGGTTACCTCGAGCCCGCGCTGCGCGCCCAAAGTACCGGTGTCCCGCTGGCCGGTAACTGAAACCTGGATTTCGCGCAGGTTCACGTGTTCCACCGGCGTGGCGCCGTCGAGCGGACCATTCAGCACAGGCAAGTCGTTGGCAGGGTCGTCTTTGAGATCACGAATACTGAAGAGCCGCACGCGGGTCGTCCGCGTCCAAGCCGAACCTCCGGTAGGTGGGGTGGCTTCCCACTGCTCGGTGCTGGCGTTCCAGTAGCCCGAGACTTGACGCGAAGTCGCGCCGGGAAGGACCTGGAGCTCGGGTTGTTCGAAATCCAAGGACTGGATTTCTTCGACCCACGTGCGGGCGAAGTTGCTCACCACACTCGATTCGCGCCCTTCGACGTTACTGGCCAGAGCCCGCATGAAAATGGTGGAAATCCCCAACAGGGAAATCAGCAGGATGACCGCAGCGATTAAGACCTCGAGCAATGAGAACCCTTGCTCACAGCTGCTGTTCGAGCGCTTGCCTGGG
>CAZCOV010000044.1:0-2827 GCA_964499975.1 uncultured Thermoanaerobaculia bacterium
CCAACAGTTCTGGCAAGCACTGCGGTGCAGGCTCGGCCGGCATCGCGGTCGACCCTTACGGCAACGTCTATCCGTGCGTTCAGTGGCGCCAGCCGATCGGCAATTTGCACCAGAACTCGATCCGCGAGCTGTGGCAAGGCAATGCTGCGCTGGGCCAGATCCGGGCGGCGAATGCGGAGGTCCAGCAGTCCCTGGCACAGCTGGGATCTTTTGCTCAGGGTCTGAACTTCTGCCCCGGGCAAGCCGTCCTGGAAACCGGAAGCCCGCTCGGGATCTACTCCCAAGCACAGCAACGAGCAGAGATTTTTGCAAATTTAAGAAACCAGAAGAAGGACTTACTACCTATTGTCACTTGAAAAGCCACAGAAGGGTCACTTGAAAAGCATATTTAAGAAAGATCGCTAGAAAAATTGCTATATCTTCAAACTTGCAAGATGAACCGTAGACAAGATCAAATAGCAAGTAAAGACATGCGGATTGTTATCTTGATAACTTAACGTCAAGAGCTTGGATCAACGAGGGACGTTTCATCTAAGCGTTTTCCTGAAGGCCCGGTAGCGGAGATTTGTAGATCGAAAGACAACCGCCAAAGCTCCAATGATTCGAGATGATTTGAGTTATTTGAATCTTATTCGATTTTTTACTCAATTCTTGTATCGCGCAAGCGTTGAGCCTGGAGGGTTTGCAGAGCCTTGGCAGTCCTAGCGCAAAGAAGAAGGTGAAAGCCATGGTCGGTGCAATCCAATATTCCACTCCTTCCGCGGATCAACCGAGCGAGCGCTCGCGCTTTTCGGCCCCAGCGCGGAGGATCAGTTGGCTCCAGATACCCGTTGGGGGACTGCTCGCAGCTCTTCTCGGGCTCTCGCTGGGAACCGCCCCGGCTCAGGCCGGGATCGCGACCATCTGCTACGCGGTTGCCGACAACGGCGGCGCTGGCGGTGGTGGCGAAACCTTTGCCGACCGGCTAGTCACCATCACCAAGGTAGGCGGGATCACCACCGTCATCGGCGCCACCGGCACCCTCGACATCGAAGCGATCGCGTTCGACTACACGACCGACACTCTGTATGCAACCAACGGCGGCCAGCTGGGCTCGCTCAACCTGGTCACCGCGGCCTTCACAGCCTCGGCCAACCCGGTTGGCACGTGCCGCCTGAGCGGCGGTGCGACGGTCGCGGTCACTGACGTCGATAGCCTGACCTTCGACCCCTTTACCGGCAACCTGTGGGGCTCCCAGCGCATCGTTCTGGGCGGCACCCCGCCGACCAACGACCTTCTGTTCCAGATTGATCCCGTCACGGGTTTGCTCGTCCCCAACACCTTTGGGACCAACATTGATTGCGCGCGCGTGGTCGAGGCATCCGGTTCGTTTCTCCGGCTCGACCTCGATGATCTAGCGATCGACCCCAGTGACGGCACCTTGTTTGGGATCGACAACGACGGCGGTTTGAACCCGGACCAGCTGATCACCATCAACAAGTCCAACGGCCAGGCGACCCTGGTCGGGTTGATCGGCATCAACGACATGGAAGGGCTGGCCTTTGGCAACGACGGCACCCTCTTTGGCACCACTGGCAACAACTCCGGGGTGGCGGCCAACGACAACGCGTTCTACACCATCAACAAGACCACCGGCGCCTTCATCACCAAGATCGCCAATTTTGCTGCTGGCAACGCCGACTTCGAATCCGTGGACTGCCTGACCGCCGATCAGAACATCATCAGCGGCACGGTGTTTTACGATCCCGACGGCAACGGCCTGCTGATCGGCGGAAGCGGGGACGACGGAGTGCAAAACATCACCGTCCGCCTCTACGTCGACGTCAACGGCGACGGCATGGTCGACGGCGGTGACATCCTGGTGGCGACGACCACCACCAACACCAGCGGCAACTATCAGTTCTCGGTGGCGGCCGACGGGGATTTCGTGCTCGAAATCGATACCAGCACCTTGCCGTCCGGTGCGTTCATGACCACCGACAACGTGGAGGTGGCGAATTTCGTCGGTTTTGGCAACGTCGACACCGGCAACAATTTCGGGTTCCGCACCCCCAACAACGATCTCCAAGTGACCAAGACTTCGGACGCGGTGGGTGACGTGGTGCCAGGGCAAATCATCACCTACACCGTCACGGTGTCGAACAACACCGTCACCGAGCACACCGAAGTCGTGGTTTCCGACCCGGTGCCCGTGGGCACCAGCTACGTGGGCGCGAGCACTGTGGCCACCGGCCCGACGCTGGCCGATGTTTTCCGGGTCACCGAATACTTCATCGCGAGCGGCAGCTTCACCGGCACAACCTACGACCTCACGCTGAACAACAACCTCGAAGCCGACTACTTTGCGATCGTCCAAGGCAGCGACGGCGATACCACAAGCGGTGGCAACCGCGGCCCCAACCGAAACTACGCGGCGCTCACCCGTGATCCCTTTGGCACCGGTGACCTGGACGTCTCGAGTGGGGCCAATGTCATCCGCTTGACGCGCGGCGCCGCCACCAACAGCTGGGTGGGCGTGGTCACCGTGGTCGAGTGTTTGCGCAACTGCGATGAGAACGGGTTCGAGTTGCTCGACGTCCAGCGGGTGGCACATACCGGCGTCACCACTTCGGGCTCGGACACTTCGGCAACCGCCTGGGGCAACATTGACCAGGTGATGCTGCTCGGCGGCTTCAACGATGCGGACATCCTTGCCTGGAAGGATGATACGACCGCAGCAGTTTTGGCACTTGCACTGACGCGTGGCAACAACCTTGAGGTGGTACTTGGGCGCCAGCGATTGGACGAGGGCCGCAAGGCCTGACGACCATGACAGCGTCGAGCAACC
>CAZCOV010000044.1:2837-24498 GCA_964499975.1 uncultured Thermoanaerobaculia bacterium
CGACAACGACACTGGCGACCAGAAGGTGTGCCACGCACGCATCTACCCCTCGGGCACTGACACCATCAACTGGACCCGCGACAGCAGCAATACCGGGTCGTTTTCGGCGGCGACCAGCACGGTCATGGTGCTCGAGTGGGGTTCGGCCTGGACGGTGCAACGGGCCCACGTCACCGGCAACCAGTTCGGCAACGGCGCGGATGCGGTGGGCGAATACCAGACCGCTTTCCTCGGCAACAGCGTGTCGCGCGACAACACCTGGGTTTGGGGCACCGGCCACACCGTGCAGGGAGGCATCGGCGATTCGGGAGAAGGCATCCTGATCACCCTCGGCAACGGCGTCAACCAATTTGGGACCGAAAACCAGGTCGCGATCGGCGCTGAAGTCAATACTGGAGGCGTTGATTTCGAGGTCTACACCTTGAGTCATGCCAAGCTGGCCGTGGATTACCGCTTCAAAGCCGACGGCGATTCGCTCAACCTCACGGTGGACCAGACGGTGGATGCCGCCGGGGCCCAGCGCATGGCCTTGTCGTACAACAGCCACGACGGTAGCGGCGCCGCTTTTCCCCGTCCCAACATGTCGGCGCGCTACACCTCGAGCACCAACGTACGGATCGAACGGCGGCGGATCGGCACCAATGCCACGAACGGCGCGTTCACCGCGTGGGTCCAGGGCATTGACTTCACCAACGTCCGCGCCAGCAGTGGTACCCCGGTGGCCAAGAACAACAACGCGGGCCCCAACTTCCTGGTCGATGGCACCCCCACTGACCTGGTCGAAACGGGTGACCTCTTCGGCCTGTCGACCAGCGAGACCTTGACCGTCACCTACCAGGTGGTGGTCGACGATCCGCTCGACGTCAACGTCACCCGCATCTTGAACACCGTGACGATCAACTCGCTGCAAAGCACCACCCCGAGCAGCGCATCGGTCAACGACCCGGTGTCGCGCGGCGGCATGATCGGCGACCGGGTGTGGCTCGACGCCGACGGCGACGGCATTCAAGACATCGGCGAGCCGGGGATCGCCAACGTCCAGGTCCGCCTCTTTGACGTCGGACCCAACAACGTGATCGGCGGCGGTGACGACATCTTGATCGCCACCACCATCACCGGCACCAACGGGGCTTACCTCTTCACCCATTTGCCGCCGGGGACCTACTACGTCGACGTCACCAACGCGACCGTACCCAGCGGGCTGTCGATTTCACCGGGTTCGAGCGATCCTAGTTCGACCCGCACGATCGTCGGCGAAGCCATCTACCTCGACGTCGACTTCGGCTACCGCAACGCCGGAGCCAACGCCATGATCGGCGACACGGTGTGGAGCGACGCAGACAGCGATGGCATCCTCGATCCGGGGGAAGTGGGCATTGCCGGAGTGACGGTCGAGCTCTTGAGCGCTGGGCCGGACGGCATCCTCGGCACTGGCGATGACGTGGTCGAAGACACCGAGATCACCGGTCCGGATGGCACTTACCTCTTCACCGGCGTCACTCCCGGAGACTACATCGTCAGCGTCGATGACACCCAAGTCGCGCTCAGCGGTTACACCTTTGTTTCCGGTCCCCAGAGCGTGTCCAATCCTTCGGTGCCGATCGCGGTCGATCCCGGCGAGGTTTACCTCGATGCGGACTTTGCTTGGCACAACCCGGCAACCTGGTCGATCAGCGATACGGTGTGGCTCGACACCGACGGCGATGGCATTTTTGACGGCAGCGAAGTGGGCATCGAAGGGGTAGTCATCCACCTGCTCAACTCGCTCGGCGAAGTGATCGCCACCACCATCACCGATGCCAATGGCGATTTCTCCTTCACCGGCGTGGCCAATGGCAGCTACACCATCGACATCGCTGACACCACCGGCTTGCTGGTCGGCCTCGCCGGCACCACGGTACCGGGAGCGGCCTATCAACTGGCGGTCACCGTGACGGGTGCCAACGTCACCGGGGTCAACTTCGGTTACAACCCGCCGGGCACGATCGGCGATTTGGTGTGGAGCGACGCCGACGGCGACGGCGTGCTCGATGCGGGTGAGCTGGGCATCGGCGGGGTGAGCGTCGAGCTGTGGGAAGACACCGACGGCAACGGGGTGTTCGATTCCACCCTCGACACCTTGCTCGACACCACCACGACTGCGGCCGATGGTTCCTACCTCTTCGAGGGCTTGCTCTTCGGCACTTACTTCGTGAGCATCGACGAAACCCAAGGCGCGCTGTCGGGTTACACCCGCACCACCGCGGACGACGAAATGGGCGTCAATGCAGCGGGTGCGCAACTGCAGGCCCTGGTCATCGGCCTCGATGACACCTATCTCGAGGCCGACTTCGGCTATCAGAACTCGGCCCTGCCCAACATCTCCGGCAATGTGTGGAACGACGTCGACACCGACAGCATCGACGACGGTGCGGGCGAGCCGGGCTTTGCCGGGGTCACGATCGACCTGGTGGATTCGCTCGGCAACGTGATTGCGACCGCGATCACCGACGCCTTCGGCGACTACACCTTCCCCGACGTGCCTGCGGGCAGCTACACCGTGGTGGTCAGCGACGATGACGGCGTGCTCGACGGTTATCAGCTGACCAGCGGGCTCGACGCGATCCCGGTCACGGTTCTCGTCACCGACATCACCGACATCGACTTCGGCTATGCCCGCGAGTCGGGCACCGCCTCGATCGGCAATTTCGTGTGGTTCGACGGCGATGGCGACGGCGTCCAAGACGGGGCTGAAAACGGCATCGGCGGGGTCACGGTCGAGCTTTACACCCCAGGACCCGACGGGGTGATCGGCGGCGGCGACGATGTCTTGGTCGCCACCACCATCACCGACGCCAACGGCGGCTACCGCTTCACCGAGCTGCCAGCTGGCGACTACTTTGTCGAGGTGGACGAAACCACGTTGCCGTCGCCGCCGGAGCTGGTGGCGACCACCCCCAATCCCACGGCCATCGTCAACTTGAGCGAGAACGAGTACTACGATCAAGCGGATTTCGGCTACGGCGCGGACGTGGGAGAAGGTGCGATCGGCGACTTCGTGTGGTACGACGCCGACGGCGACGCCATCCAAGATCCGGGTGAAATCGGCATCGGCGGCGTCCAGATCGTGCTCAACGGTCCGGGTTGTGCTCCTTGCACGGTCACCACCGACGACGACGGTTCCTACCTCTTTGCTGGCCTGGCCCCGGGGACGTATGTGGTGACCTTCACCGCAGCCACCCTGCCGGCAGGTTATGGGCCAGCTGCGACCAATGCCGCGGACTGGACCATCTTGCTCGCGGGGGGTGAAGTCAACACCTCAGCGGACTTCGGTTTCAACGGCGGCACCACCGGCTCGATCGGTGACACCGTCTTCCGCGACGTGGACGGCGATGGCACGCAGGATCTCGGCGAGGAAGGCATTGCCGGAGTCACCGTCAATCTGCTCGACAGCCTGGGCAACATCCTCGCGACCACCACCACCGATGCCAACGGCAACTACGACTTCGTCGGCGTGCCCGCCGGCAGCTATCGGGTCGAAGTCACCGACATCAACGGGGTGCTCGATGGCCTGAGCTTGTCGACCGGCAACAATCCGACGGCGATCATCCCGCTGTTGGCCGGCCAGGACTACAACAACGCCGACTTCGGCTACGAGCCGGTCCTGGGGTCCATCGGCAGCCTGGTGTGGCGCGACTTGAATGGCGACGGCAACGTCGATCCGGGCGAGCCCGGCATGTCCGGGGTCACGGTGGACCTCTGGCTCGACAACAACGGCAATGGCACGATCGAGCCGGGCATCGACAACTTCCTCCGCCAGGAGATCACCAACCTCCGGGGGATCTATGAGTTCACCGGGCTCCCGCCCGCGGATTACATCGTGGAAGTGAGCGACATTTATGGCGTCACCACCGGCTTCACCTTGACCAGTGGTCTTGCCGGGGTCGACAACAACAGCCAGACCAACCCCTACCCGGTCACCTTGACCAACCTGGCACCCGACAACTTGACCGCTGATTTCGGCTACTTCGTCCCCGCCGGCGCGCTCGCGATCAGCGGCACCACGTTCTATGACGTGGACGCTGACGGCCTGCTCGACGTGGGCGATGACTTTGGCGTCACCCAGGTCACCGTCCTGCTCTTCCGCGACCTCGATGGCGACGGCGTCCTCGACCTGGGCGAGCCCTTGATCGACTCGCTGCTCAGCGACATCGGCGGCGATTATCTCTTCAACAACCTGCCGCCGGGCGACTACATCGTGGCGGTGGATGCGACCGGAACTTTCCTCGACGGCGGGATCCAAACCACCCAGCTCGCTACCTTCAGCGTCGAGCCGGTGACTTTGGTCGTGGTCAACTCGATCGACAACGACTTCGGCTTCAACAAGAAAGCCACGGCCGTGTTCCTCACCAGCTTCAAGGCGTTTGCTGATCGCGGGCGGGTGATCGTCGAGTGGCAGACCGCGGGTGAAGCCAACAGCGCTGGGTTCTACCTCTACCGGCGCAATGCCAAGGGCGACTATCAACCGGTCAACGCAGAACTGGTACCTGCAGTCTTTGGGGCGCCGCAAGGCAGCACCTACCGCGTGGTCGACGAACTGGCGGGATTGAGCGGGCGCCACACTTACGCCCTGGTCGAAGTCCAGACCACTGGTAGCGAGCAGTTCTACGGTCCCTTCGAGGTTAAGGTCAACGCTTTGCCCGCGGGCAAGGCGCTCCGCCCGGACAGCCAGGAGGCCCTGGACCGCGCGGGCTACAGCACGACCCCGCGCGCCCTGCCCGCGGCTGACCGCGACCGCCTCGCGGCCTATCGCCTAGAAGAGCAGAGCTCGTTGCTCCAGGCCAAGGCTTCCATGGCCCGCGGCGAAGCGCAGAAACTTAAGCTGATCGTCCGCGACAACGGCGTTTATGCGGTCGACACGGCCACCCTGGCGTCCTCGTTCGGGCTCAGCACGGCCGAAGCGCGGCGGCTCTTGCAGCAGCAGCGCCTGGCCCTCAAGAACCGCGGCCAAGACGTGGCCTGGCTAGCCGACGACCGTCTCGGTCTGGTGTTTTATGGCCAGGCCACCGACAGCTTGTTCACCCGCGACAACGTCTACTGGCTGGAATGGAACCGCGGTCTGCGCCTGCAGCAGGTCCGTGGACGTCAGGCCAATCCTGCGCCGGGTCTGAGTTTCGCGGACATCCCGCGCTTCGAGCAGAACCTGGTGCCGGTCACTTCGGTGGCGCTGCCCCAGGGCGCGGACTTCTGGTTGTGGAAGGGCCTGATCGCGGGTCATGCCTCGCTCGGACGGCAGACCTTTACCGTGACCTTGCCGAGCACTGCGCCGACGACCGCGGAAGGCTTGCTCACCGTCCACCTGCAAGGGGTGAGCGCGAGCAATGTCGTCAACGAGCATACGGCGCAGGTGAAGCTCAATGGCACCCTCATCGGCGAGACGTTGTGGTCAGGGCTTACTGCCAAGACCGCGACCTTCGCTTTTGACCAGGGCTTGCTGGTCGCGGGCAACAACACGGTCGAAGTCAAAGCCGTGCTCGCCAGCGGCGTGCCCAAGAGCTTGTTCTACGTCAACCGCATCGATGTGGAGTACCAACGCTTCTTCCAGGCGCAAAATGACCAGCTATGGGGCCAGACCGCCAGCCATCCGGTGATCACCGTGTCGGGACTCACCCAAGCCGAAGTCCTGGTGCTCGACCTCGCCAACCCCAACCAGCCGAAGCTTCTGGGCGGAGCCACGGTCAGTGGCAGCGCGGGCAACTACCAGGTCACCTTTGAGCCCTTGACCGAAAACGCTCCGTTCGTAGTCACCACGCGGTCGCAAGTCCGGGTGCCCACGATCCAAGTCGACCAGCCGTCGGCCCTTCGTGTGACCAGCAACCGGGCCGACTACGTCTTGGTCACCACCAGCCCATTGCGGGCCGAAGCCGAGCAGCTGGCGAGCTACCGGCGCACCCAGGGGCTCGAAGTCCAGGTCGTCCTGCTCGAAGATGTGATGGACGAGTGGAACTATGGGCTCTACGACCCAGCAGCCCTGCGCGACTTCTTCACTTTCGCGCAAGAGCAGTGGTCTCTGGCCCCGCGCTATGCCTTGCTGGTGGGCGCGGGCAGCTTCGACTACCGCAACAACTTTGGGTTGGGCGGCAACCTGATCCCACCGGCCATGATCTCGACGCCCTTTGGTCTCTACGCCGCGGACAACTGGTTCGCCGACAAGAACGGCGACAAGATGCCCGACCTCACGATCGGTCGCTTGCCCGTCCTGACCGCAGCCGAACTCCTCGCCTACCGCACCAAGCTGACGGCGTATGAGGCCGGCAGCCCCAGCGGTTGGGCGGATCAAACCCTGTTTGTGGCCGACAACCAAGACACCGGCGGCAACTTCTCGACCGACAGCAACGCCGTGGCAGGGCTCTTGCCACCGGGGCTTGGGGTTCAGAAGGTTTACCTCGATCAGACGACCGTGGCCCAAGCGCGCACCCAGTTGCTCGCGGGCTTGGCAGCGGGCAAGGGCTTGGTCAACTTCCTCGGTCACGGCGGCCTCGACCGCTTTGCCGAGGAGGGCTTGCTGCTGTCAACCGACGTGCCGTCCTTGAACAACGGCGAGCGGTTGCCGGTGATCGCCAGCTTGACCTGCAACGTCGGCCGCTTCGAAGTGGTCGGCTTCACAGCGCTGGGTGAGTCCCTAGTGCTCCACCCGCAGGGCGGGGCGATCGCGGTCTGGGCACCGACCGGGCTCTCGCTCAACTTCGAAGCGCGCACGTTGAACGAAGCCTTTGTCCAGTCCTTCTACCAGCCTTCCGCTGGGCTCCTGGGCGACCGCATCCAGTCCGCGCTGAGCGCTTACCAGCAGCACGGACGCTTCGGCTTCATGCTGCAGATCTACGTGCTGATCGGCGAGCCGGTGTTGCAGGTGGTTCAGCCTTAACCGCGTAACCGCCCCGCAGTCGTCCAGCCAGGGCCCGAGGTCATCGCCTCGGGCCTTGGTTTTTTCTGGATTTCTGCTTTCGATTCCAGGCCGGGCTCGCAAGCCGGCCTGGGAATTTCGCGGTGAGTTGTTTTGCAGAGGAGAGCAGGGGTTACGGCCAGAGCCAGCCGAAAACGCCTGCAGTGAGCAGGCCGTAGACCAGGCCGTCGATGACGTCTTTGAGCGCGCGGCGCCAGCGATGTCCCATCCAGATCGCGCCCGTGACATGGGCTGCGGAATAAGCCAGGAAGGCGACCGTGCCCGCGATCTGGAACACCTTGAGGTACTCAGCTCCCTTGGGGACTGCATGCGCGGTCACGTAGGCCACGAAGAAGGACACCCCCAAGCAGTAAACGAACCACTGTGCCAAGTTTTTGCCCATCTTGGGCGGACCTGACGGCACCACGATCAGAAAGCCGTTGGGGCCTTCCGTGGCTTTAGCGGTCCATTCCGGACTCTTCCATTCCTCCGACGAAGCCGCATGGGGAAAATGGTACTCGCCGGGCGGGGTGCCTTTGGCGACCGCGCGGAAAGCGTCTTCATTCGGCAGTTTGGACCAGTCTGAGCGGTGGTGCGGCAGCACCATCCAGGCGAGAAAGCTCGCCACAAACACGATGACCGACGCGATTAGGATCGGCAGCCACAAGGACGATAACAAAACCGGTTCCATGGGGGGTCCTCCTTTGCAGCCTCAACGCTTCTGGGGGGATCGTTGAGGGGGTGGTTGATCAAGCTTGCGGCGATCGTATCAGGCTTGTTGCCCCAACCACCCCAAGGTGCCGGATTCAAGACAGATGAGCCAGGGTAGATGATCCGCGCTAGGTTTCTGCGGTCGGCCCATTCGTCCACTTTGACCCGTTGATCAAGCCGGGGAGCAAACGCGGCCGGTCGCGTTTTCGAATTGCGCTTTCTCGCAGACCGTTCCCTCGAAAAGGATCTCCGGACATTCCGGGCAGCCTGGGATGACGCAGTTCCACTCCCGCGTCGGTCCGCAGTCGGGCCCAGGCCCCGCCACCGACACCTGGCTCTGCAACAGCGCGGTGAGGCCAGCGGTCAAGAGTCCCGCAATCAGAGCGAGCATTTTCCACTTCTTGGCAACTTCAATCTTTCTCATGATGCACTCCTTCAAGTCTTCCTCGCCTCGCCATCATGGCGAGACACCGACTAGCGTAGTCGGCCACGGCCATTCACGCAAGAAAGATCCTCTGCGCGTGTGGTTGCGGATGCCGCAGGCATACATGACTTGCTCGGAGTTGGTGTTGCGATCGAAAGGGGGGGCGGAGTTCCGGTCGCAGCACCGATGTATCCGGCGAGTTGTATGCTTTCAGAGAGGGAGTTAAAATGACTCCGCAATGTCGAGCCTGCTGCCCTCGCTGACCACCAAGATCGCCCCCGGTGCTGCCGCAGGCCACGAGTTCGAACGCCTCCTCCACCAGCTGCTCCTGCGCCATGCCGACAAGAACGGCTACGTTTACGAGCCGATTCGCGGCGCTGGCGGTGACCACGGCATCGACGGCATCGTGCGCCAGGGTGGCGTCCCCGGGCTCGTGGGTCCGGTGGGCTTCCAGTGCAAGTGGCTGTGGGACGACGTCCACAAGGGCACGAAAGCGCGCCAGATTCGGGAATCTCTCGAACGCGCCCAGGAGCAGAAGGGCATCTTGCACTTCATCCTGGTCACTCCCGAGGACCTCAAGGAGAGTGAGAAGGAATGGTTCTTCAACCTGCCCAGACGCGCTGATTTACAGGTTCATTCCTGGGGTCAGGAGAGGATCGAACAGCTCTTCGCGCTGGCCCCGGAGCTTTTCGCCCGCTACTACCCGGACGCTGCCCGGGCGCACCTCCCGGACTACGACGGCCACGACTTCAAGGGCTTTGCCGCGCAGTACCGCGACCGGTTTGTGCTCGCCCACCAGCGATTGCGCACCCTCGGCCTGCCGCCCGAGACGCTGCGCGAGCGCGACGCGACGCGCGAGGTCCGGCTGCGCGACGTGTTCGTGCCGCTCAAGCTGATTCCTCCTGGCGAAACCGCAGCGCGCCCGCTCGCCGAGTTCTTGCACCGCCGCCAGTCGCTGGTCATCCTCGGTGACCCAGGCACAGGCAAGACCACGCTCCTCACCTTCCTCGCCTTGCTCCATGCTGGCGCGGCAGAGCTGGCCGATTTCCAGCCGCCGCCGGAGATCGTCCCGCTGCTCATTCCCTTGCGCGACTATCTGCGCTTGCAGCAGGCTCAGCCGGGCCTGACAATGGTCGATTATTTGTGGACCTGCGCGCGGACCGACTTCAATTTGACGCAGGCGCACCGCGCTTTCTTCGTGTCGACCCTGGCCATGGGTGAGGCCCTGGTCCTCTTCGACGGGCTCGACGAGGCGGGCGGCCAGAGCGCGCGCCGCCGTATGGCCAATGCTGTGCGCACGTTTCGCGCCGAGTTCCCCGACTGTCCGGTGTGGGTGACCTCGCGGATCTATGGCTATACCGGCGACCTTGTCTTGCCGGAAGACGAGTTCACCCGCACCCGCCTCGCCGCGCTCAACGACGAGCAGATCGACGACTTCGTGGGCCGCTGGTATTGCCAGCAGCTGCCCCACCAGGAGCGCGAGCGCAACGCGCGGACAGTAGAGTTGCGCGAAGCGGTGCGGCGGACCCCGAGCGTGCGGCGACTGGCCGGGAACCCCCTCCTTTTGACCCTCATGGCCTTCATCCACCACGGCCTGCGCCGCTTGCCCCAGGATCGCGGCGAGCTCTACGAAAAGTGTATCGAGATGCTGCTCAAGACCTGGCAGGAGGCCAAGGTTGAAGGGCAGGGATCGGGGCATTCCTTCGAGCAGTTGGGGTTGCACGTCCAGACGCAGAAAGATTACCTGGCACATCTCGCGCTCCACGTGCAAGAGCGCGGTCAAAGTTCGAGTGAGGACGAAGGCCGAGGGCTGATTTCCCGAACCGAGGCGCTCGACGTCCTGGCCGACCGTCACCTCCGGCTGGCGCACCGGGAGCGACCGCGGCTTTCCCTGGCCGCAGCGCGCGACGAGATGGCGCTGTTTCTCGACTATGTCAACGATCGCACCGGGTTGCTCATCGACCGCGGCGGCGATCAGCTGTCATTTATCCACCTGTCGTTTCAGGAATACCTGAGTGCCTGGATCTTCACCTGTGGGACCACGGCAAAAGACGCCAGCTTCTTCTTGCCGCACCTGGGGCATCCGGCCTGGGAGGAAGTGTTGCTGCTGCGCCTTTACATCGCCCTGCGCGCGCCGGGTGGGGGCGGCCCGGCCGCTTTCGACCAGATCGTCAAGGTCCTTTTGCGCACCCTGCAGCGGGCCGCGCTGCCGGTTTTCGGCAAGCTGTGGTTGCGCCGGCTCGACCAGGAAAAAGGCTGGCTGACGCTCGCCCGTGCAGTCCGCGACAACCTCGATTTCCAGGTCGAAGACCGCAAGACGATCTTGCGCCAGGCCCGCGAGTTTTGGCTTAGGGCACCAGAATTCGCGGGTGAGTGGTGGCAGGCCCTCGAGGAGATCCAGCTGTTCGCTGAAAAGGCCCGGCCCGCACTCGCCGAAGTGCTTGGAGAGACGCTCGGCGCCCGCTCGCCCCGAGACCTGATCGCTGGCCTGCACCTCGCCTCGCGGCTGATTGGCCTGCCCGCGGACAGCGCAGCGCGTCTGCGTTTGCGGGCGGATCTGCCGCGCCTGCTCGCGGACCTGGTCTGCTTCAGCGCCGATGCCGGAGTGGCGGACCTTTTGGCCGAGCAGGCCAGCTTCTCCGACTGGACCCGCGCGCTGGTGGCGCTCGACGCGCCGGCTTCCTATCTCAGCTCCCTCGCTCGCGCGTCGGAGCCCGCTGAGCTGGCCCCACCGCAGATGGCGGTGGCGTCGCTGGCCCTGCTATGGCGCAAGATCGTGGCTGAGCTCGTCGGGCGCGAGCGCTTCGCAGCGACCCGGCAAGCGAGTGACGCTGCGTGGTTCTTAATGCGAGCGGGGCACAGCCGCGGCCAGGGGCGCTTTCACGAAGCCCGGGTTCCGTTGAGCAGCTTGCGGGTGGTGGCCACTGGCTTCAGCGGAGCCCACTTCCGCCGGGCCGAGTTGCTCCGTCCTACGCTGGCAGCACAGCGGCTGGGCCTTGCCGGGGACGACCTCGAACCCTGGCTTCAGGGCTGGACGCAAGGATTGCTCCGCCCGCTGCTCGCACCCTTCGTTCCGGCGGGAAGCGACCTCGACGCGATCGCGGGTGAGATCGCCAGCCGCGATTTCGTCAGCGATTTCGGCCGCGATTTCGACCGCTATTTCGTCCGCGATTTCGGCCGCGATTTCGACCGCTATTTCGTCCGCGCTTTCGGCCGCGATTTCGACCGCTATTTCGTCCGCGCTTTCGGCCGCGATTTCGGCCGCGATTTCGGCCGCGATTTCGGCCGCTATTTGGGCCGCGATTTCGGCCGCGATTTCGTCAGCTATTTCGGCCGCTATTTCGTCCGCGCTTTCGGCCGCTATTTCGTCAGCTATTTGGGCCGCGATTTCGACCGCTATTTTGACAGCTATTTCGGCCGCGATTTCGGCCGCGATCTCGGCCGCGATTTCGGCCGCGATTTCGTCAGCGATTTCGGCCGCGATTTCGGCGTCGATCCGGAGGTTCCGGGCTGGGAGAAGCGGCTGGTCGCAGCACTTGGCGAGGAGGAGAACCAGCTGCGGCTGCTCGAACGCTGGGAGTTGTGGGACTTCCTGGCGTTGAACTCGGAGTTCCAGATCCGGGAAGAGCCTCTGGAGACGGGGCTTTCCCTGCGGATGGAAAATCCGCTTGCCACTCCCATCTGCCTGTACGACTTGTGGCGGGGAGCCGCCGTGGGGTACTTCCTCAGCCTGAGCCGCCAGCTTGCCGTGGACTTTCCCCAAGGAGATCCTGCAGACGACGCGATCGACGACTGGCTGCGGCGTTACCCCTTCGAGACTTACGCCGTGGCCTTCTCCTGGGAAGAACGCGCCCGCCATCTCAGCACCCACCTGGACGGCCTTCACGGCGTCCGCGGTGCGCTCCTCCTCACCCATGCGGCCTTCGCTGCCCTGATCAGCGGCCAGTCGCTCGCCGGACCTTGCTGGCAGGCCCTGGTCGACCGCCGTGACCCGAACGACCTCCTGGTCAAGGCGAGCTACCTGATCCACGAGGTCTGCCACTTCCGCGACGCTGAAGCCAACTTCCAGCGGCTCCGCGAGCTGGCCCAGGCGTCCACCGGGGAGGCGCGCGAAGTGTTCGCCGCGTCCGGGCTGTTGCCGGAGTGATGCGGCGGCTCCAGGTGGGATTGCGACCGTAGGGGCAGGCCCCTGTGCCTGCCCTCGTTACTGGGGCCGGCCCCTACGGGAACGTCAGAATTGCCTTGACCCTCCAGGTGGGATTGCGACCGTAGGGGCAGGCCCCTGTGCCTGCCCTCGTTATTGGGGCGTTCATCGGGCGGTAAAACAGGGAGTTACTTGGAAGCCCTTACGTGTAGGATGCAGGAATGGCACGGTTTTTCAACACCGGCGGCCCTTGCCAGCCGAGCGATCACTACATGTTGCCGCCCGAGCGGCGATTGCCGACCATCCGCCAGCTGATCGCGGAGAAGCTCTACTTCGTCGTCCACGCCCCACGTCAGACCGGCAAGACGACTTCTTTCCGCGCCTTGGCGCAAGAGCTGACCGCCGAGGGGCGCTACGTCGCGCTGCACGCCAGCTGTGAGTCCGGCGCTGCGGCGGGAGCGCACGTCGAAGCCGGCGTCTCCGCTGTCTTGCGCTCGATCGCACGCCAGGCCGAAGTGCTGCCCACCGAACTGCGGCCACCGTCCGTCGACGTTTTTCGTGCGCTCGGGGCCGAGAGCCGGCTGGCCGCCTACCTGACCCGCTGGAGCGAGGGCGCTCCCCGGCCGCTGGTGCTTTTTCTCGACGAGATCGACGCGTTGGTCGACGATACCCTGATCTCGGTCTTGCGCCAGCTGCGCGAAGGCTACCCCGACCGTCCGACGCGTTTCCCGCAGTCGCTGGCGCTCATCGGCTTGCGCGACGTGCGCGACTACAAGGTTCGGGGGCCTTCGGGAACGGCAAACCTGGGCACCTCTTCACCCTTCAACGTCAAGGTCGAGTCGGTGACGTTGCGCAATTTCACCGCGGAGGAGGTCGCCGAACTCTACGCTCAGCACACGCAGGAAACCGGCCAAGTCGTCACCTCCGAAGGATCCGCCCTTGCCTACGAGCTGACCCGCGGCCAACCCTGGCTGGTCAACGCGCTGGCCCGCCAGGCGGTGGGCTCGATCGTCCCCGACCGCACTCAGCCGATCACCGCCACGGTCATCGAGCAGGCCAAAGAGGACCTCATCTTGCGCCGCGACACCCACCTTGACTCGCTGGTCGACCGCTTGCGCGAGCCGCGCGTCCAGCGGGTGATCGAGCCCATCCTCGCTGGCGAGTTCCTCCCTCCCGACACGCTCGCCGACGACATCCAATTCTGCCTGGACCTCGGGCTCGTCGCTCCCGGTTCGGCGGGGCTCGAGATCGCCAACCCGATCTACCGCGAGGTCATCCCGCGCGCCCTCGCGTGGGTGGTGCAAGAAACCCTGCCGCTGGCGCCGGCGAGCTATCTCACGACCGACGGCAATCTCGATTTCGACCGCTTGCTCGCGGACTTTCGCGCTTTCTGGTGCGAGCATGCGGAGTTCTTTCTCCAGCGACAGCCTTACAGCGAAGCGGCGGCGCAGCTGGTGTTCATGGCTTACCTGCAGCGCGTGGTCAACGGCGGCGGGCTGATCGATCGCGAGTACGGCGTGGGCCGAGGCCGGATCGACCTCCAGATCCGCTGGCTGCACCCCGCTGGGCTCAAGCGCTGGGCACTCGAGCTCAAGGTACGCCGCAGCGCTTCCGACCCGGTCCCCAAAGCGCTCGACCAACTCGGCGATTACCTCGACCGGCTCACGCTCGACCAGGGAACACTGGTGGTCTTCGACGCCCGTCCCGACGCCCCACCGCTGCCAGAGCGGGCGCGCATGGAGGCAATCGAGCATCGCGGCCGGCGGATCACCGTGCTACGACTGTGAGGGCTGCGGATGCTGCCGGATGCTGCGCGGGGCCATACCCTTGCTCCCTATCGCATTTTTCATATCTGAGAAAAAAACGGTCTCAGACTTGAGAATACTCGATCAGAAGCGGATGCTGCTTTTGGTTTTGCACGACAAGGCTCCGCTCTGCCGAAGCCGAGGTCGCCAGACACGGCAGGGCATGCCAGGTGCAGATCTTGCGCAGAACGTGAAATTTTTTATGGGTTACTTATAGCCTGTTGATGGACAGCCACTCCAGGCATCGAGGTCGCGCTGGGCGTGACCTCCCGCCAGGCTCCGCGCGCGAAGGGCTGTGGTGGTCCTCGAACAGAACGGCACAAACTTTGCTGGCAGCGCTCCTGCTAACCCTGGCGACTTCCGCCACATTTTCCCGACTGAGGAGATTGATCGATGAATAGGAAGAGGAAGAATGCTGTTTCCGCGGCCGGTCTGACCTTGTTGCTCGCCGCCACGAGCGTGGCCCAGGCCCAGGATCAGAACGCATCTCAAGATTCCCGCTACGAAATCCGCCTGCTCCAAGAGAGCTTTACCCCACCCCAACAGATCGACACCAAGGGCCTCGAAAAACTGGCTCTGGAAAAAACCCAACGGGGGAACCTCCACCTGCTGGTCCAGCTCCACGAGATTCCCGACGAAGCGCAGCGCAATGATCTCTGGCGTCGCGGCCTCGACCTTGGCGCTTATGTTTCGGGTTCGGCCTGGATCGCGGCCGTGCCGGCCACTCAGCTCAAGAGCCTCAACCAGTTTTCCGAAGTGCGTTGGCTCACCCCTTGGACCCCCGAGCGCAAGCTCCACCCGCGCGTCAAGAAAGGGGAGTGGGGGTCCTGGACCCGCGATCCCAGCCAGCCCGGTTGGGTGATGCTCATGGTCCAGCTCCACCACGACGTTGACTTGACGCAAGGCGAGCGCATTGCCGAGCAAGTCGGAGGCGTGGCGATGCCGCCGATCGAGGGCCTGCATGGCATGACCTTGTGGGTCCCTGAAAGCAAGGTCAGCGAGCTGGCCAAGATCGAAGAGGTGCTGTGGATCGAGGAAGGCCCGATGCCGCTGTCGCCGAACAACGACGGCGTCCGCGCCAACACCCGGGCCGACGCCGTGATCAACGCGCCTTACGGCCTCGACGGCACGGGCGTCCGGCTATTCGTTTTCGACGGCGGCACCGTGCGCGCTACCCACCAGACGTTCAATCCGGGCACCGGCAGCCGGGTGACCGTGATCGACGCCCAGCCTGCAGCAGATCATCCGACCCACGTGGCGGGCACAGCGGCGGGCGACGGTTCGGGCTCGACGGGAACGCGCGCCCGCGGCGTGGCGCAAGAGGCCACGATCTTCTCCGCCGCTTATGAACAAACGGGTGGCACCATGCTGTTCTGGGACAACGCCGGCGACATCCAGGCTGACTACGCCCTGGCCCGCAACACCTATAACGCCGACCTGGGCACCAACTCGATCGGCAGCAACACCGCCTCGAACGGCTACGACTGTGCGCGCGAAGGCGATTACGGCGTTTCGTCCAACCTGCTCGACGGCATCGTCCGCGGCAGCAATGCCACGGTGGGCAGCGCGGTGATCATGACCTGGGCCAACGGCAACGAGCGGTCTGGGGGATCCCCCAAGGCGCGTTGCGGGGCCAATTACGTGACCACGGCCCCGCCGTCTTGTGCCAAGAACCCGATCCACATCGGGGCGATCAATTCCGACGGCGGTTCCATGACCAACTTCTCCAGCTGGGGTCCTTGCGATGACGGCCGGCTGAAGCCGATTGTCAGCGCGCCGGGCTGTGAAACCGGCCGGGTGAGTGGCGAGGCCTTCATTTACTCGTCGCTCAACACTTCCGACAGCGCCTATGGCGGTTCTGGCTGGTGCGGCACTTCGATGGCCACACCAGCGGTCGGCGGCATTGTCTCGTTGTTCATCGAAGACTGGCGCGCGCGCGGTTTTGGCGGCGCGACCGCTCGTCCGCTGCCCGCATTGGTCAAGGCTTTCTTGATCCACACCGCGCGGGACCAGGGACAAGACGGTCCTGACTTCATCTATGGCTATGGTGCGGTCGATGCCAAGGCGCTGATCGACACCATGCGGGCAGGCACTGGCACGCTGGGCGCTGCGGGCGCGACGGTTTGGGGCACTGACTCGGTGACCAACGCCGCGGTCGACAACTTCACGATCAACGTCCCGGCGGGAACCGGCGTGCTTAAAGCCAGCCTGGCTTGGGACGATGCGGCTGCCGCGGCGTTCTCCGCCAGCGCTCCGGTCAACAACTTGACCCTGCAACTGATCTCGCCGAGCGCCACCACCGTAAACGCCTGGGTGCTCAGCGCGGCCAACCCGCACTTGCCGGCCACCACCGGGCTCAACAGCCTCGACAATCAAGAGCAAGTGGTGGTCGAAAACCCAGCAGCGGGCAACTGGACCGTGCGCGTCACCGGCACCAGCGTCCCCACCAGCCCCCAGACCTACGGCCTGGTTTACAGCACCACGGCCGCCGCCGGCGGCACTTGCACGCCGACCACGGCCGGGTTTGAAGCGGGCAACGACAGCTTCACCCTCACCGGTGCGGCGCGGGTTGCGGCTCCGGCAACCGGCCATGGCAGCTGGTCTCTGCGTCTCGGCGGTGCGGCCTCCACCACCCACGAAGCCACCCGTGACTTCGCCATTCCCGCGGGTGCGACCCGGGCTGAGCTCACCTACTGGTGGTACATGACCACCGACGAGAGCGCGGCCGGCGGCTTCGGCTGGGATTTCTTCGACACCGAGATCCGCAACACTTCCGGCACCGTGCTGGCGGTGGTCGACCACCGTTCGGACGGCTGGCGTGAAGCCGCGTGGATGCAGCAGCAGAACATCGACCTCACCCCATGGGCCGGGACCACCGTGCGGGTGGCTTTCCGTGCCACCAACGACAGCTCGCTGGTGACGTCGTTTTACGTCGATGACTTCGACTTGACCACCTGCTCGGGCGGAGTGGTACCCGTCACCGTGACCTTCACCTCGACCGCCTCCGAAGATGGTCGTTTGTGGGAGTCGACCGAGACCTCGAATGTAGGCGGCGGCGGCAACTCCACCGACAACACCACGGCTTCCCTCCGCGTCGGCGACTTCTCGGACGACACCCAGTACAAGACACTGGTCTCCTTCGACACTTCGTCGATTCCGGACACCGCCACCATCCAGTCCGCCACCCTGCGGTTGAAACGCGGTACCGTGTCGGGCACCAGCCCGTTCTCGACCCACGGCACCTGCACCGTCGACATTCGCAACGGCGGTTTCGGGGGTTGGACTGCCTTTGCTGCCGGCGACTTCGAGGCTGCGGCCACCGCCTCGGGTGTGGCGAGCATGAGCAATGCCACGACGGATGGCACGTTCTCGACCGGCACGCTCAATGCGTCGGGTCTCAGCGCCATCAACAAGACCGGCGTGACCCAGCTCAAGGTCTACTTCACGACCGACGACAACGACGACCTGGGCACGGATTACATGGGCTTCTACTCGGGCGAAGCTGCTGCTGGCAACCGGCCCGAACTGGTCGTCACCTACCTACCCTGAGCCACCCGCCTTGTCCTTGCCCCCTTTCCCCGCAGGGAGGGGGGCAAGCCCTCATTGCGCTGCTAATGCGGTAACGTCCGGACGCAGTTGCCGATGAGGGCGAGTGGCGCGCCGGTCAATGAAACCTGCCCCGCTGCGCTGCTGACCTCCATGAGACCATAGCCCGCCTCGGTCATGACTTCGCCAGCGATCAACAGCTGAGCCAGCGGGCGATGGCGCTCAAAAGTCGCTCGCTTCGCGCTTCCAGACCTCGCGAAGTGGCCTTGCGATCAGCCATCCTCATGCCACCGCCCACCCTTCCGAAAGCACCTCGGCTTGCTCGATCACGAGCTGGGTGGCTTGCTCTTGCTTGTCGGGTGGGTAGCCGTGCTTACGCAGGATTCTCTTGACCATCACCCGCAGCTGGGCGCGGACGTTCTCGCGCAGCGTCCAGTCGATGGTGACGTTTTTGCGCACGGTTTCGACTAGCTCGCGGGCGATGGCTCGTAGCGTCGGCTCGCCGAGCACTTTGACCGCGCTGTCGTTGATTTCGAGCGCGTCGTAGAAGGCCAGCTCGTCATCGCTCATCCCCAACGCCTCGCCCCTCTCGCCGGCTTCGCGCATCTGCTGGGCGAGCACGATCAGCTCTTCGATCACTTGCGCGGTTTCAATCGCTCGATTCTGGTAGCGGCGCAAGGCTTGCTCGAGCAGCTCGCTGAACGATCGGGCTTGCACGACGTTGCGTTTCGAGCGCGTGCGGATCTCGCCCTTGAGCAGCTTGTGCAACAGTTCGACCGCGAGGTTGCGGTGGGGCATGCCGCGGACCTCGGCGAGAAACTCCTCGGAGAGGATCGAGATGTCGGGTTTCTTGAGCCCAGCGGCAGCGAAGATGTCGACCACTTCATCAGAGACCATCGCCTTCGAGACGATCTGGCGGATGGCGTGGTCGAGCTCTTCGTCGCTCTTTTGCTCGCCTTTGGCTTTCTTGGTGATCCAGGCGCGCACGGTCTGGAAAAATGCCACGTCCTCGCGGATGCGCTCGGCTTCGGGATGGGTGACGGCGAGCACGAAGGCTTGCGAAAGCTCGGTGACGGTGCGCAGCAGCCGCGTCTTACCATCGGGTTGGGCGAGCACGTGCTCTTGCGCTGGGGCGAGCAGCGAGAGCCGCTTTTCGGCTTGGCCGCTGTGCCACGCGCTGTAGTCGAAGCCGTGGAAGAGACCGCGGCAGATCTCGTATTTCTCGAGCATCACCGGCACGGCCTCTTCCTGGTCAAGGTTGGTCTTGCCGGTGCCGCCGCTTTCGGTGTAGGTGGCGAGCGCGCTTTTGAGCTCTTCGGCGAGCCCGAGATAGTCGACCACCAGCCCGCCGGGTTTGTCGCAAAAGACCCGGTTGACGCGGGCGATCGCCTGCATGAGCCCGTGGCCGTGCATCGGTTTGTCGAGGTACATCGTGTGCAGGCTCGGGGCGTCGAAACCGGTGAGCCACATGTCGCGCACGATGACGACTTTGAAGGAATCGCGGGGATCGCGAAAACGGTTGCCGAGCGCCTCGCGGCGGGCTTTGCTGCGGATGTGCGGCTGCCACTCGAGGGGATCGGAGGCATCGCCGGTCATCACGACCTTGATCGTTCCCCGCTGATCGTCGTCGCTGTCGGCACCTTGCGCTGCACCGTCGAACAGCCAGGCGGGGCGCAGCGCGACGATCGCGTTGTAGAGCTCGACGCAGATGCGCCGGCTCATGCAGACGATCATCGCCTTACCTTCGAGCACCTCGAGCCGTTTGCCGAAATGCTCGACGAAATCGCACGCGACCCGCTCGAGCCGGCGCTCGGCGCCGACCAGCGCTTCGAGCTGTGCCCACTTGCTCTTGAGCTTTTCCTTGCGCTCGATCTCTTCGCCTTCGGTGACTTCCTCGAATCCGGGATCAATCTTGGGCTTCTCGGCGGCGTCGAGGTCGAGCTTGGCGAGTCGGCTTTCGTAGTAGATCGGCACGGTGGCGCCATCAATGACGGCGCGCTGGATGTCGTAGATGCTGATGTAGTCGCCAAAAACCGCGCGCGTGTTGGCGTCGGTTTGTTCGATCGGGGTGCCGGTAAAGCCGATGAAGGAGGCGTGGGGGAGGGCGTCGCGCAGATGGCGGGCGAAGCCATCGATGAAGTCGTATTGGCTGCGGTGGGCTTCGTCGGCGATGACGACGATGTTGCGGCGCTCGGAGAGCACGGGGTGGCGATCGCCCTTTTCTTCGGGTAGGAATTTTTGGATCGTGGTGAAGATCACGCCACCGGCGGCGACGTGCAGCTTTTCGCGCAAATCGCGCCGATCAACGGCTTGCACGGGCGCTTGGCGCAACAGGTCGCGACAGCTGGCGAAGGTGCCGAAGAGCTGGTCGTCGAGGTCGTTGCGATCGGTGAGCACGACGATGGTGGGGTTTTCCATCGCCGGGTGGAGGATGATGCGGCCGGCGAAGAAGGCCATGGTGAGGCTTTTTCCCGAGCCCTGGGTGTGCCAGACGACGCCGACGCGCCGGTCGCCGTGCTCGCCGCCGGGCTGCCAGCCGGCGCCGTAGCGTCCGGGGATCTGGCGCAGCTCTCCGCTGGTGCGGGCGCGGGCGGCGCGCAGGGTTTCTTCGACGGCGACGTTGACGGCGTGGAATTGGTGGTAGCCGGCGACTTTTTTGATCGGGGAAGGGCCGCCGCGGTCTTCGAAGACGATGAAGTGGCGGATGAGGTTGAGAAAGCGGCGTCGTTCGAAAACCCCTTCGAGAAGGACTTGGAGCGCGGTGTACTGGGGCGGGGCGTCGGCGCTGCCGGCGATGGTGCGCCAGGGTTTGAACCATTCGCGGCCGACGCCGAGCGCGCCGATGCGAGCGTCGGAGCCGTCGGAGACGATGAGCACGGCGTTGTAGGTGAAGAGCGCGGGGATCTGGGCTTGATAGGTTCGGAGCTGGTTGTGGGCGGTCCAGATGGTGGCGTTTTCGTCGCTCGGGCTTTTGAGCTCGAGGACGGCGATGGGGAGGCCGTTGAGGAAGAGGACGATGTCGGCGCGGTGGGTGTGTTGGTTTTCGTTGACGGTGAATTGGCGGACGGCGAGGAAGTGGTTGGCGTGAGGTTTGTCGAAGTCGATCGCGCGCACGTGCGCGCTGCCGAGGGTGCCGTCGGCGCGGCGGAGTTCGACTGCGATGCCTTCGACGAGCATCTTGTGCGCGGCTCGGTTGCGGGCGAGGAGCGTCGAACCTTCGGGTTGGGTGAGCTTGCGGAAGGCGTCGTCGAGGGCTTCGGGAGGGAGGTTGGGGTTGAAGGTTGCGAGCGCGATTCGCAGGCGACGTTCGAGGAGGACGTCGCGGTAGCGCGGGTCACTGCGCTCGGCGGCTGTGCCTGAGACCGCGATGTCGGGGCCGGCGGCGGTTTTGTAACCGAGACCTTCGAGCCAGGCGAGGGCTGATTTTTCGAGGTCGGCTTCGGTCACTGCAGCCATAGATTTTCCTCTTCCAGTTTGGAAGCAGCGGGATTTTCTGGGTCGAGCAGCCAGCGTGCCGGATTGGTCGCGATGTAGCCACGAATCCGTTCGAGAATGATCTCGTTGCGGATCACGTGTTCATAGTAGTTGCGTTGCCAGAGGCGGCCGGGATAAGCCGGCCAGCCCAGGTTCTTGACCCCGGTGCCGTAGCGTGTAGTCGTTAAGGTTTTGAAGCGGTGTACGGCATCGAAAAGCGAAAAAGGAGTAGGGGCAACCCCCTGTGGTTGCCCCTCTTCGTGTGGTTGCCCCGTTGGCGGCGTTCGCGGGCCATCCAAGGCAGGGCAGGCACAGGGGCCTGCCCCTACAGAACATGGTGCCGATAGGTGCTGACCCTGATCGGTGGTCTTTGTAGGGGCAACCCCCTGTGGTTGCCCCTCTTCGTGTGGTTGCCCCGTTGGCGGCGGTGGTCCGTCTTCGTGGGGTGGTTGGTTATCCAAGGCAGGGCAGGCACAGGGGCCTGCCCCTACGAGAACCATGATCGCGTGGATGTGGTTGGGCATCACAACAAATGCGTCGATCTCGAAATCGGGATAATGCGACGGCATTTCTTCCCAAACGGTCTGAATCATCCGACCCGCCTCATTGAGAACCATCTCGCCGTCAACCACCGA
>CAZCOV010000045.1:0-12764 GCA_964499975.1 uncultured Thermoanaerobaculia bacterium
GGCTAGACACCCCCGGCTACCCGATTAGGCGGCAGGTCGCGGACGTTCAAGGGCGAGCGATTTCGTAATCGGCGAGGCCCATGCCGGGCGAGAACGGAACCAGGCCCTTCTCCTGCGTCTGCAGGTCGTAGTTTTCCTGAGCGCACGCGATGACTTCTTGTGCGGCATCGCGATGGACAAGATCAAACCAGAAGTAGGGGAAGCCAGAGAGGTTCGTAAGGTGGATGCGCGCGTGTCTGACGGGCACTGTGTCCTTGTCACTCACGCCCCAGAGGTTCGCATCGATGACGATGATTGGGTGGAAGACCGTAACGGTAAAGGGTTTGGTGACATTGTCAATAAAGGCCTTCTTTAGGTCGAATGGCTTGCCGGCTGCTCCGAGTTGACCTACCAGCGCGCGGCGAATGGCCATTGCGATTTCACGTGCATCTTCTTCGATCTGCTGGTCGGCCATAGCGCGGGCTGCTGATTGCAGGCCAAGTCGCGCCTTCCAGATTGCGGAATCCTCGAGGTTTTCCGAAGTCTTTCCGCTGTTGAGTGCTTCGACGAAGGCAGCGGCGTCCCACTCTTCGCCTTTGGGCGGATACAAGATGTTGGGAGCGTTTGGCATAGCGTCGTATGCGCCAGCTGAGATCTCGCGGTCAAGCTGGTAGGAAATGCGAGGGTCAACGCCGACATCGAGGAGGATCTTGCGGCGCTCTTCGGCATGCGCCATGCCGCCAATCCAGTCGAAGATGATGGCTTGGCGTAGCGGCTTGAACGCAGGCAGCAACACATGCTTCTGCCGTAGGTGTTTTGACTCAACGAGAATTGCTAGCTTGATAAGGACCTTGTGGCGATCGAGGAGTCCTTGCCACCACCGAATCGCAGCAGCATCGAGCTCCCGCCAGACTCTCTTTACAGGATCAAAGTAGTAGTGCGAGTGAACAGCCGTCCAGGAGGGCTGGGCGAGACTCGCTTGGATTCGGACCTCGTTCTGGAGGGACCGTAGTGCCTCAGCGTTGATGTTAGGGGGCCGGTTCGCATCGTTAGTCATGCGTCTGGGATCTCCGAAAAAAAACGGTTGCAGACAGTAGGCGGGCCGTCTGCCGCCGTCGGGTAACCAGGGGCGTTACCGGCCCCCCAGTCCCCTCAGAACCGTGCATGCGACTTTCACCGCACACGGCTCAAGCATTTCAAAGGCCGCTGGCGCGACCCGGCTGTTGTTTTGGTGGCTCGCGCCCACCCTTAAGTCGAGCATTTCCGTACCACCGAAGCCATCCTCCTGCCTCTCCCGGCGCTGCCGCAGCCTACGATGCCTGAAGTAGTCGTCGTAGCGAGGATCGAAGGGGTTCGCTTCTGCCCGGATTTTAACATGCCTGCGGATCCGCAGGCTACTCGCTCGGAACAGCCGGAACAGCCGAACAGCTCGAGGCGAACTGGTCGACCGTCCTTGTCCCGAGTGGGGGCGTAGAACCTCCATCCATCGTTCTCGCGGATGTGGAAATAGTGTTGGATCACCCACTCGCCACCCCGAACTCCAGAGCCACACCACCAAGGCGGCCATCGAAAGTCCACAAACCGCATCCGGCCAGCAACGCAGCCGCCAGCAGGTGGACATCGACCCAGCCGATCCCTCGGCCGCTGAGCCGACGCACCAGGATCAGCTCCAGCACTTCTTCATCCGCAACAAGTGGCGCGGTAGGAAGCCGCTTCAGGTCTGCAATCACCGCCTCTCGCCGCGGGCCGAGACCGCCCAAGGCGAGCTCCCCGAGAACCCAAGGATGAAGCAAGACCAGATTCGATTCGAGGTGCTCGGCGAGAGCCGCGGCGCGGTTGGATCCGCGGAAAAAGTCGACCCAAACTGAGGTGTCGACCAAGATCACTGGGCGCCGTCCAAAGCAGGGAGCCGCCGGCGCGAAACCCCCCCGGCCTCGGGAATCTTCCCGCGCAGCGCCACCAGCCGCCGGCGCGCCGCCTCGTCGACCAGTGCCTTCAGACCCAGCTGAACTGCAACCGTCTTGCTCGGCGCACCGGTGACTCTTACGGCTTCTTCGAGGAGATCACGGTCGATATCGAGCGTTGTTCTCATGCATAGAGCGTCGCACGAATCATATGCGGGGTCAATGCCACCGCAGTCACTCTTGACTGAGGATGTCGATATCCTCTCCGAGCCCGATGCCCCCAGCCTGCCACAACCGATCAGGACGCTTCACTCGCCGCGCAAGACCAGCATGGGGTCGATTTTCGTCGCTTTCCACACCGGCAGCGTGGCCCCAGCGCAAGCAGCGACGAGCAGCGCCAGCGACTGCAGCAAGTAGACCGCGGGGTCAGTTGCCGCCACCCCCATCAGCTGACTCGCGATCAAAGGGCGCAGGACGAACAGGCTCAGCCCTAGCCCGAGCAGCCAGCCGCAGCCGATCAGGATCACCACTTCTTTGAAGATCATTTGCTGCAAGTGAGCGCGCTGGGCCCCGAGGGCGATGCGGGTGGCGATCTCGCGCTGTCGGCGGTTGACCGCGTAGGCGAGGACTCCGTAAACCCCGACCACCGCCACGACCAGGGCCAGCGTCGCCAAACTCAACAGCAGGTTGGCCGACATCCGCTGCAGCCACAGAGCTTCGTCAATGAACCAGCTGAGCGGCTGGACTTCGGCCAAAACCAAGTTGGGGTCGAGGCTTTGCACCTCGCGCCGCAGGGTGGGCAAGAACGTCGCTGGATCGCCGTCGACGCGGACGTGCAAGGTTGCCCCAGCCATTTGGGCCTGCACGTGGGGCAGGTAGATGAAGAGTTGGGGTTGCTCGGGGATCTCGCGGTAAACCGCATCCTGCACCACCCCGATCACTTCGATTTTCGGGTAGTCCGGGTAATGGAAACTGAAACGCTTGCCGATCGGGTCCTGACCGGGCCAACCGGTTTGGGCCATGGTCTGGTTGATGATCGCAACGGCCGGGCCGTCGGCGCGGATCGTGTCGTCAAAATCGCGGCCTTGGAGGAGGGGAATGCCGACGGCTTCAAAGTATCCGGGGACCACGATGTTGGTGCGCTGGAACTCGCGCCCGTTGAGCTGGGCTGCGAGCTGCTCGCCTTCGAAGAAGACCTGCTGCTGGAGGGTGGAACCGCGCAATAAACGGTTGGCGGCAAGGGTGGCAGACCGCACTCCAGGCAGCGCGCGCACCCGTTCCAGGATGCGCTGGTAAAGCGCGCGGGTTTGTTCTGGGGCATAGCCTTGCTCCCCCGGAGAGAAGCTCAAGACCGCCATGTCTTGGTAGGAAAACCCGAGGTCAACCTGCTGGGCGTTGCGCAGCGTGCGCACGAGCAAGCCGGCGCCAATCAGCGCGGTCAGGGTCAAGGCGATCTGGGCGATCACCAACAGATTCTGCGGACGCAAGGCGCGCCAGCGGGAGACGCGGGCGAGGCCGGTGCTGCCGCTCTTGAGGGTTTGGACCAGGTCCGGCTGAGCCGCACGCAAAGCTGGGACTAGCCCAAAGAGCAGGCCGGTGAGCAACGACAAGCCGAAGGTGAAACCCAAAACCTTGGCGTCGAGGTGCAAATCGAGCACGTTTGCGGAGAACTGCGGCGGCCGAAACTTCCACAGGAAATCCAGGCTGAGCCGCGCCACCCCGAGGCTCAGGAGGCCGCCGAGCAAGAACAGCCCAAGATTCTCGACGCTCAGTTGCGTGATGATCTGGGCCCGCGAGCAACCCATGGCCAAGCGGGTGGCGATCTCGCGCTGGCGCTCCAGACCACGGACCAAGAGCAAGTTCGCCACGTTGAAGCAGGAAATCAGCAGGATGAAAGCCGCGACCACCAGCAGCGTGCGTCCATAACCCAGATAACGCACGCGGTCCTGTGGCCGGAAGACCCCTTCGGTGAGTGGCAGCATGACGACGGTCGAACTCTCGTCATTGCGGTAATACGTCGTAGAAATCCGCAGCGAAAGCGTGGTCAAGTCCGCTTCGGCCTGCTCCCGGCTGACCCCGGGCTTGAGCCGACCAAAAGCTTGGAAGAGGGAGGTGTCGCGGTTCTCGAAAAAGTCCTTGAATGGCGAGAGCTGCTGGAACCAGCCGACCGGAATCCAGAGATCCATACTGATTTCGAGCAAGGTGCCCTGAAACCCTTTCGGGGCAACGCCGATCACGGTAAAAGGCACGCCATTGATCTGCACGGCCTTGCCGACGATGTCGGGATCGTTGGCATAACTGCGCGTCCAGAAAGCGTGGCTCAAGACCACGACCGGGTTCTTGGCGCGGATGTCCGCGGCTTCTTCCGCGGAAAAAAAGCGCCCTTTTGCGGGTTTGAGCCCAAGTACCGCAAAGTAGTTGTGCGACGCATAGACGCCGAGAACCCGCTGGGGCTCCTCGCGCCCGGTCAGGTTCATGTAGGCCCACTGGTGGATCGCCATCCCCGCCAGGGTCTGATTCTCGTCGCGGTAGTCGACGTAGTTGAGGGGTGACTGGGAACGAAACCCGGTGTACTCCCCCTTCGCTTTGTCGCGCAAGGTCTGAAAAATCGCCACCAGCTCCTGCGGGTTCTCTACCGGCAAAGGACTGGAGAAAACCCGAAAGAGCATGGTGAAGACCGCGGTATTGACGCCGATCCCCAACATCAGGGACAGCAAGACCGCCGTGGTCAAGGTGGGCCGCCGGAGTAGTACCCGGAAGCCAAAACGAAGTTCTCGCCAAATTTTTTGCATAAGCCGCTCCCCAGCTATCGCGTTGCGCCGACCATGTTACTTGACTTTCGCGATCAAGAGCATTCCTTTGTCCAGCAGATGTTCTTGCAGAGCAGAGGGAGCCTGCCATTTTCCAGATTTTGATGCTGTCACAGCATTACGACGCGTCTCTCGCAGGGGATCCACTGCGCAGTCGTCGAATTGACGGCGATGCGGGCGATGGAGAGTTGACGTTCAGCCTTGCTGGTGGCAAGCTCTCTAGCGACGTGTGCTTGCGCAAAAGCGCCAGGAGGGAGCGTTATATGAACGAGGGTGTGCGACTGCAGCAGAATGCGGTGACCCCCGCGCCGCGGTTTGGGTTGACCCGACCCCGGCCGTCTTGGACCCTACCCGATGCGCGCACCGAGCCCGAGCCCGCGGACGTTGGGTCAAAGGCTGAACCGGCGCAGCAGGGTCACAGCCTGGCTCAAGTGCCGATCACCGCTGACGCAGCAGAGTTGGCGCCGGACGTCCCCGCCGCGCGGCGGTTTCTCCCCCTCCTGCCCGGACGCAGCCAGCCGCGCGAACCTCGTCCGTTGTCGCCCTTTGTACTGCCTCAGGCTACAAGGACCGCTGCTCCTGCTCCGCGGCTTGACGCTACCCCCCAAGTGATTCAGCGCCAAGTCGACCTCGACGAATTCAACAGTCGTTTGGGTGAAGACGAGCAGCTGTCGAACGAGACCCTCGGCCGCCTCAAAGAGATCCAGGCGCTGCTCAAAGACCCCAAAGCGGTCCACCAGGCGTTGGGCAGCCTGGAGGAATCTGCGGAGCGCTACTCCTCGCATTGGGCCTTTGGCAACGCCAGCCCGACCCAGGCCCTCGATGCCGCGCTACAAGACACCGAATCGCAGTGGATGAATCCAGGACGCGTCAAGGTGACGTCCGATGAGATCGTCCGCCAAGAGCCCAAGCAACTCGGTCAGAAGAAATCGGAGGAAAGTTATCCCATTGCCCAAGGTGGCGGAACCATGCCGCCCGAGACCTTCGTCGATAAAGCGCTCTCGCCCATGGCTCCCCTCAAAGACGTTGGCGCGGGTCCGCACCACGGAGAGTATGCGCATCGGCTGCAGTGGCAGATCATCCACCACCACCTCAACGACAAGTTCAATCGGGAGCGCTCAGAAGGCCCCAAATCGGGATCGGAACTGCAGCACCTTTACACCTTGATGTCGAACCCGAAGCGGGTGATCGACCATCCTTTGGGGCTCCAAGAAAAGGGGGGCGACCCGGTCAGGATTTCGCTGTGGGACGCCGTCCTCGATGCGCGCGGGGAGTGGACCGCAGGTAAGCACGACGGTAAGCCGAACCAAGACGTCGGGCAAATGTATGGCGACGTCGGCTTTGCTGCGCCTGGGTTGTTGACCGGGGCACTCACCGACCGCAGTCGATCCCCGGTCTTGAAGAACTACGACACCTACTTGAAGGGTCAGCTGAATCCTGATCATCCGGAACATGCTGGGAGCTGGGCCCAAGACTTCCCGACGATTTCTGACGCGGTCACCAGCCGCAAACTGAAACGCATGCAAAAAAAGTAAATCGCGGGACCGCAGCCGGGACGGATAGGCTTGAGCTGGCTTATCGCAGTCCCTCAGACGGTGGGCTTTTTCGTCCCGGCGTAAAGCACAAGATCCTGGCTGAAGTAGCGGGTTTTCAACTTCTTCCCCGCGACTTCCAGAAAGTACAGGGGCTCATTCCGCTGGAAATGCCAGAAGATGTCGCGGATCGTCCCGCACTTGCTGCGACTTTTGACCTCGACGGGGGTACCCAATGGCCAGCTGGGGGCGGGAACTGGACGAAACAGGCCCGGCTGGACCCGAAAACGGGCGGCGCCATAAGCCAGCACCCAGTAGCCGTCGGCTTCGCCGACCCGCTGAAACACCCGACCATAAGGCGACAATGCGCGAAAAGCGGGCAGGTCGTCGGGGTGGACCCAGTCGTAACCATGCTCGACGAACCAGGGATAAAGACCCCAGGGGGATGCGTCCGTGGTCGGGTGGTTCATTTTCGGGATCCTAACGCGGGTTGCTCCCCCCTCTCCAGCGATGGAGAGGGGGGAGGGTGAGGCTAGTTGTCTAAGAGCACGTCCCCTGTCCAGGTCAGGTAGCCTTGAAAGTCTTCATGATACGTCGCATCCAGCGCGTTGAAGGCATCGCGTGCGTCATACAGCGAGTCATCCGGTGGTCTGAAGTGCCCTGAGTGGCTATCGACCGAATAGATTCTCCCTCTCCGCAGTTCGACAATCCCGGCGGCCCTGACTTGTGGATCTTGACCACCGACGAGCGTCGGGTGCGGGTAACCTCCAGCTCGCGTGCCAATAGAAATCCTCCCCTGATTGTCGACCACATACATGTAGCGCCCCGACGCGGCTTGTCCATTGACGCGGATTTGCCCAGCCACGACGTTATCTCTGGAGAGTTGCGTTCGGGTCGGGTTCAGCACATATCGATCGTTCCGATCAATTAAACCGCGCCGTTGATCCATCTCCCGCATCTGCGGGCAGACGCCGACGTTTTTCACCAGGACGTGGGCCGTGCCAACGTAGTAGTTGTGCACCTCGTCGACGGTGAAGTTGAAGACCGCCACGGGCTGGGTTAAAACGCTGGTTGCGACCCGGGTGAGCGCGATGGGTTGCCCCAGGTCGCTCGTCAGCTGGTCCCCGGCGTCGAGGTGGCGGGCGGGAATCCAGCCGCGCTGCAAGACCCAGAAAGGATGCTCGGGCGTGGTGATGATCACCTCGCCGTCGGCGAGTTCAATCGTCACCGTCTCTTGGACCTTGCGGGTATGCGTCGCGACGATCGGGTAGGGCTGGTTGCGCTGGGTGTCGAAGTCATGGCCGACGAGCTGCTCGCCTTGCGCCAGAGTCTCGATCGGACGCGCTTCGTCTCCCAAAAGGACCGGGGTGCCAGCCACGAAACTCGCGCAACCGCAGCAATTACTGCCAGCTCCGCGGGCGCTGGTGCTTTCGCCGTCGAGCAGCTCGGAAGCGGCTCCCCGCGTGCTCCGCCCAAAGCTGCTCGCGGCACGGCCGATGCCTGCGGTCAAACCGCCCAAGAACGCGCCTTGAACTGCCGCCTTGAACACGTCCTCGCTGCTGCCGCCACCGAGCGCGGTGAACGCGGCGCTCTCGCCCGCGCCCACCAGCGCTTGGCCGGCGATGCCCACGGCCACGCTCGCAGCTTCTGCGGCCATGCCGCCGATTGCGCCCACGGCCACCGCGGCTTCGGCCACCAAGCCGCCGGCAGCCGCACCGATCGCGCCAATTGCCGCGCCGGCAAAGAGCCCGGCGTAGGTCTTGCCCGATTTCCAGTCCCAGTTCAAAGGATTGAAACTGTGGTTGACCGCGGCTGCGCCGAGGTAAGCGCCGACCACTGCGCCCACGGTCATGGCTGTGAGAAAAGCAAAGTCGCCGTTGGGATCGACGTAGCTCGCCGGACTGTCATTGCCGTAAAGGTAGGGGCTGATGAACTGGTGGTCTGGGTCCGGGGTGATGAAACGGCCGACTTGGGGATCGTAGGAGCGCGCGCCAAAGTCGTAAAGCAGGGTGCCGGCATTGAACGGCTTGTTGGTGAACTTGGGACGGAAGTTGTCCGTCCCTGAAGAGCGTGCGGGGTCGACCGCCCCGTAAGGCAAGTAAGCCAAAGACGCGGTCACATTGCCGTTTCCATCGGTGACCGACACGGTGCTGCCGAGGTGGTCCTGGACGAAGTAGAGCACCCCTACTTCCGGCACGCCTGGGCCGTTTGTGCCGGGAATCAAGTCGGCATGAACGGAGGGGGCGAGGGATAAAAGCAGGGAGCACAAGGCCACGGGCGCACCCCAAGCCAAGCCTGGGTGACGGCGCGCAAACGCGGTCTCGCGGCCCGGTTGATGACGGCACAGGAGCAAACGCAGGGCCACCGCCAGAGCGAGCGCGAAGGGGAGGGTCAGGAGCAGCAAGATAACCGCTTGCTCCGTCTGGGGTGCTTGCAGCAGCGCCAGCGCCTGGTGCGTGAGCCGTTGCACCCAGCCGCGCAGAGACTCGGGATTGGCCAGCTGCGCTGCCATTTTCGCGGCCTGCGCGGCGACGTTGGCTTGCTGCCCGTTGCCGCTCGCGGTCAAAGCCACGGCAATGCCGCTCAGGCCGTCGATGTAGCGGGTGTACTGGAACTGACCTTGACCGAGGTCTACCACCTCGAAATTGTCGGTCACGCGATAAGCCGTGGTGTCTTCTCCGACCGCTTGCTGAAACACCCGCCGCCCCGTGAAGTCGTAGGCAGCCACCCCGGACTCGGTTCCAGCACCGGTCGTGCGGTCGACCCCGATCAAGTTGCCGGCTGCGTTATAAGTGTAAGACCAGCTGACACCGTCTTGGGCCCGCGACTGCAGATTGCCGTTCGGGTAGAAGCTGTAAGTGGCGCCCAGAGAGCTGCTCGCCATGCGGTCAGTGTCGGGGGTGTAGGCGTAGGTGGTGGCGTTTTTCTGGGTCAAGTTGCCGATTTGATCGTACTCGTAGCTGATGGATCCGTAAGGACCTTGCGCGCCGGTCAAGAAACCCATGTTGAGGTTCAGCGGCTGATTGTTGTAGCTGAAGCTCTGGCTGTTCGGGGCGCTGACCAGATCCGTGACCGCGGTGATCCAATCGAGCTGATTCCAGGTGTACTGCTGACTGAACAGCGTCTGGTTTTGCTGGGACGACACTGCGGTGATCGTTTGCAGCTGACCAAACCCTTGGTTCACCGGGTAAAAGGTCCGCGTCACTTGCACGCCATTGGGATTGAACTGGCTGTTTTGGAACTCGCCCAACGCGGTGAAATCGCTGTAAGTTAGGTACGGGACAGGGGTTTCTTGCCCAGGTTCGAGCAGTGAGACCGTGCTCAAGTTACCGTCTGCGGCATAAGCGAGGATCTGCGTCGAGCCGTCGGGATAAAGGAAGGTGCGGGTGCGGCCCATGGGGTCGAAAGTCGCGCCATAGCCATAAGTCGTGCTGTTGAGCACCACGGTGCCGGCGATCGTCTGACCGTATGCGTCGTACCCGAAGGCATACTGCCACTCGGGCAAGCTGCCTTGCACCATCTGGACTTGGGTCAAGTTACCGAGCCCGTTCACCACGTCGGGATCGTCGTAGGTCATCTGGTTGGTGCTCAGCCCAGCGCCTGCGGTCATGCTTTGCGCGAGCACCCGCCCGAGGCTGTCGTAGCTGGTGAAATTGACGGTCTGTCCGGCAGCGTCGCTGATCGTTTGCAGGTAGCCCTGAGCATCAAACGACCAGGTGGTGGTTCCGGTGTCGGTGGTGGTGGCTTGCAGAACGCGCCCGAGGCTGTCGTAGCTGAGCGTGGTCGAGCGGGCTTCTGGCGCGGTCGTCAGGCTTTCGAGTTGCTGCAGTGGGTCGTAGTGATACGTGGTGGTCAAACCGTTGGCCGCCACTTTCTGCCAGACCAAGCCGTTTGGGCTGACGTAGCTGATTTCGGTTTGCGCAACGCTGGTGCCATAAGCGAGGGTGCGGCTGACTTTTAACCCGCCTTGGTCATACTCGATTTTCTCTTGCACCCCGCTCGGATTGACCGACAACACCGGACGGTTGTAAATGTCGTATAGGTCGTGGTCCAAGGGATAGTGTCGCCGGTGTAGTAGGGCGAGGCTTCTTGATAGATCCGCCCGGCGGCATCAAACACCAATTGGGTCCAGATGCTGGTCGGCTGCCCGGCAGCCAGTCCATTGGTTTCGGTTTGATATTGACGTTCGAGCCCGTCGACGTAAGTACGGCTGAGCGCCCAAGTTTCCGGGTTGTCCTGGTCCCAAGCCGGGCGCGTGCTGCTTTCTTGAAAAAAAGCCCCGTTGCTGCTCCGCCAGACGCTGGTTGAGAGCAAAGTTTGTTGACCGCTGGGATTAGGGCCAAAAAGAGCGGTTGGCCGACCAAAGCCGTCAATCTCTTGGGTCATGACGTTGCCGTTGGGGTCGGTGCTCGCGACCATGGCGCCGAAATGCGGTTCGAACTGATAGTCCGTGGTCAGGGTATAAGTCTGACTGTCGCGGGTAAGCGGCGGTGAAGTCGCACTGGTGATGAAGGTGTGATAGGTCGCATCATAGACAATGCTGTTGGTGTTACCCGCCGGAGTCGTCACGTGGAGGACGTTGCCGTAGGAGTCCAAACTGAAATATGTGGTGAGGAATTGGCTGTGGGAATCGTCATAAGCGGCTTGTGAAGTGACGTTCATGGCCGCGTCGTAGGCGATCTGCGACCAGCGCAAATCGCTTTGCGGATCCCAGGTGACCTGGGACGGGTTGCTCGCGAGGAAATTTTGACAGCCCGTGCTGGTCGAACAGGCTTTGGTCTGTTGCGGATAGCCGAGCGCACCGATCGCGGTTTGATTGAGGTAGAGGGTACAACTATAAAGGTCATCTTCCGAGCGGTTGGGGTCGCCAAGATCCGCGGTTTGCGTCAAATTGCCATAGCCATCGTAAGTGAATTCCTGGAGCGAGGTGTAATCGAGCTGGTTTTGGGTGAAGTGTTGAAATTGCTCACTTTGGGGCAAAACTTGATGGATCCCCGACGCTTGGTAAGCAGCAGATGCCATGTCCACGTAGGTATAAGTCGTGCGGGTCAAGACCTGGCCGGTATTACTCAAATTTTCGCTGGTCAAAGTCAACCCGTACAAAGGATAGGTTTGCGCCATGGTGGACTTGGCACTGCGGCCGGTGGCTGCTTCAGTCATCGTGACCGTGGCAAAGCCCAGCCAACCGTGCCCTTGCATGTTGAGTTGGGCGCCCGAATAAGCGTAGTTGTAGGTGTAGGCACTGCCGCGGCCATCGGCCATGGTGTAGCTGCTCACCACGTACATCGGGCCGCCCCCGACGTTGCGCAGCGGGTAGTTGACCGCGCTCCCTGGGGTGTAGAGACCTGCGGTGAGCGGGGCATAAGTCACGCTCACCGTCCCGGCAAAACCATTGCTGATCGACTGCAGCAAATCCGGAAAGGGCGTAACCGCGAGCTGGATCCCGAGATCGCAATCGGAAAATGATCCGTTCGCCGCCATGACGCAGAAGCTGTTGGCAAAGTCGTTGAGACCATCGCCGTTGAGGTCTTCGAAGATGGCTTGCCCGTAAGTCACTTCATTGGAGGTCGCGAACAGGGGACCAGGCAAGGCATAGCCGGCATCGACAAAACCCGAAGAGGTGCCGTAGTACAGTTCGAGCTCGCTGCTGCCGTTCGTCCATAAGATGGCGCGCGAGTAGTCGGCCATGCCGTCGTTGTTGCTGTCGGCGATCATGCCTTGAACTTGTGATCCGAGGTTGCCGATCGCATACACCGGTCCGGGTAAGTTGAAGCCGGCGCTGACGAAACCATTACCGGTACCGTAGTAGACCTCGAGCAGCGATTGATCACTGTTTTCAAGGTAGGTCGCGCGCGAGTAGTCGGGAATGCCGTCGGCATTCAAGTCGACGAGAATGCCGCTTTCGAGGCTCAGACCATCGACCATCCACAGCATTTGGCCCGGCAGGTCATAAGCTGCGGTAAAGGTGAAGTTGGGGGTTTGCCCCAAGTACACGGTCAAATCTTGCTGGCCGCTGTCGGCATTGACGGTGGCCGCCGAATAGTCGCCGATGCCGTCGCCGTTGATGTCGCGCAAGATACCGATCGCGAGCGAGCGGTAGGTGTCGATGCCGAAGAGCGGGCCGGGCAAGTTCTGTCCGGTGGCCGTGAAGCCCGTGCCTGTGCCTTGGTAGATGGTGAGCAACTGTTGGCCGGTCGAGTAGATTGTGGACGCGCGCGAGTAGTCGGGAATGCCGTCCCCGTTCATGTCCTGCAGGATGCCGCTGAGCAAGGTTCGACCATTGACCTGCCAGAAAATCTGGCCGGGCAGGTTGTAGCCCGACGCTAGGTTGAACCCTTGCCCGGTTCCGAGGTAAACCGCGAGGTCGCTTTGCCCGGAATCCGCGTTGACCGTGGCCGCGGAGTAGTCGAGGATACCGTCGCCGTTGATGTCTTGCAGAATGCCGGTTTGCTCGACCGTGGTACTGGTCGCCTGAAACAGCGGACCCGGTAAGCTGAACGGCGCCAGGGTAAAGCTCCCGTCGGGTTGGCCCAAGTAAA
>CAZCOV010000045.1:12774-24337 GCA_964499975.1 uncultured Thermoanaerobaculia bacterium
ACCAGCGGATATGGTGGACGCGGAAAACTGCTTCTGGGGCTGGCTAGTGGTCAAAAACTCGGTCGCCTGCGAATAGTCAGCCAGGCCGTCATTGTTGAAGTCGAGGAGAATGCCCACCACTTGGAGCCCCTGGTTGAGCGAGGCGTAGAGCGGCCCGGGCAACGAGCTGGCGCTCGGTGCGAACTGGTCAGGCAAGTCGGTCCAGGCAAATTGCGTGGCCGGGAGGCAAATCCCCGCAGCGTCGCAGAGGGTGATCGCGCTGAGCCGGCTGCGGCGGGTGGCAGCACTCGTCTCGTAGGCCAACCGGTAGTTCAGCACCGCATCGCCGCTGACCGTGGTCGTAATGCCGGTGAGCAGTTGGGTGATCGTGATCTGGGAGCCCGCGAGAAAGGTCTCGACCACGTCACTGCGCGAGGTGTACGTGAAGTTCACGGTCCGCTGGGGCGCAAGGTCGGTGTTGCGGTTGCCGGTGTAAGCGATCTGGGTTGGGTAGTACTCGCCGGTCGTCGAGTTGCTGGCATAGGTGACGGTTGAATAGTTGCCGTTCAAGTCGGTGTAAGAGTCAATGCTCCAGGTCAAGACCGCGCCGTCGCTCTGACCCTGTGCCAGGATGCGCGACCCGGTCGTGCCGGTGGTTTGCCCGAAAGTGAGGGTGTTGCCGTCCTTGTCGGTGGCGGAAAAACTGCAGGGCCCCTGCCCGCAAGTGCCAGCGGAAGTGACCTGAGTCCAGGTTTCGGTTTCGGTGTGGTAGACCGTACCCGGCGCACCATAGGTGCCAGCCACCGCGATCAAGCGCCGACCATCCAGGCAGAAGCGGTCCGTGCTGGTGAAGTTGACGCCGGCTTTGAAGCCATCGAGCTGGTAGTTGGGACCACAGCGGGTGATCGCGGAAATGCCATTCAAGGCGAAGCCTAGGCCCAAATAACCGTTGCTGCGCTGGCTGTCGTAACTCACGGTCAAGGCGGGCGCGAGACCGGCCGTGCCCGGCGGCACTTGGATCGTGAGTTCGTAGGTGGCCGAACCATTGCCGTTGACGCTGAACACGCCGTTGACGTTGCCGACCGGCTGCGTTGTGACCCGCGCGGCTGGAGGCGCCAGGCGGCTCCGCGGGCTGCTCGCGAGCAACCACGGGCTGAGCAGCAAAGCGCCCACGAGGAACTTGAAAAACCATGGGGAACGGCCGCGCGCGCGCGGCGGCGGACTGTTTGGCGATAGGGTTTTCATGATCGACTCCTGGCGGAATCCGGCGACGGAGCATTGCCGCCGGATTCACGCGGTTACACGCGGTTTTTCCCGCGCAAAATTCGCAGTGGATTGGGCTGCCTACGAAGGGTAAATCGCGCTGAAATTCACACTGTAACTCGGGCTCCAGGTCCAGCCGCTTGAGGCATAGTGGATTCCCATGCAGGTACCGAGAAAGCAGCTAGTGCCATAAAAAATGGCCCCTTGCCATGCGAACTGGGTCGGGATCGAAACCGTCCCGTTCTTGAGGCTGGTGGTCGACCAGGCGCTGATCGCATTGACACTCAAGGTTCCCGTCGAAGCGTTCGGCATGTCGTTGACCGTGCCCCAAAACGAAAAAGCATCTTTCCAATCGTCCGATACGTTGTTGCCAGCAACCGGGCTGTTCATGTACCACTGAGAGCCGAGGGAAGCGCTAGAGCTGATGTTCTGCACGCTCCAGGAACTGATCGAATTGCTGACGCCGTCGCTGAACGTCCAGATCTGATAGCCTCCCGTCGGGCTCAAGTAGCTGATCGGAAGCGAAATCGTTCCCGACCAGCTGTCATCACCGGAAGTCGGTTGGTACTCGAGGGCGGAAAGCGACGGATCAGCGCTAGCATTGAGGTAACAATTGAGGTATCCCCGGCCATCGCTGTCATTACTGTCCAGGCCACCCGGACTCAAACCATAGGCAGCTTCGATCACCAGAATTTGACTGTTGCTGGTCGCCGTTTGGTTGAGAAAACCCCACACCGTCCAGCTGAGATCGATAGAACCAGCACTCGAATTGCTCTGATAGCCCGAGTCAGCATTGGAGTTGCTATAAGTGAATGAAGCTGAATCGGTGATCGTGGTCAGAAAATATTGCAACCCGGTGGGGATGGTGGTGTCCTGGGTCAACTTTCTCTCATGCTCCACGGCATAAAGGACTCTGGCGGCGAAGCGATCGATACTCGCAGGCGCCAGCGCTGCGGTGAGTTGAGCCAGGGAAGTCGACTTGCTGCAAGAGCAGGCATGCGCTGTCAGGTCAGCTGTCCCTGCGGCCTGCTGCGCCTGGCTTGCGGAGTTCGCCTGCTCGTTGCTGGCGGCGATCGCCGGATAGCTCAAGGTCAAGACCTCGAAGTTCATTTGACCGCAGGAATTTCCCCGGCCGCGGGCAAAGAGCGCGCTTTTTGCATCGCTGGGACAGCCCTGGATGAGGTTTTGCAGCGCTGCCACATGCGCGGCACCGGGATCGAGGCACAAGATCGCTTTGCCTTGACGCACGGCTTGCACCAGCAAACCCGACGAGTTCCCTAGCGCTTCTGCAGCCAGTTGTCGGCAATCAAAAATGATCAGCTGACTGCCCGCGATCTGTTGCGCGGTAGGTGTCGGACGCAAGTTTTCGCACGTCAAGCCGAGGGCCTGGGTGACCGGATGAAAAATGAACTGTGGACTGGTGATCATGAACGTTTCTTTACTCATGGTGAAACCTCCTGGGACATCGTGACGAGACATTGTTGTACGGTTGCCAAGAAATAGATTTTCTGGAACGCTTCCAGAAGTCTTTTTGCGGTCGACAGCTGATAGTGCAACCTCAATGCCAGCCGACAAAAATGCCGAAAAATGCCGAAAAATGGCCCGTCGCCCGCTGCCCGCAGGGCCAAAAAGCTGGGTTCCAGCCGGCAACGGGCGTTTCCTCGCCCGATGCCAACCGAGCGCGTCTAGCAGAAGTGCTAGACCCCTCACGCAGAATTGCTAGACTTGCTTTGCGCGCCCGGATGAAAGCCGCTTGACCCGAGGGATACAAAGAGCGATGAGCAACACCACGATCGGCGCTTACCGGATCGTCCGCCAGTTGGGTCAGGGCGGGATGGGTGAGGTGTTGCTCGCGTATGACGAGCGGCTCGAACGTTTGGTCGCGATCAAGCGGATTCGGCCCGAGTTAGCGGCAAGCCAGGCGCAAAAGCAGCGCTTCCGCCGCGAAGCTCGGGCCGTGGCCCAGCTCAGCCATCCCAACATCGTCCCGATTTTCGACATCTTGATCGGCGCGGACGGCGGTGACGGCATCGTCATGGAGTACGTCGAAGGCCGCTCGCTCGCCGAGCTGTTGCGTTCTGGGCCGCTGCCGCTGGCGCAGGTGGTCGGCTTCGGCGAGCAGATCGCGCGCGGGCTTGGAGCTGCGCATGACCAGGGACTGATCCACCGCGACCTCAAAGCTTCGAACGTGGTGGTCAGCAAGAATGGTGAGGCCAAGATCTTGGATTTTGGGCTGGCCAAGTCCCTGCTCGTGAACCGCGAGCCCGCCTTGACCGAAGACGGCGCACTACTCGGGACTTACCGTGCGATGTCGCCCGAGCAGGCGCGCGGCGAAGAGGTCGATGAGCGGTCCGACCTGTTTTCGTTGGGGGTGCTGCTTTATGAAATGGTGAGCGGCAAATCGCCTTTTCAGGGTGAAACCCCGGCGCTGACCTTGAGCAACCTCTTGCATCAAGCCCCGCCGGGGCTGCCGCCGCAGCTGCCTGTGGCCCTGGCTGACTTGATCCGTGCGCTCCTCAGCAAGGACCGTGCGACAAGACCGCAAAGCGCGGCCGAGGTTGCTGCGGCTTTGCACGCGCTCTTGCCGCCGACCACGTCACCGCTGCCGCCCGAGCTGGCGTCGCCTGGGGGCTGGCCGGACCCTCGGCAATGGCATTCGACGCTGGGCGAAAAGCCCACGGGTTTGCATCCGTTGCCGCGCCAGGAGGCGCTCACCCCGCAGTCATCCGGACGACATCTTTCTTGGGTCAGGGCGCACCCCGGCTGGACTGCTTTCGTCGGGTTGGCGTTGCTCGCTTTGCTCGCGGTCATCTCCACACGGCAATTTTGGCCCCCCGCCCAAACCCTCCGCGTCGCCATCGTCGGGCCGCGCGAAGCCACTTCGGATTTTGCTGCTTCCGGGGTGACGGTTGAAATTCTGCGCAGCTTGCTCGCTCTGGCCGGGTTGGTCCCGCTGGATCCGGCTTTAACCCAAGAACTGCGCGGCAATCCGGTCGAGATCGCGCGTGCGGTCGCGGCGGACGAAGTCTTGAGCGCCAATGTGGTCCGCCAAGGCCAAGCCGACCGCATCGCGCTCGAACGGGTCTTGCCCGATGGCAGTGTGGTCTGGGCCGAAAGCATCACCGTGCCCAACTCGCCGCTCGATGCCCTGATCGGCGCCAACGCCATCACGGCTGCGCTGCGTCGCGCTTATCCCGGGCGCCAGCTGCGTCCCGGCGTCCCCGACCTGGACGTGCGCGCCCAAGATTACGCCACGTTCTTACAGATTCACCGGCAAGTCGACGGTGGCCGCGTTCCCCTCGCGCCGGAACTCACCCGGCTCGAAGCGCTCACCGCGATGTCGCCCAAATTCGTCGATGGTCAGGTGTTCACTGCGCTGCTCGCGTTGAGTTTGTACGATGACACCAAAGACCTGTCCTACCTCGACCGCGCGGGTGCGGCCCTCGCCCGGGCGAGGACCCAGGTGTCGTCCTATCCCCCCCTGCTCGGCGCCGAGATTCGGCTGGCACTCGCAGAAGGGCGGCACCGCGACGCGGAAGCTTTTCTCGCGCAGCTCGCGGCGGAACAGCCGGGCGATCCCCGGGTTCCGCTCTACCGCGCGCGGCTCGCGGACAGTCAGGGTCAGCTCGGCCAAGCGATCGCGGAATTGCGCGCGGTGATCGGGCGCACGGGCACCTGGCTGCACTTGCTGCGGCTGAGCGATCTCGAAATCCGCGCGGGGGAAATCAGTGCTGCCCGCGAACATTTGCAAGCAGGGCTGGAACTCGCGCCGGGAAATCCGCGTCTGCTGACCAAGCTGGGGCAGCTCGAACTGCTCTACGGCGATTTGCCCCGCGCGGCCACCATTTACGGCGACTTGACGACGGCGGATCATCCCCATCGCAGCGATTTCAGCAACCTCGGACTGGTCCACTACTTGCTCGGCAACTTCGCGGCTGCTGCGGCCAGTCATCGCCAGGCCCTGGCTTTGCAGCCCGATCACTGGGCAGTGCTGATCAACCTCGCCGATGCCGAACTGGCACGCGGTCAGCAGGAGGTAGCGCAAAAGCTTTATCAGCAAGCCCTGTCTGCGCTCGAGAACTTGGGCCAGAGTTCACCGCTAAAACCCGCGGAACGCCTCAGCCAAGCGCAGTGCTTGCTCCATCTCGGACAGCGGGACAGAGCCGTGGAGTTAGCGATCGAGGGGCTGCAAGCCGCGGCTGATGAAGGGTGGGTCGTCTATCAAGTCGCGCTCGTCCTCGCTTTGGCTGGTGAAAAAACGACCGCGCTGGTGAGTGCGCGCAAGGCTTTGGAGTTGGGTATCGAGCCGCGCTGGTTTTCCACCCCAGGCTTTGCTTCCCTGCGGCAGGATCCAGCCTTTCGCGCCCTGCTCGCGAGCGCCTCGGCGCCGGCTCCTAAGTAACGCCCTGTTTTACCGTCCGATGAAAGCCCCAATAACGCCCAACTCGCCCTGACGACAACTGCCGTTAGGGCAATTCTGACTGCGCCGGGGAGGGCAGGCACGGGGGCCTGCCCCTACGGTCGCAATCCCACCTGGACCGTCAGGGCACGAGAAAAATAGCGAGTCGGCTCGGGCCAGCACCGCATCACCCTTCGCCGGGAGGATCGCCGCGATCATCGATGACCGGGTCGGAACTGCTCATCCACACGATTTCTCCGGTCACCTCGCGGAGCGTCATCACCTGGTACGAGTAAACCCCGGGGATCTGGGCGCTCCCACTGCCGGTGATCACGTTGTCAACATAGGTCAAAGCGGTGAAGGGGCCGATCTCCAGCTGACTCGGTTCTCCGTCACCAAGGTATTGGAGGAACTGAACTCTTGGCTGCAGGCGCCCTTGCTCCAGCCCGAGGATTTCAGGGGCGAACTCCCAAGTGACGGTTTCGCCGTGGCGGATCGTCACGAGTTCAGGGGACACCCGCAGTTCGCGGTCCATGCCGGGGGTGACGTGGATCAGGGGGCTGCTCGCGAGCGCTGCACTGGACGCTGTCTGCACCGTGACGCTGGCATTGGCTCCGTAGATGGTGGCAAAACCGTCCTCGCTGCTGGTTCCCGAATGGCAGTGCACCACCGGGCGATAGATGAAAACCTGAGCCGGGTCGGCCGCAACTGCGGGGGAGACCATGCCCCAAATCGAACTCACGTTCTGCGACAGGCTGGTCAGCGGGCCGGAATAGCGGCCGGGTGCGCTCGCGGGGTCAAAGCGGATCCACGGCGCCCAACCTGCGGGCAACTGCACAAACTGCCAGATCACCACGTCCCCCGGCTGGACCATGACCTGGTTCGGCGTTAAGCTCAAGCGGAAATGCTGGCGATCGAAAACCACTTGGATGACTTGCTGGCGCAGTACTTGGGTCTCGGATGGGCTCTGTTCAACCACTGGAACTCCTTTCCTCGCAGGCATTTTCCTGAAATCTCGTGGCGCGTTCCGGTTGCCCCGGCGTTGCCCGAGGCGAGCCACTCAGTTCGCGGTCACGGCGGCAAACTGCGAAAATCATACCAACAGCGAGCCTTCTGAGGAGCCAATCAGTGCCATCCCGGCTGATCGCCTTGACCGGCCCCCTCAGAGGACAGAGCTACCCTTTGTCCAGCCCCGAGATGAGTCTCGGACGCCACCGCTCCAATTCGCTCATGATTCCGGATCTCGCGGTTTCGCGCCACCATTGCCGCTTGTTGTCCACGGCTGCCGGCTGGCAGCTACAAGACCTGGACAGCCGCGACGGCACCTTCGTCAACGGACGCCCGGTGCGCGAGGTCCTGCTCTACCCCGGCGACTTGATCTTGATCAGCAATTCCACCTTGGTCTTTGCGGTCGACGACGAGCCCCCAGTGCCAGCAGGGTCGGCAGCCGTGGAACTCGCCGATCTCGACGTCGATGCTGCCACCGCGATCCGCTTTGCCGTGGCAGAGGCCGCGCGACCGGATCCTGGAGCAGCTACCGACCGCGCCGAGCGGGCGCTCCGCGCTTTGCTCGCGGTCAGCCAGACGCTGGCCCCCGACGTCAGCGCTGCTACCTTGGCCGAACGCCTGCTCGAGCAGGTGCTCGCGGTGGTCCCCGCAGAACGCGCGGTCTTGTTGGGCGTCGATGAGGGCCAAGTGGGTGAGCCCTTAGCCCATCTTTTTGCCGTCCCCGCCCAAGATCCCTGGCGGATCAGCCGTTCCGTGGTGCTGCAAGTGGCGCGCGAGCAACAGGCTCTGGTCGTGAACGATCCGCGCGGGGTCAACGCGCGCTCTGAGAGCTTGGCTGGCACCGGACTCAACTCCTTGCTCGCGCTGCCGCTCTTGAGCCGCGGTTTGACCCTGGCAGTGCTGTACCTCGACAGCCGTCATGCTGGAGTGTTCAGCGAAGAGCACTGTGGCTTGCTCGCAGCCATGGTGCAGCTGGCCGCACCTGCGCTTCTAAACGCCTGGGAAACCGCCCGGCTGCGGGCAGAAAACCAGCGGCTGCGCGCCGCCGAATTGGGGCATGGCTTGATCGGTGAGAGTCCGGCCATGCGCCGGGTCTACGGGCTTTTGACCCGCGCAGCCCAGAGCCCCACGACCATTTTGTTGTTGGGCGAAAGCGGTACGGGCAAAGAGCTCGCCGCCCGCGCCATCCACGCGGCCAGTCCGCGCGCCGAGCGGCCGTTCGTCGCGATCAACTGCGCTACCCTCTCGGAAAACTTGCTCGAAAGCGAACTCTTCGGCCACGAAAAAGGCGCCTTCACGGGCGCGGTCAGCCGCAAACCCGGCAAGTTGGAAATCGCGGACGGTGGAACCGTCTTGCTCGACGAACTCGGGGAATTGCCTCTGCCCCTTCAAGCCAAGCTGCTGCGCGTCTTGCAAGAGCGCACCTACGAGCGGGTGGGTGGCACCCAACCGCTCCGCGTCGATTTCCGGCTGATCGCCGCCACCCATCGCGATCTCGCGGCCCAAGTCAAAGCTGGCCAGTTTCGCGACGACCTTTTCTATCGTCTGAACGTGATCCAGGTGGTGCTGCCGCCGCTGCGCGAACGGCGCGAAGACATCCCGCTCCTCGCCAACCATTTTGCGGCCACGAGCGGGAGCCGGATCCGTGGCCGCGCCGTGGGGTTATCGCCAGCCACCCGCGCGGTTCTCTTGGCGCATGACTGGCCCGGCAACGTGCGCGAACTGGCCAATGCGATCGAGCGCGCGGTCGTACTGGGCCAGGGCGACGTGATCGAGCCCGAAGACTTGCCCGAACACTTGCTCGAAAGCGATTCGGCGGCAGCCGCTGCAGGCACCCCTTACCATGAAGCCCTGATGCACACCAAGCGGCAGCTGATCCAAGACGCCCTGCGCGCCACTGGCCACAACGTCATCCAAGCCGCCGCCCGGCTGGGACTTCACCCCAACCACCTCCACCGGCTGATCACCACCCTCGCGTTGCGGGATCAGCTGGGGAAGTAAGGCGACTCACCGAGCCGGGGAGGGCAGGCACGGGGGCCTGCCCCTACGGTCGCAATCCCACCTGGACCGTCAGGGCAATTCTGACGTTCCCGTAGGGGCAGGCCCCCGTGCCTGCACGTGCGTGGACCAGGAGCTGGTGTTGCCCGCTTCGAAGCTGTCGGCAAAGATCGCGGCTGGGGGCAGGAAATAAGCGCCCAGGGCCACGTAGGGACCTTGATAGCCCAGTGAGTTCTCGGTGATCTCCCAGGTGCGTGCGGTCCACACGGTCTGGTCGTTCCAGTCGCGGTAGAAACGGTTGTAGTAAGTCGCTCCCAAAGGCGGTGTGGCATCTCCCGCGTAGTCCTTGTTCGGGCCGCCGGTGACGAAGCCCGGCGCTGGACCGAGCGTCGAGGACTTGTTGTCACCAATCCCGTGGTTGTCCACACCGTTGAAGTAGGGATAGGCCGGTTCCGTCAGGCTGGCTGGCTTGCCGATGAACTGGCTGGCCGAAAACGCATTGCCCGAATCACCCAACCAAGCGTGGTACATCTGGAACGACGAGTGTTCGCCGCCCAACCCGGCCATGTTGGTGAGGTAGAGCATGTTGAGCGTGTTTTGCCCGTGGAAGAAATGCAAGAAGTCTTGCGCATGGCGACGGCAGTCCGCGGCGCTGTGGGTGCCGGTCGTGCCCAGCCGGGCGGCGGTGAGCAAGAACAGGCCATAGCCGGCACGGATCGCGTTCGAGCCCCAGTAGTAGGACCAATCCGGCATGCCGTTGCGGTAGAGGTCATCGACGCTGAAAATGTAATTGACCTGGTCGCTCAGGTTGGCGCGCATGTTCGCGACCACGGCCGGAGTTGCGCCAGGGGTCGCTACGTAGGTCACGGCTGTGTGGGTGTCGTAGCGCATCACATTGAAAAAACGGCCAGCCCAGTTCGTGGGGTAAAAGCTGTCGACCAAGCTGCGGGCGGTGGTGACGGTCGGATCCAGTCGGAAGATCTCCGCTGCCGCCCAGGCTTTTTCTTCGGATGAACCTTGACCCAAAAGCCAAGTCCATGCCGCGAGCGCTGCACTCTTGAGCGTGGCCGCATAGGCCGCTTGGCCAGCGGATGCGTAAACGCGTGCGGCCAAAGCGAGGGTTCCCGCAAACACCGACCCCGATTCGAGGTTGGGGTTGTGGTAGTAACGGACGTTGGCATCGGCGCTCGGGGGTGAGTTCGAGGCAAAGCCATCGACATGCATCTGGGAGAGCACCGAGCCATCCGGCAGTTGCATCTTGAGCAACCAGTCGAGTTCCCACTTGATTTCGTCGAGCAGATCGGGGACGCCATTGCCTGACTCGGGGATGCCGAGGGCGTCATCGTCCCACACTGCGGGGTTGTCCTCGAAGCTGCGCACCAGGAAGAGCACGGCCTGGGACACCGCGCCCCACACATATTTGTTGTAGTCGCCCGCGTCATGCCAGCCGCCGGTGAGGTTTTTCAGGCCGTGGTTGGTGTGGCCGGCCGCCGGACCGGTGGCGCTGTCGCTCGTGTGGCAAGCCGTGCCGTCCGCCCAGGACCCGGCATGCGCCGCGAGTTTTGGGGTGTTGCAGCGCTGCAGGTAGAACGTTTTGAACGCGGTCCGCACGGCCGCACGGTAGACGTCGTCGCGGACGGCAAAATCGTAAGACTGAGCGCCGAGCGACGGGCTCACCAGCCGGTAGTTGCCGGGCGTGACGAACGTGCTGAAGTCGATCCACCACACGGTATCGCCCGAAGGCGCCCCATCAAACCCCTTGGCCACGATCGAGCCGCCATTTAGGGGGATGGTGAACACCACCGCGTCCGCGAGGTTGCGGATCTCTACGGTTGCGCCCGGATTGGCGCTCGCCACCGCCACTTTGAGGTCGTCCGGACGGTATCCGAAGTGGTCCACTTTGAGCGCTGGGGTCACGGGCAGACCCGCAGCCATGACCGGAATCAGGTGCAACAGAACGAGAGTCAGCAAAGTGGGTTGGGTCGGATGACGCATGGCCCTACGTTAACAGAAAAGCTGGCAAGTCGGCTGGGGTGACTGCGACCTTGTCGACGGCGCGGAGCGTGGTATCCTGTTGACATGGATCGAAACCGCCCTCCCTACCGACTTCACGCGCCGGGTGCTGCGGTCTCAGCTCCCTCCTACGAGCTGCCAGGGTACCGCGACGCTCCGCGCCCGCGGCGCCGGCTCAACGTCGACGAGCACGAGATCCGCCCTGAAGTCGAGCGCCGCGAGATGGTCGACGGCGAGATGCTACAGACCTTCCCCGCCGAGTTCCCGCACGCCATCTTGAACGGTGACCTCGACTATTTGCTGCGTGCCCACCTAGCGCCCGGCTACCGGGTCGCAACCGACCTTTTGACCCGCCATGACCAGCAGAACGACTTTGCGAGCGACAGCGCCGTGGTGCGCGAAGGGACCGACCCGGACACCGGCTCGCGCTACCGCGAGGATCTCGCCTTCGAGGTCGTCTCCGAGCAGACGCAGGCCGTGGTGACCCGCAAGGCGCCGACGATGCTCGCGCGGGGTGTCCATCGCGTGTTCGCGGTCTTCGTGAAGCAGGGCCGGGTCGCCGAGTGGGTGCAAGAAGAAGGGAAAGCGAAGGGTCGCTGGGTGAATCTGGCCGCCGACGCCAAGATCGCTCATCCGAGCTTGGCCGAGCCGCTGCCGGTGGCGGCGATCCTCGACGCGACGTCCGTCGACGACACGGTGGCCCGCGCCCTCGCCGCCAAGGGGAATTCAGTGATCCGGGAGATCCGGGCCGAAGGGAAGATCGAAGGGAAGATCGAAGGCCGGGCCGAAGGGAAAATCGAAGGCCGGGCCGAAGGGAAGATCGAAGGCCGGGTCGAAGGGAAGATCGTGGGGAAAGCGGAGGCGATCCTGACCGTCCTCGCAGGGCGGGGCCTGCACCCCGAC
>CAZCOV010000046.1:0-6721 GCA_964499975.1 uncultured Thermoanaerobaculia bacterium
TTTGACTTGGGTCTTCACTTTCATCGTGGTACTCCTAATTTCATCGTGGTACTCCTCCTAACTTTAAAGACCTTGACAGGCACAGCCGGTATCCGCTATCGTCAAATAGCATAGCGGCTGACCTGCAAGAGGTATCTTGGTGACACCCAGCCAGTCAGTCAAGACCGAAGAGCCTCCGACGCCGCGAAACCTCAAGAGGTGCTTTCCTTGTCCACGCCAACCACGCTTGCTGCTCCCCATGCCTTGCTTGTTACCACGGATCCTTCGGTTGCGGCCGGACTGTCCTTTGAGCAACTCCGCGACTTCAGCTGGCGGTCCGCCGAACATGGCGATCTCCAAGAAGCCCTCCGCTTTTGCGATGAGGCGATCGAGATTGCCCAACAGTCTGGCGATCTCGATCTTCTCGACCTCGCCTACTGCAACCGCAGCCCGGTGATGTTGACCCTCGGTCGGCAGAAAGAAATCTTCTCCGAGCTGCGGCAGATCCTGATCCGCGGACGCAACCTCAAGAACTGCTTTCTCGCTGCTTACAATCTGTCGCGGGCTTATGAGCTCGACAAGAGCTTGCAAAAAGGGCTGTTTTACGCCCGGATCGCCCGTGACCGGGCTCAGGCTTTGGGACGTCGCGACTGGATGGCGTCGAGCCACAACCAAATCGCCAACTGCTTGCTTGCCGAGAGCTACTTTGCCACTGCCGAGGTGGAGTACCAGCAAGCCTTGGATCTGATTCCCGCTGAACCTTCGATCCGGCGCGCCGTGTACTTGGTCAACTTCGGCTGCTGCAAGATGATGCAGGGGAATCTGCGGGATGGCTTCGCCCATTCATTCCAGGCCTTGCGCTGGTTCCGCACCTGCGGCGCCAAAGGGTACGAAGTCTGGCCCCACCTCGATCTTTGCTATGCCTATATCGAAGTCGGTCGGCTGGATCGCGCGCGCCGTCACGGCCAGAAGGCCCTCGACTTGGCCGAGCGGGCAGCAGATCCCACCACTTCCAGGCTGGCGCTGTTTTTGCTCGGGGAAACAGCCCGCGCCGAGGGAGACCACCCCCTGGCTTTTGAGTACTTCTCGCGGCTACAACAAGAGCACTATCCGGATTCGCCTCAGCTCGCCCAGCTTATGGTCGCTGTCAGCATGCGTCAGGCGATCAACTTGAGAGCTTGAGGAGGACAAAATCATGAAACTACAAGTCATGAAACCAGTTGTCCTGCGAAAGTCGATTCTGCTGGCTGCAATTGCTTGCCTGGTGGGCCTGGCCCTCAACCTATCCCCGCTATATGCCCAAAACCGCGGGGTGTTGGACGCTGAGGGTCGGATCCTCCGGCTGATCAATGGGACCTATGGCCAGCTCTTCCCGCGGGGTACTGCGGCAGATCGCGACAGTCCAGTTCTCGCCCTCGAAGTGATCGTCCCAGGCGGATCGACCAAGCGCTTGCTCGTCCCGGGCACTGCAAGCAGCGACCCCGAAAGCTCGGAAACGCTGGTCTACGAACCCAATTCGCGGATGGCTTACATCCTCTGGGAAGGCCTTTACAGCCGTCTGCATCCACGCCTGCTGCTGACCGGCTTCAATGGAAAGACTTGGGAAGACCTCATCGAGATCTGGAGCGGACCCTTTGCCGACAAGGGATCCCCCGACATGGTGATCAGCCGCGAGGTCTTCCCCAGCCGTGAGGCCAATCAGGCGACCCAGGACCGCACGATTATCCACTTGACTTGGTGGCAGGATACGCTCGGCAACAGCCGTAAGTACTACGCTCCGGTCATCATCGAAAACGGTCAGTACATCGGCTGGACCCCGGTCTTCGACCTGGCTGAATTCTTGCCGGCAACTCTGGGTACGATTCCTGCGGCGGTGACCGCAGGTATCACCAATGCCGTTCGGGTCCAGAAGGGTAAGGACAACCAGTCCTTAGTGATCGGACTTCTGCACCCCGACACGCACCAGCTGGTCACGCTGGAAGTTCGGGTCTTGCCTAAAGCGATCAGCGACTTGGCGGCTCATGCGCGCGCTTTCGTCATTGAAATGGGCGCGATAGGACAAACTCCTCAAGCTTTGGCACAGGCGGTTCGCACTGAAATCTACAATGCCGCGAGCGAGTTTCACGCTGCCAGCCGGGAATATATGGCGGATCAGATCGCCGATCTGATTTTCACCTATTTGAGCAACCAAACGAGCATTGACTTCGTCGAACTGGCGTCGAATGCGCGGGCCTTCGTCATCGAAATGGGGGCCAAGTTCGTCACCAGCGGCTTGTCCGACCCCCGCACTTTCAAGGTCCTCGACGTGGGTCCCAATGCTTTCGGTGAAGATCCAGCCCATCTGTTCAAGGTCACGGTCCTGTCGGATCGGACGGCACCTGAAGCTCTCGGCCCGGCGACGGTCTACCTCTCGGAGAGCGGGACGGACGTGCTGGTCGCTTGGGACGATGAAACCGGCGACAAGGTTTACTACCAGACGAGTCTTGGAAGCGGGTGGGCCGAAGTCGCGGCGATCGAACTCAAAGGTAGCTTGAATCGCGACTCGGTGTATCAGCTGCTCCTCCAGCGTATGCGTCCGTAACGTCCAGCGCAGCAGTGACCCGCCGAAAGGCTCCGACTGGCTCGTTGGGGTTGGACCGCAACTCACAGGCCGGCTGAACAGGCCGGCCTGTTGACGTCTTGGACGTCTTGCTTGGACGTCTTGGATCTATGTATTGACAGCCAGCTGAGGCATGGCTTACGCTTCGCCCAGCTTGAGGGGAGAGTGCATGATACTGCGCCTCGACCGCATGGGCGATGAGCCCTTTGAGTGGCAGGAGCCGCTGCAGCCCTCCTCTGAGGAGTTGGAAGATTCCGAGATCCTGGAAGTCCGGCAAGGCACTTGCCGGGGCCAGATTCAGAAGGCGTCTTCCGGCTTCCTCCTCCATGCAGACCTGGCTTACGAGCAGATCTTGCAGTGTACTCGCTGCCTGGGAGAGTTCGTGGTGCCAGTCACCAACGAGCTGGACCTCCTGGTGATGGTCGGCCAGGACACGGCAGATGAGGAGCGCGCGCTCTATCCAGCAGATCTGGGCGTGCTCTGGGTAGCAGAGCCTGTCGTGGATACCCGACCCCTGCTCTTGGAGCAGCTGCACTTGAGTGTGCCCATGAAGTCATTGTGCCGCCAGGATTGTGCGGGACTGTGCAGTAGCTGCGGAGCTGACAAAAACAACGGTCCTTGTAGCTGCGAAGAAACCATCGATACTCGTTGGGCGTTGCTCAAGGAGCTATCGCGCAAGAGCTGACAGAGTCTTAGAAAGTACGTTTGCGCCAAACCAGACTCGACGACCAGGACTTCGATCCGTCCATTGATCGAAGCTTGACCCCTAATCCCCAATCCACAGCAGTAGCTTTGTCGAGGTTGAATCATGCCAAATCCCAAACGACGCCACTCGAAAGCTCGCCGCGATCGGCGGCGCGCACATGACGCCCTGAGCCAGCCAGGGTCTGCGACTTGTCCCAACTGTGGGGCAGCCAAATTGCCCCACCGCGTTTGCGCGGCCTGTGGCTACTATCGCGGACGGCAGGTCATCGAGGTCAAGGACGATATCTGAACGTCGGCTCTGAATTCGAGCGGTTCTTGATCACTATGCAAATTGCGGTCGACGCCATGGGCGGCGACTTTGCGCCGCGGGTAGCTGTCGAAGGGGCCTGTCAGGCAGCCCGCGACGATACCCGCATCATCCTGGTCGGCGATCGGCGGCGGGTGCAAGCTGAGCTGCGTCGGCTGGGCCATCGCGGCGTGGTGTTACGCTCGGAAGTCAAGCCTGGGCGAGAGCCCTTGATCACGATCGAGCATGCTGCGGAGGTGGTCGCCATGGAAGAGCGCCCGACGGCCGTGCGCAAGAAGCGGGAAGCTTCCGTGCGGGTCTGCGCGCGCCTAGTCAAAGAGGGGAGCGCCCAGGCCATGGTCACCGCCGGCAATACCGGGGCAGCCTTGGTGGCGGCCAAGATGGTCATTGGTACGATCCCCGGGGTGGATCGCCCCGCTCTCGCCGCGGTTTTTCCCAATCGCCGCGGCCAAACCGTGGTCCTCGACGTGGGGGCGAACCTGGAGACCAGGGCAGCTCACTTGCGGCAGTTTGCGGTCATGGGTCACTTTTATGCGCAGGAGATCATCGGCACGCCGTCTCCGCGGGTCGGCCTCTTGTCAGTCGGTGAAGAAGAAAGCAAAGGGACGGATTTCACTCGCGAAGTCTTCCGCGTGCTGCAGAAAACCGGGCTCAATTTCATCGGCAACGTCGAGGGCAGCGATGTCTTCAGCGGAGCGGTCGATGTGATCGTCTGCGATGGCTTCGTTGGCAACGTGATGCTCAAGAGCAGCGAGTCCCTGGCCAGTTACATTGCCTCTCTCCTGCGCCAAGAGTTTCGGCGCAGCCTGGTCTCTCGCGTGGGGGCATTTTTGGCCCAGTCGGCGTTTTATAATTTTCGCCGTCGCCTCGACTGGAGCGAATATGGAGCAGCTCCCCTACTCGGTCTCGAAGGCGGCTGTTTCATCGGCCATGGGCGCTCGAACGCCAAGGCGATCCGCAGCGCGATCCGGCGGGCAGCCGAGTATTGCGCTGCGGATCTGCACCACAAGGTGCGCGCCAAGGTGGCTGAGCTGCACCGCCAAGAGGAATTTCTTTGGGGGCCAGAGCCTCCTTTGAGCTGATCACGGACACTGCAAGAGGACCAGAGAATGTTCAGACTCGACGGCAAAACGGCATTGGTGACCGGAGCTTCCCAAGGTATCGGGGAAGCGATTGCCCGACGGCTCGCGACCCAAGGCGCACGGGTGGTCGTAGCTGCACGCAGCCAGGACAAGCTCGCCGCGCTGGTCGCCGATTTGCGCCAGGTTGGGTGCGAAGCCTATGCACTGACGCTCGACTTGGCGCAACCCACGACCTTGCCGGAGCAACTCGAACGCTTGCCCGCCGAGTTTGCTGAGATTGACATCCTGGTCAACAATGCGGGGATCACCCGCGATGGGTTGTTAGCGCGGATGACCCTGGAACAATGGGACGACGTCCTGCGCACCAACTTGACCGGGGGCTTTGTGGTCACCAAGTCGCTCCTTCGCGCGATGTTGCGCAAGCGTTGGGGCAGGATCCTTTTTGTGTCGTCGGTGACCGGGTTGATGGGCAATCCAGGCCAGGCGAATTATGCCGCGGCCAAGGCTGGGATGATCGGCCTGGCCAAGGCGCTAGCGCGCGAAATCGGGAGCCGCAACATCACGGTCAACGTGATTGCTCCCGGCCTGATTCAGACCGCAATGATCGAGCAACTCGACGACAAAGCCCGCCAGCAGCTCACCGAGAACATCGTATTGCGCCGCATCGGCACCGTCGAAGATATTGCTGCGGCAGCGGTTTACTTGGCCAGTGAGGAAGCCGGCTATGTGACCGGCCACGTCCTCAATGTTTCGGGAGGCATGTACATCTGAAACCGGTCCAAGGAAAGTCCTGGAACGTCGTGGACTCCCAGGTCCCTTTGTGCTAGAAATCGGGGGCCGTCGTACCCTTGAAACTCAAATAGGCAGGAGGAAAGCAATCCTATGTCCGTATCAGAAAAGGTGAAAAGTATCATTGTCGAGCAACTGGGCGTGGACGGAGACGAAGTGACGCCCGATGCCAGCTTCACGGACGACCTCGGAGCGGACTCCCTCGACATCGTCGAGCTGGTCATGGCTTTTGAAGAGGAGTTCGGGCTCGAAATCCCCGACGAGGATGCCGAAAAGATCAGTCGGGTTCGCGACGCCGTCGCTTACATCGAACAACACCAGGCCACCGGATAGCCGACCTTCTACAAGGAGCACGCCCTGAAAAGTTTCCACTGCCGCCGTGTGGTCGTCACCGGAGTTGGCCTGGTGTCCCCTTTGGGAGTGGGAACCCAGGCGACCTGGGAAGCCCTGCTCCAAGGAAAGAGTGGCATCGGCCCGTTGACTCACTTCGATGCCACGGAGTACCCATGCCGCATTGCCGGACAGGTCAAGGGTTTTGATCCTGCAGATTATGTCGAGAATCGGAAAGAAATCAAAAAGAGCGACATGTTCATCCATTTCGCGATGGCAGCAGCTCAGTTTGCAATGACCGATTCCGGCCTGATCGTCGATGATAGCAATAGCCGACGAGTGGGGGTTTTGATCGGCTCGGGTATGGGCGGCCTGCCGATCATCGAAGAGATGCACAAGGTCCTGCTGGAGCGCGGGCCCAAGCGGGTCTCACCCTTCTTCATCCCATCGCTGATCGTCAACATGGCAGCTGGTCAAGTTTCGATCCGCTATGGCGCACGCGGCCCCAACTCGGCACCGGCCACCGCCTGCACTACGGGTTTGCATGCGATCGGTGACGCTTTCCGCCATATCCAAATCGGTCATGCAGACGCCATGATCGCGGGCGGTACCGAAGCTGTCTTGACCCCGCTCGCTTTTAGCGGTTTCGCCAGCATGAGAGCGCTCTCGACCCGTAACGACGAGCCAGAGAAGGCTTCGCGCCCCTGGGATCGCGACCGCGATGGTTTCGTCATGGGCGAGGGTGCGGGTATCCTCGTGCTCGAAGAGCTGGAATTTGCCAAGAAGCGTGGAGCCAAAATCTATGCTGAGATTACCGGCTATGGCATGAGCGGTGATGCCTACCACATTTCAGCTCCTGACCCCCAAGGTGAAGGCGCTGCTCTGGTGATGCAGTACGCTTTGGAGGACGCTGAGCTCAACCCCACGGAC
>CAZCOV010000046.1:6731-19020 GCA_964499975.1 uncultured Thermoanaerobaculia bacterium
GATATTGCTGAAGTTCTCGCGGCCAAGAAAATCTTTGGCGATCACGCCTACCAGCTGGCAGTTTCGTCGACCAAATCGTCGACGGGGCACTTGCTCGGCGCCGCTGGAGGGCTAGAAGCTGGATTTCTTGCCCTCTCGATTGCCCACCAGGTTCTGCCGGCAACTCTCAACCTCGACCATCCGGATCCTGAAGCCGACCTCGACTTCGTGCCGCACACCCCGCGGCAAGCCACAATCAGGGCTGCCTTGACCAACTCCTTTGGTTTTGGCGGTACCAATGGGGCGCTGATCATGGAACAGTTCACAGGTAGCTGACATTTTCTGGTATCTCCACCTGCCAGTCTGTGGCATCCCTTCAGCAAGATTCGCATCATCCCGTCGTCAAGATCCGCTGCTGACGCACAGTGGCGGCCTTTTGTCATCGATCTAATTGTAAACCACGATGGCATTGCCCTTGCAATTGCCTCGGGACAGCATCGATCTTGTGGACGATCGATTGCCTGTACTGTGATGTTTTGCTTGTGATGTTTTGCTTATGATGTTTTGCTTATGATGTTTTGCTTGTGATGTTATTTTGTTAAATTGCTGTTCCAAATAAGAATAAGCTGGACCACCGGGCATCCGTTGAGTGTCGTGGCTTGCCAGCATAGCCCGGAAGGAGGTGTGCGCCAAGGAAAATTTGGCAATAGGATATATGTGTCTACTATTGATGTTTATCATCCGTGTCTATCATCCGTGTCTATTATTCGTGTCCGTTATCTGTGTCTGTTTCAGCCAGGAATGAGTCTCAATGTTTTTACTCAGGAAGCACAAGAGGAGAAGCTCGTGAAAAAACTCAGCGGATACTCTAAACAGTCAGGCTTTACGTTGATCGAATTGATGATCGTCATTGCCGTGATTGCAGCGCTCGCTGCGTCCTGTATCCCCATCATGAAGCATTTTCGTAATCGAGCGCGGATCGCCGGAGCCGTCGCGGCTGGTCGCTGTGTTCAGAATTCCTTTGCCTCGTTTGCCATGCATTCAACCAACAGTCAATATCCCATTGTCAATAGCTATGAGCAAGTAGCTCAAGTCGCCAACGCTAATGGTTGTCCCATGCCCCATCAAGGCGATCCCCAGGCGCCGGTCGGATTTGGTGGCTTCTGGTGTTATATCCAAGATCCGTTGACGGGTACGATTCAGATTGTGCTTTGTGATCCCGGCCAACCCTTTGAGTACAAGCTGCAGTTGACCGTCCCGCTGGTCAACGATGCCATCGTCGAAGTGGACTCGACCATGGGCGTCCACGTTCTGCAAAATCTTGGACCCTGATCAGCTTTGCTTACCATCTTGTTGTTTCGGCAGTAGCAGCCTGTAGTCGCGAGCTGCAGCCGCGACTATATATCTTACCAGGCGATCTACAGTTGCAGTGATGCCATATCGGACGGTTGCAGCTGCTACTGACCTTCTTCTTTGTCTGTTGGTGCGGGTGTTGGGATTTTGGGTTTGGCGGGGAAAATCGGAGTGAACCGTTCCCGTTCGTTGCCGAGAGAAATACTTTCAATGTAATAATAATACGTCAAATATGGATTGATCGTATCGTCGACGTACTGATAAAAGTTGGCCTGGTCGGTAGATCCTGCGCCCCCGATGGGTTCAGGGTTGATCCGCGTGAAGGGGCCTTCTTCACGCTCCGCCCGATAGACATCAAAACCGAAGTTGTCGACTTCGCTTGCCGTCGACCACTTCAAAGTGTTGGCATACTTGGGGTTAGCATCCGTTGGCGGTACGCTTTCCGGACTTAAAGCCGCGGTATCTGCTTGTGCCGGGCTTTGCGGCAAGGGCGGCGCGGACTCCGAGGAGGGTTGTGGGCGCTGACCCGCTGCATTCGCTGCGGCGTTGACTTGCGGAGCTGGTTGTCCGGTGCAGGCGACCCACAACAGTGCCACCGCGAGTCCGGCGAAAACTCTCTGCTGGCTGGGCTTCGAGCACTTGAGCATGAGATCTCCGTGTAGGTCGTGTGGCAGTCTAGCAGGGGTTCAACTAGCGCCGCAATTTCCAGGTGACGCGATCCTGGCCATCGATCAGACCATGCTCTTGCAGCCAGTGCCGAGCATCTTCTGCGTCGCCTTCGAACCAGGCGTAAGCCGAGCCCAGGCGAAAGCTGTAGCCCCAGCGATCCATGTCCGCCATCAGGCGCTGGCGGCCCACGCCAGGGAGGTGGTCGGCGAGGAGGATCTGCAAATAGCAAACCGCACTCTCTTCGCCGTCATCGCCACCGGCTTCGGTGTCGAGGTGGAGACGGCGTTCGGAGTCCATACAGATCGCGTGGCAGGCTTCGTGGAGCAGGGAATGGATCGGGGTGTCCGCCCGGACGTAGGCCGTGGTTCCCACCAGACCGGCTTCGGGTGCTCCCCAGTAGCTTCCGGGGATGGGTGCGTGGTCTGGCAGCAGTTTGAGCTCGAGCCCATAGCCCGCAAGCAGGGCTGCCAGCGCAGGTTTGAACTCCGGAGTGCAACACAAGACCGCAGCGCTGGGTCTGCCGCTGCTCATTTTGTCCTCCGATCGCGACGGTCATAGGTCCTGAAAGTGAAGGCATAGGTGTGCTTGGAGTCAGCCAGAAAGGGTATTTCCTCGATCAGCTGCCAATCCGCCAGATCGAAGTCGGGGAAAAGCACGTCACCTTGGACTTCGGCGTGGACCACGGTGAGGTAAAGGCGATCTGCCCGCGGTAGGGCTTTGCGGTAGACATCAGCGCCGCCGAGGATGAAAACCTCATCCTCCCCTTCTGCCTTGGCCAAGGCCGTATCTAGGTCGGGCACGACCTCACACCCCGGGGCCACGATTCCGGGGTTACGGCTCAGGACCAGGTTCCGACGGTTTTTGAGTGGCTGTTGACCGATCGAGTCCCAGGTCCGCCGTCCCATGACCACGGTATGGTCACGGGTTAAAGTTTGGAAGCGGCGTAAGTCCTGTGGCAGGTGCCAGGGTAAGCGGCCATTGCGACCAATCACCCTATTTTCTGCCAAGGCGGCAATCAGGTTGATCCACGGTGGCATGAACATCTCTCCCCAACCAACCTCGATCGTTGACGTTTCTCTGCTATTTAGCTGGCTCTTGGGCCAGTCGCTCAGCGCCCTGAGCAGGTGGCTCAAACCGCAATCGGAGCAGGGATCCGCGGGTGTGGATTATAACCTTCGAGGCGAAAGTCTTCATAGCGGAACCCGAAAAGCGAATCCACCGCTGGATTCAAAACCAACGTGGGCAGGGGACGCGGTGTCCGGCTGAGTTGCAGGTGGGTTTGTTCGACGTGGTTCAAGTACAAGTGGACATCGCCGAGGCTCAAGATCAGTTCGCCGGGTTGGAGGTCGCTGACCTGCGCCACCATGTGGGTCAAGAGCGCATAAGAAGCGATGTTGAAGGGCAAGCCGAGGAAGAGATCGGCGCTGCGCTGATAGAGCTGGCACGACAAGCGACCTTGGGCAACATGGAACTGGAACAAGGTGTGGCAGGGCGGCAGAGCCATGGCTTCAAGGTCGGCGACGTTCCAGGCGCTGACCACCAACCGACGCGAGCTCGGGTTGCTGCGGATTTGTTCCAGGACTTGCGCGAGCTGGTCGATGTGACGTCCGCCGGGAGCCGGCCAGGAGCGCCACTGGTAACCATAGATGGGGCCTAGCTCACCGCGCGCGTCAGCCCACTCATCCCAGATCGTCACTCCGTGTTGGTGCAAGTAAGCGAGGTTGGTTTCACCACGGAGGAACCACAGGAGTTCGATGATGATGGAGCGCAGGTGAACTTGTTTGGTGGTGAGCAGCGGGAAACCGTGTGCCAGGTCGAAGCGCAGTTGATGCCCAAAGCGGCACCGCGTTCCGACACCCGTGCGGTCCTCGCGCAGGACACCGTGTTCGAGCACGGAGCGCAGGAGGTCGAGATAGGGTTCCATGCGGTGAGTGTACTAGAGAGGCTCGGCCAGGAGAGCTGCTTTGCGGATGGCTCCGCTCAAGTTGAGATCTGGGGCGAACACGAGGTAGACCGGAAGCTGACGCAGGTACGCCCCATGGACTGGGTGACGGTGGAAGGCAGCGGCAAAGGTCTTCCCGAACAGCGGCCAGTTGGAACGGGCAATTGCGCCGCCCAGGTAGAGCGCGCGTGGCAAGATGGCGAGGACCACGCTCTGCGCTGCTCGTCCGAGGAAACGTCCGTAATAACTGAAGCAGCGGCGAGCGCAGGCCACCACCGCGGGTGGGGTTGGCTCGTTGCCCGCGGCCCAGCGGGCCACGAGCCGGGGTCGGTCTTGCGGCGGGGTCGCGGCTAGCCATGGGCTGAGCAGCGGCAACTCAGATGGCGCTTCTAGCTCGGCAAGTGCCAGGCAGATCTCGGGAATTGCCGGACCGCGCACCAACGTCTCGTAGGTGAGTAGTGCTGATTCAGAGTCTTGTCCTTGGCGCAGGCGACCCAAGCGCGAGGCGATGGCGCTTTCCGCAGGATCGGCAAGGTCCAGGGCAGCCAGGATGCCGCCGGCCTCGGATGGGTGGGGCTGTGGCCCCGCAAGTGCGAGACCAAACCCAAGTCCGCTCCCCGGCATGATCAGGACCCGGGGAGGTGGCTGTGCTGCTGGCTGACGTTCAGTGCCGCCGACCTGGCGCAGCTGTGGGTGGCTCAAGCCGTTGAGCCCCAGGGTGCCGCATTCGAGATCGTTGAGCAGGGTCCACTGAGCGATCCCGAGTTCTGCAAAGAGGTCGGTGAAGGGGACGAACGTGCCGGGATCGAGGTAGCTGATCGCACAGGAACGGCGATCCGCTGAAACCTTGCCGGGAAGGCCCAAGGCTGCAGCAAGGAGTTCCAGCTTCGCAGTCGCACGAGCCGCGGTTACGAACTCGTGAATCCGTGCCTTGAGCTGCACTGCGTTGCCGCTCCGCGCGTCGCAGCGGGCGACCGGCACGGCTTGACCCGATGCCAGCCGGGCGATCAGCAGGCGCGTATTCGCAGCGCCGATATCAGCGGCCAGGATGCCCGCTGCCGCTGAGCAGCCGGCTAGAACGCCCACGGTTCGTCCGTCCGTACCATGCCGCAAATCCTACATCAGCCCTTCCAAGCTGATGCAGTGATCGAAGAATTGCGGGCACGTGGCGCCGCAACCAGCTGAGCTCAGCAGCGGCCGCTTTGCACTGAAATGCCATTTTGGCACCAGAATCTATGCCCCGCAACCTGCTCGGATGCGGCGCTGGCGGGCTAGCGAATCGGGCCGCCCTGGCAGGAAAATTGCTGGCTCTCGTCGCACAGCGCGTTCATCTAGCGCGCTGGTGGTGAGAGTAGATCCGAGCGGAATGGATCCGAGCTAAAGTCAGACCGCGCGGCAAGCGCAAGACAAGCGAGCAAAAGCACCAACGTTGAAGGAGAGTTTCGATGCAGAGCACTGCGGGCCGTCACAACACCTCCCGTCAAGTCTTCACTTTGGCCCTGGTTTTTGGGGCGATGGCTTTTGGCATGGTCCTCGCCGGTGGCACCAACCTCACGCCACTGACCATGGCGGCACCCGCCCCTGCTTCGTCCGCTGCTGCGAGTAGTGGCGTTTATGTCGCCGATCCCGTCGCTGGCATCGGTATGCCCAACTTCGCGGATCTCGCCGAAGCAGTCTCACCGGCAGTGGTCTCGATTCAAGCGACCACGATCGAGACCGGACGCCAACGGCAACCGACCGATCCCCTCGAATTCTTCTTTGGGCCCCGCCGTCGGGGGCCGGGAGAGCAGGAACAGCCGCAAGAACGTCGCCGTGACTCGTCGGGCAGCGGCTTCGTGATCAGCGCGGATGGCATGATCGTCACCAACCATCACGTGGTTGAAGATTCGACCAGCCTGACCGTCCACTTGGGCGATCGTGAGTATCCCGCGAAAGTGATCGGCGACGACCCTGCGACCGACCTCGCCCTGCTCAAAGTCGAGGCTGAAGGGCCTCTTCCCTACCTGAACTTGGGCAATAGCGCTTCGCTGCGCGTGGGCTCTTGGGTGATGGTCATCGGTAGCCCCCTCCAGCTGGAAAATTCGGTTTCCGTCGGAGTGGTCAGCGCTAAGGGGCGGAGCATCAACATCACCCCAGATCGCTCGCTCGAAAACTTCATCCAAACCGATGCCGCAATCAACTTCGGAAACTCGGGCGGACCGCTGATTGATCTCCACGGTGCAGTCGTCGGCATTGCCACCGCGATCAACTTCGGCGCCGAGAACATCGGCTTTGCGGTTCCGGTCGACACCTTGAAGCAGATTCTCCCGCAACTGCGCACGGATGGTGCGGTCCGCCGCGGCTACCTCGGGGTGCAGATCTCCGAACTGGACCACGAGCAGGCCCAGGCCTTTGGACTCGATTCACCCGATGGTGTCTTGGTCAACGAGGCGGTCGAAGGTCAGCCGGCGGCCAAAGCCGGAGTGGTCCATGGTGACATCATCCTGCAGGTCGACGACGTCAAGGTCAAAGACAGCCGCGACCTGATCGAGTACGTGGCATCGCTCAAACCCGACACATCGGTCAACCTGCGCATCTACCGCGACGGCGAGATCATCCACAAGCGAGTCGACCTCGGCGAACGCGCCACGCCAGGTGCGGTGAGCACGCTCCGTCAGGACGAGGAAGGTGGTGAAGGTGCCATCGAGTGGCTGGGTCTGCAATACCAGAACTTGAACGACGCGATCCGCAGCAACCATGGCATTCCGCAAAGTCAGGACGGCATCTGGATCACCCAAGTGGCGCCGACCAGCCCGCTTTATGAGCAACAGGTGCAACCCGGCGACCTGATCACCGAGCTTAACCGGAAGCCGATCAAGGGGGTTGAGGACTTCGAACGGATGGTCCGTGCAGTCCCTTCAGGTTCTTACTTGCGGCTCTATTTGAAGCGGTTCGACCCACGGAGCAACACTTCCAACTCGTTCTTTGCCATTGTTCGGGTTCCGTAAACCGCATCAGCGGCTCCTCCTCGCGGCCGATCCCAGCGGATCGGCCTTTTTTTTGGGATCACCGTAGGTTGTTGGTAAACTGCGAAGCCTATGAACAACAAGAATGATTTTCCCGCAGCACCGGGACGTCCGACCGCGGCTCGGGCGACGGTTCTGGTGGTCGATGATGAACGCGCGATCCGCGACAGCTTGCGCATGATCCTGGAGTACGAAGGTTATGGCGTGCTCGAAGCCGGCAGCGGAGCGCAGGCCCTGTCGCTCGTTGCCCAATCCAGCCCGGATGCGGTCGTGCTCGACATCCGCATGCCCGAAATGGACGGATTGGCAGTGCTCACCGCCTTCCGCGAACGCGGCTATGACATGCCGGTCCTGGTGATCAGCGGTCACGGCGATGTGACCACAGCGGTTGAAGCGACCCGTCGCGGCGCTTACGATTTTTGCGAAAAACCACTCGCCCGCGATCGCGTGGTGCTGAGTCTGCGCAATGCGATCGAAGGTCAACGGCTGCGCGCCGAGAACCGTCTGCTTCGCCACGAAACCGACGAGTTGTTCGGCCAGTCGCCGGCCCTGCGCCGTTTGCGCGACACCATCGAGCGGGCAGCGCCCACGCCTGCGACCGTGCTCGTCACCGGTGAAAGCGGCACAGGCAAGGAATTGGTCGCGCGCGCCATCCATCGTCAGAGCGCGCGCGTAGATCGCCCCTTCGTCCAGGTCAATTGCGCGGCAATTCCCGAAGAACTGATCGAGTCCGAGCTGTTCGGTCACGAAAAAGGAAGTTTCACCGGCGCGGTCCGCAAGCAGATCGGCAAGTTCGTGGCAGCGGACAGCGGCACCATATTCCTCGACGAAGTCGGCGACATGTCAGCGCGCACCCAGGCCAAGGTGTTGCGCGTGCTGCAAAACGGCGAGGTTGAGCCGGTCGGCGCAGCAGGCACGGTACGAGTCGATGTGCGGGTGGTCGCAGCTACCAACCGGGACCTAGCCCAAGAGATCGCCGATGGCAAGTTTCGCGAAGATCTCTTTTACCGATTGAACGTCATCCCGATCCGTACCCCAGCTTTGCGCGAGCACCTCGAAGACCTGCAGGGCTTGGTCGAGTACTTCGTCGCCCGCTATGCCCGGGCCAACAACTACCGACCCAAACTCTTCACGCCGGAGGCGCTCGACCACCTCAAGGCCCTGCCCTGGAAGGGCAATGTGCGCGAGCTCAAAAACCTGGTCGAACGCCTGCTGATCTTGAGCCCGGGCGCCGAGATCACCAAGGCAGACGTCATCGCTTCGACCGGAGGTGCTCGCCCAGAGATCTCAGAATCCCTGCTGGCGATTGCCACCTTGCGCGAATTCCGCGATGTGTCCGAACGCTTGTTCTTGCTCCACAAGCTGGAAGAGAACAACTGGAACGTCACCCAGACCGCGCAGGCCGTCGACACTCCGCGCAGCAACCTGTACAAGAAGATGGAGCACTACGACATCCGCCGTGAGGGGTTGTAATCAAGCCGCGGACTGGTCGGCACAAAGGGCTGACCCGGAGAAGTGAATTGAACGACGACCCGGCCATCCAAGCTGCCCATCTCGATCTTTCCGCAGTCGACTGGGAACTGCGCCAATTTGCGCTGGCGAACCCTGAATACCGCCGTCGCGCGAATTTTCCGCTTTTTGCCAAACCTTCCGCAGTGCATATCAATATGCTGCAGTCCTGGCCGACGTTCATTCGGCGCAGCAAAATGGAAGAGTTGAAGTCGATCAGTGTTGCCGTGAGCAACCTTATTCGCAGGATACCCGAGAAGGTCTTCGGCAATGATCCTGAAGCGATCAGCCGCTACTATGGGGTGGGCAATCCGGCCATGACACGGGTTTGGCTGAGCCAACCGAGTGGCATCGAAGAGGGGATGTCGCGCGGCGATTTCGTGCTGACAGCGTCGGGTTTCAAATGTATCGAGTTCAACTTGATGGCCAATCTCGGTGGCTGGGAAACCGCGCTTTTGGCCGAAATGCATGGGCAGACACCGCTGACCGCAAGGTTCATCCAAGACCGGCAGCTCAACGTCAGCTACACGGACACCTTGCAGGTCATGTTCAAGGCGATTTTGCAAGATGCAAGAACGATTTTTCCAGAACGTCACCTGCCGTTGAACATCGCTTTTGCCGTGCCGCCAGGGGAGGGGCGGGCGCTCATGACCGAGACTTTTAGCGTCTTTGGCAGCGCCTACCGGAAAACCTGCGGGGAAGTTGGAGCATCGACCGAAGGCCAGTTTTTGGCTTGTACCCCCGACCAGCTTTCCCTTGAAAGCGATGGCAGTCTCAAACTCGGTCAGCATCGGATCCATGTGGTGCTGGCCATTTATACGTCGAACCCAGGCACCGTGCTGCGCAGCTTCAAATCGCAGAAAGTCAAGCTCTACAACTCCCCCGCCTGCTCGCTGCTCAATGACAAGCGCATGCTGGCGATCCTCTCGATGCTGGCCAAAACCGACCGGGTTTCGGCAGACGAACGCGCGTTGATCGAAAAGGCCATCCCCTGGACCCGCACAATCGACGTCCCGCCCAGCTTACAGCAGGTCTACCAGACCCTTTCAGCGGAGGAGATCGTGGCGCGTCGCGAGGAGCTGGTGCTCAAAAACGCCAATAGCATGGGCGGAAAAGATGTATACATTGGCCGCTTCATCGCGCCGTCGGAATGGGCGTCGCTGGTCGGAAAAGCCCTGGGAGCTCCCCGTTGGGTCATTCAAGAACACCTCCAATCGGTTCCCTTGCTCTACCAACACGGCGAGGACGGCTGCTCTGCCCACGATGTGGTGTGGGGCCCCTTCGTCTTTGGGCAGACTTTTGGCGGAATGATCTTGCGCATGCAACCCCAGACCGAAAGAGGCCCAGTCAACCTCAGCTTGAACGCAACCGAAGGGATGATCTTCGAGCTTGCGGACTGACGGTAGCGATTGGCTAACCCTTGGGATACCCGTTGAGTCGTCCGCTGAACAACCCTTTTCATGAGCAGCCATGACCATCATGAGTGACGTCTTGAAAGCCAAGTACGACTTACCCATTCGCCCCCGCCGCAATCGCCGCACCGCGGCCGTGCGCGCGCTGGTCCGGGAAACTGAACTTAAGCCTAGCCATTTCATTTACCCCTTGTTCGTGATCGAAGGCAAAGATCGGCGCGAGCCCATCCGCTCAATGCCCGGAGTCGCCCGGCTGAGCAGGGATCTGCTCGTCGCAGAAGCGCGGGAAGCTCACCGGCTTGGGGTCCCGGCAGTGGCGCTCTTTCCAGCGCTTGCGGACGCCTGCAAGGACCCTTGGGCGAGTGAGTCTTTGAACCCCGATGGCCTCCTCCAGCGCACCGTGCAGGAACTCAAGAATGCCTTGCCCGACCTCTTGGTGATCACTGACGTTGCGCTGGATCCTTATTCGAGCGATGGTCACGACGGTGTGGTGCAGGACGGCAAAATCTTGAACGATCCCACGCTTGAAGTTTTGGCGCAGATGGCCGTAGCCCAAGCTGCGGCGGGTGCTGATTGGGTGGCACCGTCGGACATGATGGACGGTCGCGTCGGGGTGATCCGCGCCGCCCTCGATCAGGCGGGTTTCGAGGAAGTGGGGATCCTCGCCTACTCGGCCAAATATGCCTCGTCCTTTTACGGTCCTTTTCGCGAGGCCCTCGACTCAGCGCCGCGCCATGGTGACAAGAAGACCTACCAAATGGATCCTGCCAACTCGCGGGAAGCCTTGCGTGAAATCCTGCTCGATGTCGACGAAGGCGCCGACATGGTGATGGTCAAGCCCGCGCTGGCGTACCTCGACATCATCGCCCGGGTGCGGGAAGTGGTGGAGCTGCCGCTCGCGGCTTATCAAGTGAGTGGTGAATACGCGATGATCGAGTCCGTGGCCGAGCGCGGCTGGATGGATGGGCAGAGCCTGATGATCGAGTGCTTGACCGCAATCCATCGCGCGGGCGCAGACGTCATCTTGACCTACTTCGCCCGGCGCGCTGCCGAGCTGCTCAACCGCTTTTGAAGCGTCGCTTGGAGCCGTCGCGCGAACCGTCGCTGCGCGAACGACTTACAGATCGACGTCCGTCAGGATGTAACCCAGAGGGTTGGAGGGTTTGCCGTCGACGTGGACTTCGTAGTGGAGGTGGTAGCCGGTAGCACGGCCGGTGTTACCCACGAAGCCGACCAGCTCACCGCGCCGGACGCGCTGACCGGGCTGCACGGCAACCCGCGAGAGGTGGCCATAAACCGTGGTAATGCCAAAACCATGGGAGACGTAGACCGCGATTCCCAAGCCCTCGTCACGCCCCGCATGAGTGACGATTCCATCAGCCGTAGCAAAGACATCCTGGCCGGGGGGAGCGATGAAATCAACCCCGCGGTGCAAGGCAGGCTGACCCGTAAAGGGGTCCTTGCGCACGCCAAAACCGCTGGTGAAAATCCCCTTGACCGGGACGATTGCGGGCGTCGATGAGATCAGCAGCCGACGTTCGTCGAAGCGCTGCTGGAGCAGATTCATGCCCAAATCGAGATGGCTGATCTGGGCTTCCAGTGCGAGCAGCTCGGAACTCAAGTTGGCTTCGTCCTGCTGCGGATCGCCGCCGCCGATGCCCGCCTCGCTGGTCGGAGAGAGCTCAGCCAAGCCCGCAACGATCGCCAGCTTGTGGATGCGGTCCTGATAATCGGCGAGCTGCTGCTCCAGGTTGCCAATGCTTTTCTCGAAGCCTGCGGTGACCGCGTGCAGATCGCGATTCTCCTGCTGGATTCGGGCCAGCTGGCTGCGATCCAAAGACACTGAGAAAAGAGCGATCGACGAAACGATTCCGATCAGGGAAAGGAAGAGGAGAATGCCAAGGAGCAGGCCAGCCTGAAGTGAGGTGAAGCGCCATTTCCGGAATTTGGCCCGGGCGTGGGGTACAAAGATGACGGTGTGCTGGTTCTGGTTGTGCTGTCTCACGGTGTGCTGATCAACGTGCGCTGCTTCACTTTCGTGCTGCTTCAACTTACTGCAACTCTGGTGAAGGCGAGCTTGAAGGTTGCGGTCCACGTTTGAGCAACTGCCACACCTGCGAAAGCCATGGCATCTGCTCGGCATCCATGCTTAAAGCGGAGCGATCCTACCGCAAATCTCCGCTGTGTCAAGTCCGTAAAAACATCCATTTGAAGAAATTTAGCGGACGCTTCAAGGATTCGGATCGGGTTCGTGGTGCCACTTTATGTTTAAAAAGCATTTAACGGCCTGACATCCAGACCCTCCAGACATCGCCAGGAGCCGGGGTCAGGAAGTGTGCGCGATTTGTAAGGATTAATCCCACGTTGCGGTCTCGAAGAGGGGTGTTAGCCAGGGGCAGGAAGTTGTTGGAAGCAGGATC
>CAZCOV010000046.1:19046-19468 GCA_964499975.1 uncultured Thermoanaerobaculia bacterium
AGCTCGGAAACAATGGTGCAAGAATCGTGATCCGACCCACTGCCCCACCGACCGAGGTGGACGGCGAGTGCCTGCTGCAGGCACGCCAAATGGCGGGAATCCACCACCAATCCGTCCACGAGCTGCCGGACGAGAGAGTCCAGCAGCTGTTCTTCGCGTTCCGTTGGCAGGCTCTGGGGTAAGGGGGATTGGCTGCTCTTCAGACTATGCCTCAGCCTCCGCATCATCCCGGCCAGTTCTCGTGCAGCGCCGACCAGCAGGCGCCGACTGCCGGTGAGCGTTTGCCGGACCAGGCGTTCCAAGGGGCGAGGATCCACCTCAGCCAGAGTAAGTTCCATCGCTTGGCGGATTTCACGAGCTGGGAGCGGCGAGGTGGCGGAACCGCCGGTCAACCTGTCCCTGAACGAGACCGGCGGCAACAC
>CAZCOV010000046.1:19478-24137 GCA_964499975.1 uncultured Thermoanaerobaculia bacterium
GGTCGCCCCAGCGGCGTGCCACGCGAACGCATGGTGGAGCAGGTAACCTGCGCTCAGGGACTCTGAGAAAACGTGGGCGCAGTCTTTGATCGCCAAGAAAATCAGGATCTTGCGGCTGAGTTTGCGCAAGACCGTCAAGGTCAGGGACAAAGCCGGGGAGATCAGGCAGCCATGCCAACATCCACGCGGTGGATGCTTTGTCTCCCCCGCAAGGAGCTCGACTTGCCCTTCGGCGAGGGTGATCTGGTGCCGGGCTGCAAGTTCCCCGACCAAGCGCCGGCGCAAGAAATCGCGCGACCAGTCATCGAGGAAGGGCAGCGGGATCAAGGGGGTAAGGCCGGTGAGCAGGCTGGAGAAGACCAACTTGCGCAGATTGGGATCGTGCGGGTTATGTATCAAATTATCGAAGCTTATGGATTTGGCAAATCTGGCTAGGACTGCCGACGTTCAGACCGCGGGGAGCTTCTCGACCGCGCTCTCGAGCACATGTACCAGCCGGCGCATTTCTTTCCAGTCCCGCATCTGGTAAAGGTGGGTGAGATAGTCGCGAATGTGGGGGCGGGGCAAAGCGAGCGCCTCGAAGGAGTCGGCTGCTTGGTGCAAGGAGCGCAGGAACTCGACCAACACTTGGATAGAACGCAAGTTTTTCTGCTGGCGCAAGCTCGAGACCAGGTCATCCGCCGGTTGTCGGCTCAGCCGATAGGTGGCGAGGCGATCCAGGGCCAACTTAGCCTGAGTGAAAAGGAATTCGAAACGGTCGGCTTCCGACGCGAGCGGCACCAAGGCTTGTTCGAGCCCTGCGGGCTGGCTGCCCAGCTCGGCAGCTGAAAAGGTTGCGACGCTGGGGCGGGGCAGCGGCGCTGCGGGCGTGGCCTCATGCTCGTGCAAGCTTTGCAGGAGGTGGTCGATCTCCTCATATTCAGCGAGCACGGAGTTGAGCAACTCGGGGAGCGCATCGCTGTTGGACAGGGCCTCGCCGGGGATCATGGCCCGTACAACCGTGACCTCTTCGGCGGGGGCCGCTTCGTCGGCGACCCGCGAGAATGCGGCATCGAGATCGAGGTCACTGGCGATCAGCGAATGAAGCAAGCTGGCTTTCGGCTCTGGGCCGTTCATGGCGCGATCTTAGCAAGCAGTAGCGGCTAGAAATCAAGAAGGCAAATCAATAATTTCGACTGGTTGGATAAGCTGGCGGCGGTTCAGCGCATGAAGTCGCTCACCGCGGGCAAGCCGGGCAGCCCTTGCGCCAGACGCACGGCCCGCAGCACCGCAGTGGCTATCGCATCAGCAGCGAGTGCGCCCAAAGTCAGCAATTCTGTTGGTGAGAGCGGATTTTTGCCCGGTGCCCCGGTCGACAACGCGAACACTGTATCCCCGTCCCATGGGGTGTGCGCCGGGTAAATCGTCCTGGCCAGGCCGTCCTGCGCCATTTGGGCGATTTTTGTGGCCTGGGCTTTGGTCAGCCAGGCATTGGTTGCGACCACTCCGAGGGTGGTGTTTTGTGCCGCCAGGGGACTCTCCACGAGCCCCTGGCGGAGCAGGACTCGGAGATCCGCCAGGCCCTTGCCATCAGGGGTGCGAGTGCCGGCGACTACGCTGCCGGTGGCCGGGTCGATGACGTCCCCCACCGCATTGACCACCACCAGCGCAGCCACGATCCGCCCGTTTTCGAGGCGGATCGTGGCACTGCCGAGGCCGCCTTTCATCGCCCGGTCCAGGCCCGCGAGCTTGCCCACCGTCGCGCCTGCCCCAGCGCCCACACTGCCTTCGCTGATCGGACCCGAAGTGGCTGCTGCCGCCGCCCGCCAACCCGTATCGGCATCGGGACAGGGGAGACGGCAATTTTGGCGATTCTGGTGATTCTGGGCGCCGACCGCCAGGTCGTAGAGAATCGCGGCAGGGACGATCGGGACCACGGCCACGCCAGTGGGAAAACCAATGCCGCGGTCGGCGAGGAACTGCACCACCCCAGAAGCCGCGTCGAGGCCAAAAGCACTGCCCCCGGCGAGCACGACCGCATGCACTTGCTCGACCGTGTTGACCGGGTCGAGCAGCGCCAGCTCCCGGCTGCCTGGAGCCCCGCCCCGGACGTCCACTCCGGCGACCGCACCCTGCTCGGTGAGCACCACCGTGCAGCCAGTGGGGCGAAGGGTCAGCTCGGCATGCCCCACTTGGATGCCGGGGACCGCGGTCAACCCCTGGTTCATTCGCTCAACTCGTCATCTTGCCGGAGGTGCTCTGGTTGGCGTGGTAGAGGAAATAAGCCACGGCCAAAACCAACGCGACCCCGGCTGCAATGGCAATGCTCCCACTCAAGTGGGCAAAACCGCGTTCCGCAAAGTGCAAGGATTGGAGCAGTTGACTGAAACCGAACTCGGGCCACTTGGTTTTGACCGCAACCAGAAAAGCGATGGCCACTCCGGTGAGGCCCTCGCCGGCAATCAACCCAGAAGCGGCGAGCACCCCCGCATCGCCCTCTTTGTTCTCGGCTTTGTTCTCGGCCTCTTGCTGGCGCGACTCGATCACGCGGCGCACCAGTCCGCCGAGGAAGATCGGGGTCAAAGTGCCCAGAGGCAAGTAAATGCCGACCGCAAAAGCCAAGCCGGGCAAACCCGCGAGCATGGTACAGAGCGCGAGCGCCGAGCCGGTGCCGACCAGTCCCCAGGGCAAGGCTCCTGAGAGGACCCCTTCGATCACCGTTTTCATCAGGGTTGCTTGCGGCGCGGGCAGTTCTTTCGAGCCAAAGGTGAACGCTTCACCGAGCAGCAGCACGGTGCCAGCCACTGCCCAGCAGGCGAAAGCTGCGCCGAGGAATTGACCGAACTGCTGGCGCGCAGGAGTAGCGCCGACCAAGAACCCGGTCTTCAAATCCTGAGAGATGTCCCCGGCTTTGGAAGCGGCAATGCAGACCACCGTGCCCACGGTCAAGACCGCAGCCCGAGCTGAAGGGTCGGTCCAGCCGCAGAGGACAAAGACCAGCGACACCCCGAGCAAGGTGACGATGGTCATGCCGGAAGTGGGGTTGGAGGACACCCCGATCAGCCCGACGATGCGCGACGACACCACCACGAACAAGACGCCGAAAATGCCCACACCCAATGCAGATAAAAGCCGTGGTACAAAGGTCATTTCACCAGCGAGCAGGCCGGGGATGAAGGCCAGGGCCACCACCACCACTGCGGGTCCGGCCAGCACGATCCAGCCGGGGATATCGCGATCCGTGCGCGCGATTGTCCCGGCATCGGTTTGCCCGTCCCGTCGCAGTCCTTGAAGGACCGCGGAGAGCGACTGCACCATGGTCGGCAGCGACCGGATCACGGTGACGATGCCAGCGGCAGCCACTGCGCCAGCGCCGATGTAGCGTACATAGCGCGACCAGATCTGCCCGGCAGAAAGATCGCGGATGGGAGTCGTCGCTTCGGGAAAGAGGGGGCCGGTCAAGCCTTCGCCGACGAGCGAGATCAGGGGGGTGATCGCGAGTGCTGAGATCAGGCTGCCGGAAACCATGATTGCTGACTGGCGGTACCCCAGGATATAGCCGACCGCGAGGAGCGCTGGCGCGATCTCGAGGGTGAGCTCGGCTTTGGGCAACACCGGAAGATGGGCAGCGAGCTCCGACGGGATCAGACAGAGCCCGCCGAGCGACAACTTGATCGCAGCACCGACTGCCAGGCCCAGGAAAATCCACCGCCCGCCTCTGGCCTCAGCAGCCGTCGCGCGCAAGACCTCAGCGCAAGCCGTGCCTTCCGGATAAGGGAGCTCGGCCGCGCTGCGCACGATCAGCAAGCGGCGCAGGGGCACCATCGCGGTGATCCCCAAGATCGCGCCCAAAAATGCCAAGGTCGCCACTTGCCAAAAAGGCGGGGCAAGTCCCCACAAGAAAAGCGCAGGGATGGTGAAGATGGTCCCAGCTGCGAGAGAAGAGCTCGCTGAACCGATCGTCTGCGACAAATTGGCTTCAAGGATCATGCTCTCCGAGCGCTGGTCCCAGAAACGGGAAAGGGCGCGGAAAAAGGCCACGGTCAAGACCGCGATCGGGATCGAAGTCGCAACCGTCAGTCCTACGCGCAACCCCAAGTAGGCGTTGGCAGCACCGAACAGAATACCGAAGACGATTCCGGCCAGGGCAGCGCGCAGAGTGAACTCAGCGACGGAGTCCGTGGGTGGGCGTAAGGGGGGGCTCATGTTCTCCTCAAATCTCAGGTTGCGGGCGGTCCGGCGCCGAGGCTAACACAGATGCCGCTGCGATGAGTAACTCCACGCTGCAGACGCTAGAGGCGCTGCAGGCGCTGTTGGAAACTGCTATCAGAAACTGGGAGGCAACGGGTCAGGCAGCGGCCTAGTCTGTTTTGGGCAGAGATCCGCTGGCGAGTTCGCGGCCTTTCGCGTCGAGAATGCGAATCACCGGATCGAGGGCCGAACCGATGCGGCGCGCGAGGACCTCCAACGAAAGTGCCTGTCCCGCCTGGGCGGTGAACTTGAAGTAGTGGCTCGTCTGTCCGCCGACGTTGCCGTCAACTGCGGTCGGAACGGAGATCTGCTGCGGCAGGCTGCGGAGGCCTTCGACGTGTTCGTGACGGCGGACCAGAACCTGCGATACCATCAGAGGCTGGCGCAGGGGTCGCTTCGCGTTCTCGAGCTGTCCACGAACAACCTGCG